>NZ_JBAKHV010000006.1:0-145836 GCF_036906775.1 Micromonospora sp. CPCC 205561 | reverse complement strand
GTGCGGGCGCTCGCCGGCGCGCCGCGGGTGGCGCTCGCGCTGCCGCTGCCGGACGACGCCGACGCGCCCGCGGCGCTGCGCGCGGTCGCGGAGGGCGCGCTGCTCGGCGGATACCGCTTCGCCGGCTACAAGACCCGGCCGCAGCCGGCCCGGCGCCAGCCGGTGGCCGAGGTGCTCGTCGCCGTGCCGGACGCCGGTGACGCCGGCGCCCAGGCCGAGATCGCCCGCGCCCAGGTCGTAGGCGGCGCGGTCCGGCGCACCCGGGACTGGGTCAACACCGCCCCGAACGAGCTGCGCCCGCCGTCCTTCGCCGACTCCGTGGCGGACGCCGCCCGGGAGGCCGGCCTGGCCGTCGAGGTGCTGGACGAGGCGGCCCTCGCCGCCGGCGGGTACGGCGGCATCATCGCCGTCGGGCAGGGCTCGGAGGCCCCGCCGCGGCTGGTGAAGCTGAGCTACACGCCGGCCGGTGGCGGCAACGGCAAGCGGGTGGCGCTGGTCGGCAAGGGCATCACCTTCGACACCGGCGGCATCTCGATCAAGCCGGCGCAGGGCATGTGGGAGATGAAGTCCGACATGGGCGGTGCCGCCGCGGTGGCCGCGACGATGCTGGCGGTCGCCGCGCTCAAGCCGTCGGTGGCCGTGACGGCGTACCTGCCGATGGCCGAGAACATGCCGTCCGGGCGGTCGTACCGGCCGGGTGACGTGATCAGCATGTACAACGGCAAGAAGGTGGAGGTGCTCAACACCGACGCCGAGGGCCGGATGATCCTCGCCGACGCGATGGCGCGGGCCTGCGAGGACGGCTGCGACTACCTCTTCGAGACCTCCACCCTGACCGGCGGGCAGGTCGTGGCGCTGGGCAAGCGGATCGCCGGCGTGATGGGCACCCCCGAGCTGTGCGAGCGGGTCCGCGCCGCCGGCGACGCGGTCGGCGAGCCGACCTGGCCGATGCCGCTGCCGGACGACGTGCGCAAGGGCATGGACTCCGACGTGGCCGACATCTCCCAGGTCAACGCCGGCATGGACCGGGCCGGTCACATGCTCCAGGGCGGGGTGTTCCTGCGCGAGTTCGTCACCCCCGAGGTCACCTGGGCGCACATCGACATCGCCGGCCCGAGCTACCACTCCGGCGAGCCGACCGGCTACTGGACCAAGGGCGGCACGGGCGTGCCGGTGCGCACGCTGCTCCAGCTCGTGGAGGACGTCGCGGCCAACGGCTGAGCGTGCACGGAGGGGCCCCCGGTCGACCGGGGGCCCCTCCGCACGCCCGGCCGGGCGCCCCCGCTCAGAACAGCTCGGGGCGGCGCTTGCGGCGTTCGTTGAAGTCGCGCATCCGCTGCGGATAACCCATCAGCCGCACGTCGTAGACCGGGATGCCCATCCGGTACGCGAAGCGGCGGGCGCCGTCGGGACCGTCGATGCGCCGGCGGGTCCACTCCCCGTCGTCGGCGATCAGCATGACCGTGGTCTCGGTGACCGTGGTGCGGGGCTCGATGTAGGCCTCGACCCCGCGCCGGCTGCGCACGAAACCCTCCAGGTGCTCCAGGTCGGCGCGGTCGGCGGCCCGGTCGAGGCTGACCGCCCGAGCCTTCTTGCGTCGCCGGAACAGTGCCACCGACCGTCTCCCCTCCAACACGTCATCGAAGCCCGTCCCAAGCGTACGTGCCACGGACGTGTCGTTGGGCACCTCACTACGCGTGCGCCCGGCGGTGGTGACAAGATGACCGAGGTGGGGTGTGTCCGTGTTACCCCGCCGTGACCCCCGAAGCAGCGACGCGACCTGGGAGTTGGACGTGAGCGAGCCGAACGACGCAACCTTCGACATCGTCATCCTCGGAGGTGGCAGCGGCGGTTACGCCACCGCCCTGCGCGCCGTCCAGCTGGGCCTGAAGGTCGCGCTGGTCGAGAAGGGCAAGCTCGGCGGGACCTGCCTGCACAACGGCTGCATCCCGACCAAGGCGCTGCTGCACGCCGCCGAGATCGCCGACCAGACCCGCGAGTCGGAGCAGTTCGGCGTGAAGGCCGAGCTGGTCGGCATCGACATGGCGGGGGTCAACGCGTACAAGGACGGCGTGATCTCCCGGCTCTACAAGGGCCTGCAGGGCATGCTCAAGGGCAACAAGGCGATCACCATCGTCGAGGGCCACGGCAAGCTGGTCGGCAAGAACGTCGTCGAGGTGGACGGCAAGCGCTACACCGGCCGCAACGTCGTGCTGGCCTCCGGCTCGTACGCCAAGAGCCTGCCCGGCCTGGAGGTCGACGGCGAGCGGGTCATCACCAGCGACCACGCCCTCACCCTCGACCGGGTCCCGGCCTCCGCGATCGTGCTGGGCGGCGGCGTGATCGGTGTCGAGTTCGCCAGCGTCTGGAAGTCCTTCGGGGTGGACGTGACGATCGTCGAGGCGCTCCCCCGGCTGGTCGCCGCCGAGGACGAGGAGTCGTCTAAGGCGCTGGAGCGGGCCTTCCGCAAGCGGAAGATCAACTTCAAGGTCGGCAAGCCGTTCGAGAAGGTCGAGAAGACCGACAAGGGCGTCAAGGTCACCATCGCCGGCGGTGACACCGTCGAGGCGGAGCTGCTGTTGGTCGCCGTCGGGCGGGGGCCGAACACCGCCGACCTCGGTTACGAGGAGCAGGGCGTCAAGATGGACCGCGGTTACGTGCTGACCGACGAGCGGCTGCGCACCAGCGTGCCGAACGTCTACGCGGTCGGCGACATCGTGCCCGGTCTCCAGCTCGCCCACCGGGGCTTCCAGCAGGGCATCTTCGTCGCCGAGGAGATCGCCGGCCAGAACCCGGCCGTCATCGACGAGGTGGGCATCCCGCGGGTCACCTACTCCGACCCGGAGCTGGCGTCGGTCGGCCTGACCGAGGCGAAGGCCAAGGAGCAGTACGGCGCCGACAAGGTCAAGACCTACAACTACAACCTGGGCGGCAACGGCAAGAGCCAGATCCTCAAGACGGCGGGCTTCGTCAAGCTCGTCCGGGTGGAGGACGGCCCCGTGGTCGGCGTGCACATGGTCGGCGCCCGGGTCGGTGAGATGGTCGGCGAGGCGCAGCTCATCTACAACTGGGAGGCGTACCCGGCCGAGGTGGCGCAGCTCGTGCACGCCCACCCGACGCAGAACGAGGCCCTGGGCGAGGCGCACCTGGCGCTCGCCGGCAAGCCGCTGCACGCACACGCCTGATCACGACAACCGCGGCGTCCGGCGACGGGCGATGATCCCACCAGGGGAACGAAGGAGTCTTTGAAGATGCCGGTATCGGTCACCATGCCCCGGCTCGGTGAGAGCGTCACCGAGGGCACCGTCACGCGCTGGCTCAAGCAGGAGGGCGACACCGTCGAGGTCGACGAGCCCCTGCTCGAGGTGTCGACCGACAAGGTCGACACCGAGATCCCGTCCCCGGCGGCGGGCGTGCTGAGCCGGATCGTGGTCGGCGAGGACGAGACCGCCGAGGTCGGCAGCGAGCTTGCCGTGATCGCGGGCGAAGGCGAGTCCACCGGCGGCGGCGAGGCCGCCCCGCAGCAGGAGGAGCCCGCCGAGGAGGCCGCCGAGGCCGCCGAGGAGCCGCAGGCCGAGGCGGAGCAGCCGGCCGTCGAGGAGCCGCAGGCGCAGGCCGCGCCGGCTTCGTCGGGCGAGGGCACCCCGGTCAAGATGCCGGCCCTCGGCGAGAGCGTCACCGAGGGTACGGTCACCCGCTGGCTCAAGCAGGTCGGCGACACCGTCGAGGTCGACGAGCCGCTGCTGGAGGTCTCCACCGACAAGGTCGACACCGAGATCCCGTCGCCGGTTGCCGGCACCGTCCTGGAGATCAAGGTCGCCGAGGACGAGACCGCCGCGGTCGGCGCCGACCTGGCCGTGATCGGCGCCGCCGGCGCCGCCCCGGCCGAGGAGAAGCCGGAGCCCAAGGCCGAGCCCAAGGCGGAGCCGAGGCCCGAGCCCAAGGCGGAGCCGAAGCCCGAGCCGAAGCCCGAGCCCAAGGTCGAGGAGCCGACCCCGGGCATGTCGTACAACGAGCCGTCGGCGGAGGCCGAGATCTCGGCGCAGCCCGCCGAGGCCGAGCAGAAGGCGATGCCGTCCGCCCCGGCCCCGCAGCGCACGTCGGCGCCCGCACAGGGCGGCGACGAGGCCGCCGGATACGTGACCCCGCTGGTGCGCAAGCTGGCCGGCGAGCACGGCGTCGACCTCTCATCGGTCAACGGCACCGGCGTCGGCGGCCGGATCCGCAAGCAGGACGTGCTGGAGGCGGCGGAGAAGGCGAAGGCGGCCAAGGCCGCGCCGGCCCCGGCGCAGCAGCCCGCCACGGCGGCGGCCCCGGCCAAGCCGGCCGCCAAGCCGCAGCCGAGCGCCAAGCGCGGCACGACCGAGAAGCTCCCCCGGATCCGGGCGGTCATCGCCAAGCGGATGCACGAGTCGCTGCACGAGATGGCGCAGCTGACCACGGTGGTCGAGGTGGACGTCACCAAGGTCGCCAAGCTGCGGGCGCGGGCGAAGGAGTCGTTCCAGCAGCGGCACGGCGTGAAGCTGTCGTTCCTGCCGTTCTTCGCCCTGGCCGCGATCGAGGCGCTGCAGGCGTACCCGATCGTCAACGCCAGCATGGACCTCGACGCCGGCACGATCACCTACCCGGACTCGGAGCACCTCGGCATCGCCGTGGACACCGAGCGGGGCCTGATGGTGCCGGTCATCCACGGCGCCGGCGACCTCAACCTGGGCGGCATCGCCAAGCGGATCGCCGACCTGGCCGAGCGCACCCGGACCAACAAGATCGGCCCGGACGAGATCGCCGGGGCGACCTTCACGCTGACCAACACCGGCAGCCGGGGCGCCCTCTTCGACACCCCGATCGTGCCGTCGCCGCAGTCGGCGATGCTCGGCACGGGTGCCGTGGTCAAGCGACCCGTCGTCGTCAACGACCCGGAGCTGGGCGAGGTCGTCGCCGTCCGGTCGATGGTCTACCTGGCCCTGTCGTACGACCACCGGCTGATCGACGGCGCGGACGCCGCCCGCTTCCTGGTCGCCATCAAGGAGCGGCTGGAGACCGGCAGCTTCGAGGCCGAGCTCGGCCTGTAGCCCCGAACGGCACGAAGGGCGCCCCGGTCACCGACCGGGGCGCCCTTCGGCGTCCGGCCGAGCGGCCCGGCGCCGGGCTGACCCGATTCCGGCCCGGCCGTCTCGGGGCGCTGCCAGAGTGGGTGGGTGGGCGGCTTCCGGTGGCGCGAACGGTTGGGACCGGCCGTCTCGATCGCCCCCGGCGCGCGGGTCGACCGGTTCGAGGTCTTCTTCGACCTGGTCTTCGTCTTCTCGTTCTTCATCATCACGCGGGCCACGGCCGCCAACATCTCCGGCCGGCAGCTCCTGCACGCCCTGCTGGTACTCGCGGTGCTCTGGTGGTGCTGGGTGCTGCACTGCGTGGTGGCCACCCGGGTCCGACTCGGCGAGGGCTTCGTCCCGGCGCTGATGGTCGTCGGCATGGCCGCGCTGTTCTGCTTCGCGCTCTCGCTCCCCCAGGCGTTCAGCGACACGGCCGACGTGGCCGCCGGACCGATGGTGGCCGCGTGCAGCTACGTGGTGATCCGGGCCGTGCACCTGATGCTGTACTGGCACGTCGCGCGGGAGAGACCCGGGGAACGCCGACTGCTGCTGAACTACTCCCCGGAGCTGGTCGTCAGCACCCTGCTGCTGGTGGCCGCCGCGCTGATCCCGCCGCAGATCGACGACCCGGAACTCGCCGCGATGCTGCGCGACGGGCTCTGGGTCGGCGTCGTCGTGCTCCAGTACGGCATGGGTCTGGTCGCCGGCGCCTGGGGCTGGACGGTGACCTCCGCCGAACACTGGACCGAGCGCTACGACCTCATCCTGATCATCGCCCTGGGCGAGTCGGTCATCTCCGTCGGCGTCGGCAGCGACCTGCTCGGGCAGGCCCCGACGTGGCCGGCGGTGACGGCGGCCGTGCTCGGCATCTTCTTCACGGCCGCGCTCTGGTGGGCGCACTACGACGTGATCGCACCGGCCGCCCGGATCGCCCTGCACGCTGCCGAGGGCCGCCCCCGGGTCGCGATGGCCCGGGACGCCTACGCCTACCTCCACCTGCCGATGATCGCCGGCATCATCCTGTTCGCCCTCGGCGCCGAGGAGATCACGCACCACGTCGCTAACCCCGAGGTGCCGGTCACGGAGCCGACGCACGGTCCCGGCGTGGCGCTGCTCTTCGGCGGGGTGATCGGCTTTCTGGGCGCGAACATGCTCTTCCAGTGGCGCACGCTGCGCACCGTCTCCTGGACCCGGGTCGGCGCGGTGCTCGTGCTCGCCGCCGCCGTCCCGGTCGGCCAACGCCTGCCGGGACTGGCCGCCCTCGCCCTGCTCACCGCCGTCTGCGTCGGGCTGGTCGCGGTCGAGGCGGTGGTCATGGCGGACTCCCGGCGCGCCCTGCGCGAGCTGGTCTTCGAGGAGAAGACCAGCCACGAGGCGCACGAGGCCGCCTGGCGCGCCCGCTGGCGCGAGCCCACCCCGGACGAGCCGTCGACATGACCCGCCAGCCCACCCGGTCGTCACGCCCGTGGGCCCTGGCGCGTAGCACTGCGTAGCACACTCGACTAGGATTACGCCGTGGCAGAGCACGCTCATCGAGAGATCACGCAGCGCGAGCTGCGCAACGACTCGGGCGCGATCATGCGGCACGTCGAGTCCGGCGAGTCCTTCGTCATCACGCGGAACGGCACCCCCGTCGGAAAGCTCATCCCGCTCCGCCGTCGCACGTTCGTCCCGCGGGCGGAGGTGCTCGCCGCCTTCGCGACGGCCCCCGTGCTCGACGGCGGGAGGTTCCGCGCCGACATCGACTCGTCGGTCGAGCAGGACCCGTTCAGCCGTGAGTGGTGAGGCACCGGTCCGTGGTCTGATCGACACGAACGTCGTGATCCATCTCGGTGCCCTCGGTCCGGGGGACCTGCCGGAGGAGATGGTGATCAGCGCCGTGACGCTCGCGGAGCTCTCCGCCGGCCCGCACCACACCGACGACCGCGCCGAACGGGCCCGGCGGACCAGCGTCCTCCAGCATGCCGAGGCCGTGTTCGAGCCGCTGCCCTTCGACGCCGAGGCCGCGCGGGCCTTCGGCCTGGTCACCAGTGCGGTCCTGGCCACGGGGCGCACCACCCGCCGCCGGCTGGCGGACCTGATGATCGCCTCCATCGCGCACGCGAACGGCCTGTCGCTCTACACCACGAATCCGACCGACTTCGTCGGGCTGGAGGAGTTGGTCACCATCCGGCCCGTCCGTCAGCCCTGACGGGACACGTGTCCTCGCGCCTGCTGTCGTAGGCTGGCCGCAGCGTCGCGGTGCACCCGGCGAGGAGACTGCCGAGGGCATGGAGGCGCGGGACAGCATGGGAAGTTCATGCCTCCGTTCACGCCCGACGAGCGCCTGCGGGCCTTCGGCAACCAACTGATCGAGATCCACCTCTGATGCACTTCGTCTACGAGGAGAACAAGCTCGTGCGCGCGCTCAACGGGCTGACCGAGGGCAGCACCGAGCGCCTCGTCAGGGTGCCTCTCCCGCCGCCGCAGAACGGGTAGGTCTGCCGGTAGCAGAATCGTCTCTGTCGGGCTTGGTCGGCCGGGCCGTGCCCGGCAGGGTGGGCCCATGGCGACCTTCACCCTCCAGGCGACCCCGTCCGACGGCCCGAGCTGGCTGGAGCTGGCCCGGCGCACCGAGGCGGCCGGCTTCGACGCCCTGTCCACCGCCGACCATCCCGGGGCGGCCGCGTCGCCGTTCGTCGCCCTGGCCGCCGCCGCGGCGGTGACCGAGCGGATCGGCCTGGGCTCGTACGTCTCGAACGCCGGCGTCCGGGAGCCGATGCTGCTCGCCTCGGACGTGGCCTCCCTCGACCTGCTCTCCGGCGGGCGGGCCCGGTTCGGCCTCGGCGCCGGCCACACCCCGGCGGAGTGGCTCGCGGTCGGCCGGGAGCGCCCCGACGTCGCCGGACGGGTACGCCGCTGCCTGGCCGTGGCCGAGGCCGTCCGCGCCCTGCTCGACGGCGAGGAGGTCACCGTCGACTCCCCCGACCTGGTGCTCCGGGGCGCACGGCTGGAGAAGCCGCGACCGGTGCGGCGGCGGATCCCGTTCACCCTCGGCACGGCGAACTCCGCGATGCTGCGCTGGGCCGGCGCGCACGCCGACGTGGTCGGCCTGTCCGGGCTCGGCCGCACCCTGCCCGACGGCTACGCGCACACGGTGCGCTGGCGCGAGGCCGACATCGAGCAGCAGCTCGACTGCGTCGCGGCCGGGGCGGCCGGGCGGGCCGAGCCGCCGGTGCTGGAGGCGCTCGTGCAGCACGTGGCCGTCACCGACGACGCCGAGGCCGCCGCCGCGCCCACGGCAGCCGACGTCGGGCTGACCGTACCCGAGCTGCTCGCGACGCCGTTCGTGCTCATCGGCACCGAGGACGAGATCGTCGCCGCGATCGACGGGCACCGGCGCCGCTGGGGCGTCACCCGCTTCGTCGTACGCGAGGACGCGCTCGCTCCGCTCACGCCCGTGCTGGCCCGGCTCCGAGGGCACCCGTCGCGATGAAGTCGGTGCCTCCGCCGGCACCTCGTCTCGTCTGACGGGCGTCGCGGTGGCGGCGCGCCCTCCGGGCGGCCCACCTGGAGCTGCTCGGCCCGCGGCGTCGCCTGCCCTGCTCGTGGCGAAACTCCGCCTCCTGGGCGAGTACCGGGAGAGCCGGACGGCCCGGCTCGGCTACCTGGCGACGCTTCAGATCGCGGCCGCGCAACAGCTCCACCGGAAACGACGCGGTATCGCCCGTCCGTACGCGCCACCGCCGGGCCGGCTCACGAGGTGGCACAGCCGCCCGGGAGCCGGCGCATCGACAGGGTTTCGACCCATTCCGGTCGTCGGAAGTTTCTGACATCATCCGGCAGACAGATCGAAGGTTATGACCGTGGAGGTTCGGATGCGTACCCGTCTGACCAGTTCCCTCAGCGTCGTCCTGCTGGCCACCGCCGCGTTCCTGGCGCCGGCCTCGCCCGCCGCCGCCGCGCCGTCGTTCCGCGCGCCGTTCCCGTGCAACCAGACCTGGTCCGGTGCGACCCGCACCGGGCACAGCCCGCAGTACGCCATCGACTTCAACCGCGCCGACGACCACGGCGATCCGGTCAAGGCCAGCGCCCCGGGCACGGTGGACGTCGTCGCCAACCTCGGCGACACCAGCTACGGCCGGTACGTGCGGATCAACCACGGCAACGGGTACACCACCTACTACGCCCACCTCAGCGGATTCGCGGTCTCGGTCGGCCAGTCCGTCGGCTACGGCACCACCATCGGGTACGTGGGCAACAGCGGCGGCTCCTCCGGCTCGCACCTGCACTACGAGCAGCGCCTGAACGGCAGCGACATCAAGGTGCGCTTCAGCGGCAACCTGGCGCTCTACTTCGGGACGCGCAACTACACGCGTACCGCCGGCTGCTGATCCACCGGGGCACGGCGCGACCGCCGGCCGTCCGGTCGGTGGTCGCGCCCGGTGGGGTGGGTGACCGCCTCAGCGCATCCGATCGGCCGTCGGTGCCCGAAGATGGGGGTATGCGGATCCTCATGGCCGGCGCGTCCGGCTTCCTCGGCACCCGGCTGATCGACCGGCTCACGGCGGACGGGCACCAGGTCACCCGGCTGGTCCGTCGGTCGCCACGCTCCGCCGACGAGCGGCGGTGGAACCCGTCCGCCGCGCAGCTCGACCCGGCCGTGGTGGCGGAGGCGGACGCGGTGATCAACCTGGCCGGCGCGGGCGTCGGCGACCGGCGGTGGAACGACGGGTACCGGCAGCTGATCCGCTCCAGCCGGGTGGACACCACCACCGCCCTGGCGACCACCATCGCCGGCCTGCCGCCGGGCGACCGGCCCCGCGCGCTGCTCAACTCCTCGGCGGTCGGCTGGTACGGCAACACCGGCGACCGGGCGGTCGAGGAGGACGCGCCGGCCGGCGAGGGGTTCCTGGCCGACGTCTGCCGGGTCTGGGAGGCGGCCACCCGGCCGGCCGAGGACGCCGGCGTACGCGTGGTGCGGCTGCGCACGGGGCTGCCGCTGCACCGCGACGGCGGCCTGCTCAAGCCGCAGCTGCTGCCGTTCCGGCTGGGGATCGCCGGCCGGCTCGGCAGCGGCCGGCAGTGGCTGCCGTGGATCTCGATGGCGGACTGGCTGGACGCGGTGCGGTTCCTGCTCGGCCGCGACGACGTCGCGGGGCCGGTCAACGTGGTCGGGCCGGCCCCGGTGACCAACGCCGAGTTCACCCGCGAGCTGGCCGGGCAGCTGCGCCGGCCGGCGATCGTGCCGATCCCGGCGGCGGCGTTGAAGGTGGTCCTCGGCGGCTTCGCCCAGGAGGCGCTGACCAGCACCCGGGTCCTCCCCGGCGTGCTCACCCAGGCCGGTTTCGCCTACCGTCACCCCGACCTGGCCACCGCCCTGCGCGTCGCCCTCGCGGACTAGCCGCGGCCGGGGGGGGGGCGCCCGGCCGCGGACGGCTCGCGCGGGGTGCGGCGGGCCGGGCTAGGCGTGCGGGCCGACGCCGACCGGGCCGACGGTCAGCGAAGGCGTGCCCTCCAGGATCTCGCCGATCCGCTCGACCCGCGCCTCCAGGGCCCGCCGCCGCCGAGGTGACAGCGGGCCCAGCGGTTCCACCGTGACGTGGATCTTCCGGCCCGAGCGGCGCTGGTGCCACACCCCGGCGACCGTCCCGTCCACCAACAGCACCGGGTAGTTGCCGGCCTGCCCCCGGGCCAGGGCGCGCTCCCCCGCGGGGCCCGGGAACAACCGCTCGCGCGGGTGGCAGCCGACCTGGTAGGCGTCGAAGTAGGGCAGCAGCCACACGCCGGTGGGGCCGTCGGACGGGAAGTCGGTGTCACCGGCCGACACCCACCCGGGAGCGCCCTGGACGGTCACCTGCTCCAGGTCCAGCGACCCGAACAGCTCGGCGGCCCAGCGCCGGGGCGCCGACAGCCACTGCGCGAAGTGCGCCGGGGTGGCCGGTCCGTACGCGTGCAGGTAGCCGCGCACCAGCTCGGCGAGCGCGGCCCGGCCGGCCATGGGCGCGAAGCCGGGCAGCCAGCGCGCCGGGCTGGTGTGGGTGGTGGCGCGGCCCCGGTTCGGACCGGAGCACATCGCGCCGCGGCGGGTCGCGACCGCCATCGCCGCCATCCAGCGCGGCCACCTGTCCTGGAACGCCTCCATGACCCGGTCCCCGGCCCACGGGCCGGTGCGCGCGACGACCTGCTCGGTCAGCTCCGCGGTGGTCAGCTCGGCGTCGCGCAGCGCGTCCGCGACGGCGCTCACCACCTGCTCGGTCTGCTCGGCGGTGAGCAGGCCGCCGTTCTGCGCCTCGGTCGGGACCGGCAGCGCGGAGAGCGCGCCCACCCACATCGGCAGGTCGGCGGCGGCGAGCAGGTGCACCGTGCCGCGCGGCCCGCGCGTCCTGATCAGCGTGCGGTGCGTCCAGAGGGCCTCGCGGACCGTCGTCCGGGTGGCGCCGTCGACGCGCAGCCCGACGGAGAGCTCGGCGGCCGAGGCGATCTGGGCGTGCGCGCCGCAGATCGCGGACACCACGCCGGCCACCCGGTCCGTCGCCGGGCCGGCGGGATCGCCGTCCGCGCCACGGGTGTCGCCGGGCGCCGGCGCCGAGAGCGCGTGCCGCCGCAGGCGGCGGGCGTGCACCTGCGGCCAGGTCAGGTCGGTCACCGGGGGGTCCCGAGGCGGGCCCGGGCGGTCGGCGGGAAGCGGCCGGGCTCCGGGCGCTCATGGTCGGTCCCAGGGGGCGTCATGGGGACCACGCTAGGGCGTGTCGAGGTCGACTTCTGTCCTGCACCGCCGGCGTCGCCGGATCCCTCCGCGCCGGCGCCGGCCGGACACGGCCGTGGCCGGACGCCCGGCGGACGTCCGGCCACGGTGGTGCGGCGGGGCGGATCAGCAGCCGATCACCCAGTGGTTGGGGCCGGTCTGCTTCAGGGTGCTGGTGTAGAAGGTGTTGTAGAGACCCATCCACTGGTTGGAGCCGTTGGCGTAGGCGTAGCCGCCGGACTGGTAGGCGCGGCCGGCGGCGACGTGCGCGTAGTTGGACGCCGTCACGCAGGTCGGAGCCGTGGTCGGCGGGGGCGTCGGGCTGGCGGTCGGCGAGGGCGTGGGGCCGGCCGTCGGGCTCGCCGTCGGGGTGGGGCCGGGGTTCGTCGGACCGTTGAGGCCGAAGAAGACCGCGTCGTGGTACGCCGAGCAGATGGTGTCCAGCATGTACGCGCCGGCGGTGCCGCACTGGTCGGGACCGGAGCCCGGGTCGACCGGCGTGCCGTGACCCATGCCGGAGACGCGGTAGAGGCGGACGTCGTTGTTGCCGTACACCTCCAGGCTGGTGTTGGCCGGCAGCGACGCGGTGCTGGTGGGGGTCTGCGACACGCCCCGGGCGTTCGTCCACTGGTCGCGCAGCTCGGTGGCGTTGGCCGGCACGACCGTGGAGTCCGAGGTGCCGTGCCAGATGGCGACCCGGGGGCGCGGGCCGGTGTGCCCGGGGTACGCGGCGCGGACCACGTTCCCCCACTCCTGCGGGGTCTTGTTCACCCCGCTGTACTGGCAGGTGCTGGTGGAGGCGGGCGGCGAGCAGCGGTACGGCAGGCCGGCGACGACCGAGCCGGCGGCGAAGACGTCCGGGTAGGTGGCGAGCATGACCGCGCTCATCGCCCCGCCGGCGGAGAGCCCGCTGACGAAGACCCGGCCGGGGTCGGTGCCGTAGTTGTTCCGGGCGTGCTCGACCATCTGCCGGATCGACAGGGCCTCACCCGAGCCTCGGGTGATGTCCTGCTCCACGAACCAGTTGAAGCAGCTCAGCGGCTGGTTGGCGCTGGACTGCTGCGGCACGATGAGGGTGAACTTCCACTGGTCGGCGTACTTCTGCCAGCCGGAGTTGCCGAAGTAGCCGGCGGCGTTCTGGGTGCAGCCGTGCAGCAGCACGACCGCCGGGGCGCCCGCCGGCAGGTTGTCCGGCCGGTACGCGTACATGGCGAGGTTGCCGGGGTTGGAGCCGAAGCCGGTGACCTGGGTGAGGCTGGCGGCCTGGGCGGGGGCGGCGACGGTCATCACCGCGGTGGCGGCGAGGAACACCCCGGCGACCGCGCCGGTCAGCCGGGTGAGCAGGGACGGGGAGCGGCGCACGGGGGCCTCCTGGGGACGGGTTGTGAACTGGGTCACCCGCGAATTGCCGCGACGTTACGTCGATGCGTCGATGTTGTGACATGGGCCACGGTCACACATTCACGGTCGGGAGGATGTGCGTCCTGACCGGCGTGCCCGGGTGCGGTTGGTAACGTCCGCTGCGTGCCGACCTCCCCGTCCCTGGCGCCTTCGCCGGCCCCGCCGCCCCGCGTCGTCCGCCACCGGGGGCCCGACCTGACCGTGGCGCTGCTCGCGGTGGCGCTCGCCGTCTGGGTGACCAGCGGGCTGTGGCGGGACCCGAACGTGCGCGCCATCACGGTCAACTCCAGCGACCAGGCCCTCTTCGAGTGGCTGCTGGCCTTCGGCGGCCACGCGGTGACCCACGGCGACAACCCCCTCTTCACCTATCTGGTCAACGTCCCCGACGGGGTGAACCTCGCGGTCAACACGTCGATCACGGTGTACGCGGTGCTCTTCGCGCCCCTGACGTACCTGCTCGGGCCGCCGGTGACCTTCCTGGTGATCCTCACCCTCAACCTGGCCGCCACCGCGTTCGCCTGGTACTGGCTGCTCTCCCGGCACCTGGTCCGCAGCCCGCTCGCCGCCGCCGTCGGCGGGCTCTTCATCGGCTTCTCCCCCGGCATGGTCTCGCACGCCAACGCCCACCTGAACTGGACGGCGGGCTGGCTGGTGCCGCTGCTGGTCTGGCGGACCTTCGCCCTGCGCCGCTCCCGGCGCCCGCTGCGCGACGGCGCGATCCTCGGCGCGCTCGTCGCGGTCGCCTTCTCGGTCGCCGCCGAGGGCCTCTTCTTCACCGCGCTGGCGCTCGGCGTCTTCGTCGCCGTCTGGGCGCTGCACCCGGCCCACCGCGCCGAGGCCCGCGCCGTGCTGCCGGCCTTCCTGCGCGGGCTCGCGACGACGGCCGTCGTCGCGGGGGCGCTGCTGGCGTACCCGCTGTGGCTGCACTTCGCCGGCCCGCAGCGCTTCCACGGCACCGGCTTCGACGCGGTCATCCACTCCGAGGACGTGGCCGCCTTCGGGGCGTACCCGCGCCGCTCGCTGGCCGGGGAGGTGGGGCTGGGCACCCGGCTGGCACCGAACCCGACCGAGGAGAACTCGTTCTTCGGCGTTCCGCTGCTGCTGCTCGCCGTCGCCTGCTTCGTGCTGCTCTGGCGCCGGGCGGACGCGGCACGCCGGGCCACCCTCTGGGCGCTCGGCGTGACCGCCGTCGTCTTCACCGTGCTCTCCTTCGGCCCGGAGGCCAAGGTCGACGGCCGGCGCACCGAGCTGCCGATGCCGTTCGACCTGCTCGGGCACCTGCCGGTGGTGAACGCCGCGCTGCCGGCCCGGCTGGCGCTGGTGGTGGCGCCCGTGCTCGGGGTACTGCTCGCGTACGCCGTCGACCGGCTGCGCGCCGAGCCGCCCCGGCGCCACCGCACGCGGCTGGCCTGGTGGGCGGGGTTCGCGCTGGCGCTGGTGCCGCTGGTGCCGACCCCGCTGCTGACCATCGAACGGGAGCCGGTCCCGCGGTTCATCACGGCCGGGACGTGGCGGGAGTACGTCTCCCCCGGCGGGGTGCTGACCCCGGTGCCGCTGACCCTCGACGTCTACCCGGACGGGCAGCGCTGGCAGGCGTACGCGCTGGCGCACCGGCAGGGCGAGTTCGCCATCCCCTCGGGTTTCTTCCTGGGCCCGGGGGGCCCGGACGGCCGGGGGCGGATCGGCCCGCCGCCGCGCCCGTTCGGCGCCCTGGTGGACCAGGCCGGGCGCACCGGGCTGGTGCCGATCGTCACCGAGGGCAGCCGCCAGGAGGTCCGCGCCGACCTGCGGCACTGGCGGATCGAGACGGTCGTGCTCGCCGACGAGGTGCACGGGGCGAAGTGGCCGGTCGACGAGGAGGCGATCCGGCGTACCGTGACCGCGCTGCTCGGCCCGCCCGAGCGGGTGGACGACGTGTGGCTGTGGCGGGTCCCGCGGGGCTGAGCGCGCCCCGCGCCGGGTGAGCCGCGTCACTGCGGGTGACCGGCCGGTACGGGTCTAGGCTTGGCCGCGTGACCACGACGAGCCCCGGCCTCACGGCCGTCCGCGCCGGCGTCCTCGACTACCAGGCCGCCTGGGACGAGCAGCGCCACCTGCACGAGTCGGTGGTGGCCGGCGAGCACGGCGACACCGTACTGCTGCTGGAGCACCCCAGCGTCTACACGGCGGGCAAGCGCACGGAGCCGTGGGACCGCCCCATGGACGGCACCCCGGTCGTCGACGTGGACCGCGGCGGCAAGATCACCTGGCACGGCCCCGGGCAGCTGGTCGGCTACCCGATCGTGCGGCTGCCCGACCCGGTCGACGTGGTCGCCTACGTCCGCCGCACCGAGCAGCTGCTGATCGACGTCTGCGCCGAGTTCGGGCTGGCCGCCGGCCGGGTCGATGGGCGCAGCGGGGTCTGGGTGCCGGAGGACGACCGGGGCCCGGCCCGCAAGGTGGCGGCCATCGGCATCCGGGTCGCCCGCGGGGTGACCCTGCACGGCTTCTCCATCAACTGCGACTGCGACCTGGGCCACTTCGACCGGATCGTGCCCTGCGGCATCCGCGACGCCGGCGTCACCTCGCTCACCGCCGAACTGGGCCGCCCGGTCACCGTGGCCGACGTGCTGCCGGTGGTCGAGCGCCACCTGCCCACCCTCGTCACGGCCTGACCGCGCCCGCGCGGACCGACCTCGTGGGCCGGCCGAAGCCGTGCAGCCCGTCGGCAACGGCGTCGGCCGGCTCCTGCGCTACGGGGTGAGCCGGTGCAGGTCGCGCGGGAAGGCGGTCACCTCCCGGACGTTGGCCGCGCCGGTCAGCCGCGCCACGAAGCGCTCCAGCCCGATGGCGAAACCGCCGTGCGGCGGCATCCCGTGCCGGAACGCGTCGACGTAGCCGGCGTACGGCTCGACGGGCTCGCCGCGGGCCGCGAGCGCCGCCAGGTAGTCGGCGTGCCGGTGCAGCCGCTGCCCGCCCGTGACCAGCTCCAGGCCCCGGAACAGCAGGTCGAACCCGTTTGAGTACGCGGGCCGCGTCGGGTCGGGGTGGGTGTAGAAGGGGCGCTTCGCCATCGGGTAGCCGGTGACGAAGAGGAAGTCCGATCCGTGTTCCCGCCGCGCCCACTCGCCCAGCGCCCGCTCGTGCGCCGGAGCCAGGTCCGGCTCGTCGGCCGGCGCCCCGGCGATCCGCAGCGCCTCGGTGAAGTGCACGGCGGGGATCTCGGCCGGCACGTCCGGGGCCGACACCCCGAGGGTGGCGAGCGCGGCCCCGGCCCGCTCGCACACCGCGTCGAGCATGCCGGCCACGGTGTGCCGCAGCACGGCCATCACGTCCCGGTGGTCGGCGACGAAGCCCAGCTCGGCGTCGAGGGAGGTGTACTGCGCCAGGTGCCGCACGGTGTCGTGCGGTTCGGCCCGGAACACCGGCCCCACCTCGTAGACGCGTTCGAAGACGCCGACCATGAGCTGCTTGTAGAACTGCGGCGACTGGGCCAGGTAGGCGGGGCGGCCGAACCAGTCCAGCGCGAAGACGTTCGCCCCGCTCTCGGTGGACGAGCCGACCACCTTCGGCGTGTGGATCTCCACGAAGTCGCGGGCGTCGAGCGCGGCCCGGAAGCCGGCCACCGCCGCCGCCGAGACGCGCAGCGCCGCCGAGCGGGTCGGGTGGCGCAGCGCCACGGGCGCGTGGTCGAGCTGCGTGGGCAGGCTGGCGGTGAGCGCCGGCCGGTACAGGTCGAACGGTGGTGGCACCGCGGGCGGACCGAGTGGTCGTACCGTCGGCGCGGTCAGCTCGACCCCGGCGGGCGCGGTCGGGTTCGCGACGGCCGTGCCGGTGACCTCGACGACCGTCTCCTCGGTGAGGCCCTCCACCTCGGCGCGGACGGCCGGGTCGGTGACCACCACCTGGGTGAGACCGCCGGCGTCCCGGACGATCAGGAAGGCCACCGACTTGAGCAGCCGGCGGCGGTGCACCCAGCCGGCGATCCGGACGGGCGCGCCGACGTGGGTGGGGAGCTGGTGGGACAGGATGCGTTGCACGGGTGGTACCTCCTCGATCAATCGCAACGCGATCCCCGGGAGGTGTGGGCGAGCGGGAACCTCGCGGTGCCACCACACCTTCACCCCCGCGTACGGGGGCCTCGTTTCGTCGCCTTTTCACCGGGGCCGGCCGGGCGGGCTCTACTGGGCGCGCGGGCGGCCTCGTCCGCGCCCGCGTGCCGTTCTTCCCGCAGCTCGGGAGGGTCTTCGCGGTCCCGGCGCCAGACCGCCTCACAGCAACCGGCGGCTCTCTTCAACTGGCGGTCGGGGCGCTACTCGGCTCCGTCACAGCTCTGCCGGGCACGCTAGCACCGCGCGGCGCCGGTGTAACGAGCTTTTCCCCGCCCCCGGTGTCCGGCGTCACAAGAGTTCCGGGGTGACGCCGGTCGCCCGCGCTACATCGACGGCGGCCGCCGGGCGTAGGCTCGGTTTCGTGACGATCGAGCACTCCGCGCCGACGACCGGCCAGGCAGCGCGCACCGCGACGCCCGCCCCCGAGGGGCGGCGCCTCCTGCGGATCGAGGCGCGCAACGCCGAGACGCCGATCGAGCGCAAACCGCCGTGGATCAAGGTCAAGGCCAAGATGGGGCCGGAGTACACCCAGCTGCGCGGGCTCGTCTCGCGCGAGGGGCTGCACACGGTCTGCCAGGAGGCCGGCTGCCCCAACATCTACGAGTGCTGGGAGGACCGGGAGGCCACCTTCCTCATCGGCGGCGACCAGTGCACCCGGCGCTGCGACTTCTGCCAGATCGACACCGGCAAGCCGGCCGAGTTCGACGCCGACGAGCCGCGCCGGGTCGCCGAGTCGGTGGTCTCGATGGGGCTGCGCTACGCCACCATCACCGGGGTGGCCCGCGACGACCTGCCCGACGGCGGCGCCTGGCTCTACGCCGAGACCGTCCGGCAGATCCACGCCCTCCAGCCCGGCTGCGGCGTCGAGCTGCTGATCCCCGACTTCAACGCGGTCCCCGAGCAGCTCGCCGAGGTCTTCGGCGCCCGCCCGGAGGTGCTCGCGCACAACGTGGAGACCGTGCCGCGGATCTTCAAGCGGATCCGGCCGGCGTTCCGCTACGAGCGGTCGCTGGACGTCATCCGGCAGGCCCGCGCCGACGGGCTGGTCACCAAGTCCAACCTGATCCTGGGCATGGGCGAGGAGCGCGCCGAGGTCTCCCAGGCGCTGCGCGACCTGCACGACGCCGGCTGCGAGCTGATCACGATCACGCAGTACCTGCGCCCCACCCCCCGGCACCACCCGGTCACCCGCTGGGTCAAGCCGGAGGAGTTCGTCGAGCTGCGCGAGGAGGCTGAGGAGATCGGCTTCGCGGGCGTGATGAGCGGGCCGCTGGTGCGCTCGTCGTACCGGGCCGGGCGGCTCTACCGGCAGGCGCTGGAGGCGCGCGAGGGCTCCCCGGTCACCGCCGCCTGAGCCACCCCGGCGCGCGACGCGCCGGCACCGCTCGCCCGCCGGCCGGGCGAGGGATGCCATGATCGAAAAATGACGGCCGGGGTACGCCAGCAGCCGCGCGACGCGCGTCCCGCGGCACCGCCCACGCGGTCGCCCCGGCTGCCGTTCCTCCTCACCGCGCTCGCCGTCCTCGCCGGGGTCGGCTACCGCCTCGGCCTGCTGCTGCACGACGCCCCGCCGACCAACAGCGACGAGGCCACCATGGGGCTGGCCGCGCTGCACATCGCCAGGGGGCAGGAGTTCCCCGTCTGGTTCTACGGCCAGGCGTACATGGGGACGCTGGAGGCGTACCTGGCCGCTCCGCTGTTCGCGCTGGCCGGCCCGTCGACGCTCGGGCTGCGCCTGCCCACCCTCGCCCTGTACGCGGCCTTCGTCCTGCTGGCCTGGCGGCTGACGCTGCGGCTGACCGGGGGAGACCGCTGGTTCGCCCTGCTCGTCGTGGTGCTGCTGGCCCTGGGCTCGGACCGGGTGGTGAAGAACCAGCTCATCGCCGGGGGCGGCTACCCGGAGATGAACGCGGCCGGGATGGCGCTCGCCGTGCTGGCGTACGACCTGGCGGCCGGCCGGCCGGGGCGCCGGCTGCCACGCTGGGCGGCCTGGGGCTTCCTGGCCGGGCTGATGCTCTGGGTGGACCCGCTGGTGCTGCCGTACGTCGCGGCGACCGGGGCGGTGCTCGTCGCGTACCGCCGGCGGGAGCTGCGCGGCCGGGCCGGGGCCCTGCTCGGCGCCGCCGCGCTGGTCGGGGCGGGGCCGCTGCTGGCGTACGCCCTGACGGCCGGGCGGGACCCGCTCGCCGCGGTGCTCGCGGCCGGCGGCTCCGGGCAGTCCGCCGGCTGGGCCGACCGGCTGCACGGGGCGCTGGTGCTCGGGCCCCCGCTGGGCATGGGCTTCTGCTCCCCGGGGCACTGCGCGCCCGGCCAGCTCTGGTGGGCGGTGGCCCTGCCGCCGCTGCTGGTGGCGGCCGGCCTCGCGGCCTGGCGCGCGCTGCGTACCCGGCCGCCCGCCGCGGATGCGGCACGACCGTCGTCCGGCTCCGCCGACGACCGCGCGCGGTCGGTCGCGGCGGCGGCGCTCCGGCTCGCCCTGGTGGCGGCCGCCGTGGCCACGCTGGCCCTCTACGCCGCCAGCAGCGCGGCCGGGCGCACCCCGACGGAGAGCGCCCGGTACCTGTCCTGCCTGCTCATCTCCGTTCCGGCGCTGCTCTGGCCGCTCTGGTCGGCCACGCGGCGGGCGACCGGGCCGGATGCCGCCGCCGACGGCACCCCGGCGCAAGCGCCGTGGCGGGCCGCGACGCGGATCGCGGCGGCCACGGTGCTGGCGGCGACGCTGGGCACCGCGGCGGTGTCCACCGCCGGGGCGATCGGCGCCGCCCCGGCCGCCCGCGCCGCCGAGGCCCGGCACGCCGCACTGGTCGCCGTGCTGCGCGAACGGGGCGTCCGGCACGTGTACGCCGGCTACTGGACCTGCAACCGGCTGACCTTCGCCAGCCGGGAGGAGGTGCTCTGCGCGGTCGTCGACGACGAGCTGCGCCCCGGGCACGACCGGTATCCGCCGTACCGCCGGGCGGTGCGGGGGGCGGCGGCGCCGGCATGGGTGGCGCCGGAAGGCTCGCCGCTGGCCGCCCGCCTGGACGGGCGCCGCGGCGCCGGCCCCGCCGCCCTCGACGTGGTCGTCCTCCCCGGCTGGCGGGTCTACCTCCCCCGCCACTGACCGGGCCGGACCGCCGCGACCGGATGCCGGGCGCCGCCCCTGCCCGCTCGCGGCCCCGGTGGGCGGCGCGGCGGCGTGAGGCACCCGGCCCGGCCGCGGAGAACGCGACGTGCGGCGACCACTAGACTCTGCGGCATGGCGAAGCCCCAGGAGAAGGTCTCGTTCGGCCAGCGGCTGAAGCAGATCGGGATGGTGTTCAAGTTCACCGCCAAGCAGGACAGGTGGTTCGCGCCGCTGGCCGCCGCCGCGGTGCTGATCCCGCTCGCGCTCACCGTGGTCGCGGTCCTGCTCTGGGGCTGGATCTGGCTGCCGCTGGGCATCCTGTTCGCCCTGCTCTGCCTGCTGATCGTGCTGAACCTGCGCTCCAACCGCGCGATGATGAACGCCGCAGAGGGGCAGCCGGGCGCGGCGGCGCAGATCATGGAGAGCATGCGTGGCGACTGGCGGGTCACCCCGGCGGTCAGCTCCACCACCCAGATGGACATGGTCCACCTGGTCATCGGCCGGCCCGGCGTGATCCTGCTGGCCGAGGGGAACCCGCAGCGGGTGCGTGGCCTGCTCGGCCAGGAGAAGCGCCGGCTCGCCAAGGTCATCGGCTCCGCCCCGCTCTACGACTACGTGATCGGCCAGGAGGAGGGCGAGCTGCCCGTCCGCAAGCTGCGGATGACGCTGATGCGGCTGCCGCGCAACCTGAGCGGCAAGGACGTCAACTCGCTGGACCGGCGCCTCAAGGCGCTCACCGCCCGCCCGCAGATGCCCAAGGGCGCGATCCCGAAGAACATGCGCCCCGCGCGCGGCGCGTTCCGCCAGTCACGGGGCCGCTGACCCCGAGCCGCCCCCCGGGAAGGCGGGCCCCCGCGGGGGCCCGCCTTCCGCGTCTCCCCCTCCCCTCCCCGCCCCGTTCGCGATCTTGCGGTTCCGGCCCGGACGGCGTCCGTTTCGCCCCTTCCGCCCGGGCGCGAAGTGCAAGATCGCGGACGGGGCGGGGCGGGAGGGAGGGGGCGGGGAGCGGAGGGAGGGGGGCGGGGTCAGGGGTGGGTTATCACTGCGGCGGAGAGGCGGTCGTGCAGGCCGCGGCGGTGGTGGTCCATCAGCAGGGCCGGCACGACCAGGGCGAGCAGCACGCCGCGCAGCAGCGCCCGGGGCACCCCGATGCGGCCCCCGTCGGCCCAGGCGACGCAGCGGATCTTCGTGATGTACATGCCCGGCGTCTGCGCGAAGAGCCCGAGGAAGAAGCCGTACTCCAGGATCAGCACCAGCACGGGCGCCCAACCGTCGCGGACGGGGTCGGCGAAGCCGCGGGCGATCAGCAGGCAGAGCACCCAGTCGATCACCAGCGCCCCGAACCGGCGGCCCAGGCTGGGAGGGGTGAAGGCGGGATCGGACGCGGGCGGTACGGGGTGTTCACGCGGATTGGTCACAGCGGTCAAGGGTATCCAGGACGTACGGACGGATCGGGGACGGTGGCCCGCACCGGGGACGACAAATCGGGTCCTGAGCGGGCGAGTATCACTAAACTGGCACAGCCGGCGAGGCCCCGCCCCACGATCCGGCCCGCCCGAGCGGCGCGGATGACGCTCCGCGAGGGACGTAACACGGCAGAAACACTGGAGACATGGCCGGGCAACCGCACGGCCATAGCGTCGCCAGGAGCCTAGCCACCCGTGGACGTGCCAGGAGGACGTGTGTTCGCCAATCCCGAGGAACTCCTGCGATACCTCAAGAACGAGGACGTGAAGTTCGTCGACGTACGTTTCTGTGACCTGCCCGGCGTGATGCAGCACTTCAACATGCCGGTCGAGTCCGTCGACGACGACCTTCTCACCGAGGGCCTCGCGTTCGACGGCTCCTCGATCCGTGGCTTCCAGGCGATCCACGAGTCGGACATGCTCCTGCTCCCGGACGTCGCCACGGCCTTCATCGACCCCTTCCGGGCGCAGAAGACCCTCGCGCTGAACTTCTTCATCCACGACCCGTTCACCCGCGAGGCCTACAGCCGCGACCCGCGCAACGTGGCCAAGAAGGCCGAGGCCTACCTCGCCGCCAGCGGCATCGCCGACACCGCCTACTTCGGCGCGGAGGCGGAGTTCTACATCTTCGACTCCATCCGCCACGAGACCTCGGCGCACCAGTCGTACTACTACATCGACTCGGTCGAGGGCGCCTGGAACAGCGGCCGCGAGGAGCCGGGCGGCAACCGGGGCTACAAGACCCCGTACAAGGGCGGCTACTTCCCGGTGCCGCCGGTCGACCACTACGCCGACCTGCGCGACAGCATCGTGCGCCGGCTGGTCGACAGCGGGTTCACGGTGGAGCGCTCGCACCACGAGGTGGGCACCGCCGGCCAGTCCGAGATCAACTACCGGTTCTCGACCCTGCTGCACGCCGCCGACCAGCTCCAGCTCTTCAAGTACATCGTGAAGAACGAGACCTGGGCCCACGGCAAGACCGCGACGTTCATGCCCAAGCCGCTCTTCGGTGACAACGGCTCCGGCATGCACACCCACCAGAGCCTCTGGCTCAACGGCGAGCCGCTCTTCTACGACGAGACCGGCTACGCGGGCCTGTCGGACATGGCCCGCTGGTACATCGGCGGCCTGCTGCACCACGCCCCGTCGCTGCTGGCCTTCACCAACCCGACGATCAACTCGTACCGCCGCCTGGTGCCGGGCTTCGAGGCGCCGGTGAACCTCGTCTACTCCCAGCGCAACCGCTCCGCCTGCACGCGGATCCCGGTCACCGGCAGCAACCCGAAGGCCAAGCGCGTCGAGTTCCGGGTGCCGGACCCGTCGGCCAACGTCTACCTGGCCTTCTCGGCGATGATGATGGCCGGCCTGGACGGCATCAAGAGCAAGATCGAGCCGCCGGCGCCGATCGACAAGGACCTCTACGACCTGCCGCCGGAGGAGTGGGGCGACGTCAAGCAGGTGCCGGGCTCGCTGTCGGCCGTGCTCGACTCGCTGGAGGCCGACCACGACTACCTGCTCGACGGCGGGGTCTTCACGCCCGACCTGATCTCGACCTGGATCGACTGGAAGCGGGCCAACGAGGTCGACCCGGTGCGCCTGCGCCCGACCCCGCACGAGTTCGCCATGTACTTCGACTGCTGACGCAGCAGGAGAACCACGGAAAGGCCCCGGGTCCGCCCGGGGCCTTTCCGTCTGTGCGCCCGTCGCACCGACCCGCCGCCGGGCGGCGCGGCCGAAGATTCCTCCGCCCGGCGGGTAACGGACACCGGCATACCTTCGCGTCCGTTATATTGCGGGCGTGGACACACCGCTGCGCGAACCCACCTTCCTGATCCTGACCGCGCTGGCCGGCGAGCCGATGCACGGCTACGGCCTGATCGCCGAGGTCGCCGCCCTCTCCGAGGGGCGGGTGTCGCTGCGCCCCGGCACGCTCTACGGCGCGCTCGACCGGCTGACCGACGCCGGCCTGGTCGACGTCGACCGCGAGGAGGTGGTGGACGGCCGGCTGCGCCGCTACTACCGGCTCTCCCCCGCCGGCGACGCCACGTTGACCGCCGAGACCGAGCGCCTGCGCCGCAACGTCGAGGCGGCCACGGCCCGGCTGCGCGCCCGCTCGACCCGCCCGCTCGCGCCGCGTACCGCCGGGGGGCTGGCATGATCGACCTGGAGCGGCGCTACCACCGCCTCCTGCGGGCGTATCCGGCCGAGTACCGCCGGGCGCGGGGCGCCGAGATCGTCGGTACGTACCTCGACCTGGCCGCGCCGGGTCGGCGCTGGCCCTCGCCGGCGGACGCCGCGGACCTGCTGCGCGGCGGCCTGCGCCAGCGGCTGCGGGCCGCCGGGGCCGCCGACCTGATCCCGGGCGTACGCCTCGCCGCCGTACTCGCCTTTCTCACCGCGACCGCCCTGGCGGGCGCCTGGTCGGGGCTGGAGCTGCACCCGCCGCTGCCGCAGTGGGGCGTGCCGCACGCCGGGCCGTTCGTCTCGATCGGGATCGGGGTGTGGGCCGCCTGGCTGCTCGCCGCGGGGGTGCACGCGGCGGCACCGGGTCGGTGGACCCGCCGCGCCGTGGCCCTCGCCCTGCTGCTCACCGTCGCGGTCGTGCCGGTCGCGGCCCTCGCCGGCCTGCCCCGCCCACCGCTCTTCGTGCTGCTGCCGCAGGTCGGGCTCGGGCTGGTGGCGCTCGGCCTCCCGGAGCGGCCACCCGTGCCCGTCCGGGCGGCGCCCCTGCTCGCCGTCGCCGCCACCGGCGTCGCGGGTGGCAGCCTGCTGCCCCGCTACGAGTACCTCAGCTACCACGGCTGGACGGCGAGCGGCATCCTGCCCGGTGCCGCCGTGACGCTGCTCGTCGTGGTGCTGCTGCTCGGGACCGGGCTCGCCCTGCGGGCCGACCACCGGGGCGGCTGGGCGCTGCTGGTGCTGCTGACCCCGGTCGGTCTGCTCTTCCTGCACCCGCTGGCCGGCGCGGTCGACGGCAACATGCGCGGCGCGCCCCAGCCGGGCTGGGACGCACTCGCCGCGACGGCCGTCGCGGTCGCGTTGCTCGGCCCCGCGCTGCTGCCGCTGGCGATCGCCCTGCGCGGGCGGGTGCGCCGGCCCGGCCCGGGCGCACCGGGCGCCCGCTGCCCCACCTGCGGGCACACCGCCGCGCGGGTCCCGTGAGACCAGCGGCAGCGGCCCGACGGTCGTGGGCGGGCGGTCAGCGCAGGGCCGCCTCCCACGCCTCCGCGTGGGCGTCGAGGTGGTCGGCGGTGGCCAGCCAGTACGGGCCGTCCTCGGTCCAGATCCGGGCCCACGGCTCGCGCCGCCGCTCCGCGCCGTCGCGCAGCAGGTCGTACATGGCCCGGGCGCGACGACCCAGCGTGGCGGCCAGGGCCGGGCGGGACGCCCCGTCGAGGCGGTAGCCGTCGGCGAAGGCGCGCAGCCGGGCCGCCGACTCGGCCACCGGCCGGTCCGGGCGCAGGCCGGCCATGCTCTGCGCGGCGTACGCGACGTCCCACAACCGGGAGCCCGGCGCGGCGGCGTCCCAGTCGATGAGCACCCAGCCCCGGGCCGCCCTGATCAGGTTCCACGGGGCCACGTCGTTGTGGCAGACGAGTTCCTCCCGGTCCGGCGGGATGAGCCGCTGCCACGCCGCGCCGGGCGGCGGGGTGAACCCGGCCAGCGCCTCGTGCAGCTCGGCCAGCAGCCGGCCGATCACGAACAGGTCCGCCACCGGGTACGTGCCCGACGCCGCGCCGACCTCGCCCGGGACGTACTCCAGCACCTGCCGGCCCCGCGCGTCCCGGCCCAGCGGGCGGGGCGCGCCGGGGAATCCCACCTCGTGCAGGTGTTGCAGCAGGGCGTCCACGGCGTCGGTCCAGGGGCCGACCGGACGGCGCACGGTGTCGCCGACGCGCACCACGCCGGTGGTGGCGTTGCCCGGCAGGGGTTCTCCGGCTGCGCTCATCCCACGATCATTGACCCGTCAGCCGGTGCCGCGCGGCACCGGCCCGCCAGCCGGGACGCCGGGCCCTCAGCCGGGACGCGCGGCACCGGTCCGGCGCAGCCGGAGCAGGCCCCACACCGCCAGCCCGAGCGCCAGCGCGGTCATCGCCAGCGCGCCCGGGGCCTTGCTGAACCGGGCCAGGTTGGTGCCGTCGGGCAGGGCCAGGAAGGCCGCCGCCGCGCAGGGCGCCACGAACCAGGTGGTCCGCGCCGACGCGACCGCGAGCAGGGCCAGCGGCCAGGTGGCGTACCAGGGGTGGAAGACCGGCGCCAGCACGACCGTGGCGGCCAGCGCCAGGCCGGCGCCCCGCAGGCTCAGCCGGACACGGGCGGCGTCCGGGCGGGCCACCCGCTGCCGGGCGTCGTTCGGCCGGCGCAGCGCCGACCAGGCCTGCCACCACAGCGCCGCCACCGCCACGGCGAGCAGCAGCAGCGCCGCCGCGCGGGTCACCGGCACCGCGCCCAGCTCCCGGCCGGTGAGCCGGCCCGCGTAGTCGACGACGAAGCCCACCGCCGTCGGCGGCGACGTCCACTGCTCGGAGTCCCCGCTGCGGGTCAGCCCGCCGATCCAGCCCGGCCCGAGGCCGGACAGCAGCGAGGTGGCCGCCACCGCGCCGAGAACCCCGCCGGCCAACCAGCCGACGCCGCGCAGCAGCGCCCGGGGGGTGGGGCGGCCCGGCACCGCCGCGAGCGCCGCGAAGGGGAGCACCACCACGGCGGTCGCCTTCACCGTGACGGCCAGCCCGAGCAACGCCCCGGCCAGCAGCAGCGGCCCGCGCCGGCCGGGACGGCGGAGCAGCACCAGCAGAGCGGGCAGCAGCAGGCCGAGCAGCAGCGCGTCGTTGTGCGCGCCGGCGATCAGGTGCACCCCGACCAGCGGGCAGGCCAGCACCAGCCACGCCGCCCGCCGGGTGGGCACGCCGGCGGCGCGGGCCAGCGCCGGCAGGCAGAGGGCGGCCAGCAGCACCCCGGCGACCGCGAGCGCCCGCAACGCCACGACCGTGCCCGCCAGGCTCCCGCCGAGGGTCACGGCGAACGCGGCGAGCAGCACGAAGAACGGCCCGTACGGCGCGGGCGTGTCCCGCCAGATCGGCGCGACCGACTCCACCCACGGGCAGCCGGCCCCGGCCACGCCGACGGCGTACGGGTCGACGCCGTGCGCGTACGTCCACCCCTGGCAGGCGTACGAGTAGACGTCCCGGCTGCCCAGCGGCGGCGTCGCCAGCAGCGGCAGCGCCCACAGCCCGGCGGTCAGGTACGCCCACCGGATCGACGGCGCGCCCCGGCGCAGCGCCCACCAGGCGCCGACCAGCAGGGCGGTGCCGACG
This sequence comes from Micromonospora sp. CPCC 205561, assembly GCF_036906775.1. NCBI lineage: Bacteria > Bacillati > Actinomycetota > Actinomycetes > Micromonosporales > Micromonosporaceae > Micromonospora > Micromonospora sp. CPCC 205561. The sequence goes on along the minus strand of NZ_JBAKHV010000006.1, from coordinate 118,637 downwards.
AGCCACAGCCCGACGGTCCACGACGCGTCGCCGGTGCCCCGGCCCGCAGCCGGGGTGGCCCGGGGCAGCGCGCCGCCCAGCCAGCCGGCGCCGGCCAGCAGCACCGCCCCGGCCAGGCCGGCGTACCGGGCGAGCAGGGCGGCGCGGGACGACGGGGCGTCTGGCGGGGTCGGCGGGACGCCGGGAGCGGTCACCGGCGCCCTCTCCTCAGTCGACGGCGGCCGGCCGACGGGCCGCCCGAGCCGACCGTACCAAGCGGACCACCAGCACGATCACCAACAGCGTCATCAGCGGCGCACCGACCGTCTTCGTGTACCGGGCCAGCCCCGTACCGTCGGCGAGCACCAGGAACGACGAGACGATCGCGACCACCGCGAACCACCCGGTGCGCCGCGCCGTGGCCGCCAGCACGGCCAGCGGCCAGGTCCAGTACCAGGGGTGGAAGAGCGGGGCGAGCGCGACGGTGGCGGCGAGCGCCAGCCCCGCGTGCCAGACCGGCTCCCGGGTGCGGGCCCGCCACCACAGCCAGAGCAGCACCAGCGCCAGCACCGCCATGCCGATCCCCCGGGTGACCGGCAGCGGGTCGCCGTGCCAGCCGAACGGCGCGGCGAGGTAGGCCACGCTCTGCCCCACCGCCGTCGACGGCGAGGTCCAGGCGATCACGAGGCCGCCCTGTTCCAGCCCGGTCACCCAGCCGAAGCCCAGGCCGGTGGCGAGGGTCGCGCCCACCACGGCGGCGACCGCCCCGCCGACCACCCACCCGCCGTCGCGCACCAGCGCCCTGATCGAGTACGCCCCGACGACCGCGGCGAGCGCGGCGAACGGCACCACGACGAACGCGGTCACCTTGACCGCGGCGGCCAGCCCGAGCAGCACTCCCCCGCCGAGCAGCGGGCCGGGGTGGCCCGGCCGGGACACCACCACGGCCAGCCCGGCCACGAGCAGCCCCACCATCAGCGCGTCGTTGTGCGCCCCCGAGACCAGGTGCACCCCGATCAGCGGCGAGCCCAGCGCCAGCCAGACCGCCCGGCCGGCCGGTACGCCGCAGCGCCGGGCCAGCGCCGGCAGGGTGGCCGCCGTCAGCCCCACCCCGACCACGGCGAGCAGCCGGAACAGCACGATGCTGCCGACCAGCGACCCGGTCGCCTCGACCACCGCCCCGGCGAGCAGCACGAACAGCGGCCCGTACGGGGCCGAGGTGTCCCGCCAGATGTACGAGATGGTGTCCAGCCACGGGCACGGCAGCGCCGACACGCCCTGCTCGTACGGGTTGATGCCGGCCGAGTAGCTCGCCCCCTGGCAGGCGTACGCGTAGACGTCCCGGCTGCCCAGCGGCGGCGTGATGAGCAGCGGCAGCAGCCAGAGCCCGACGGTGAGCAGGGCCCAGCGGGTCGACGGCACCCGGTCACGCAGCGCCCACCAGGCGTACGCCAGCAGGCCCGTGCCGACCGCCCAGGCGGCGATGACCAGCGGGCCGTGCGGGCCCTGCCAGATGCTGACCGGGGTGGGGCGCAGGTCGCCGTCGGGCAGCGCTCCGCCGAGGAACGCCGCCACGGCGAGCAGCGTCGAGCCGGCGAGGCCGATCCAGCGCGCGAGGTGGTGAGGCACGCCGGACATGCTGCCAGTACGGTGGTCGCGGTACGGAGGTGGGCATGCGGCGCAGTCGGGTGGTGGCGGTGGCCGCCGGTAGCGCCGCGCTCCTCGGGGTGCTCTGGCTCGCGCTCCCGCCGACCGGCTCCGACCTCGCGGCACAGGTCGCGCGGGCCGACTTCTTCGCCGCCCACGGCGCCGCCCCGGTGGACCTGCGCTGGTACGGCGGCGTGCAGCAGTACGGCTACAGCCTCGTCTCCCAGCCGGTGATGGCGCTGCTCGGGGTGCGGGTCACCGGCGCGCTGGCCCTGGCGGGGGCGGCCACCGCCCTCGCGGCGCTGCTGGTACGCACCGGGGTGCCCCGCCCGCTGCTCGGCAGCCTCGTCGGGGTGCTCACCCTCGCCGGCAACCTGTTCTCGGGCCGGGTGACGTACGGCCTCGGGGTGGCCTTCGGCCTCGGCGCGCTGCTCGCCCTGACCACCGGCCCGGCCACCCCCGCCGGCCCGCACGCGCGGCCGGGGCGACGACGGCTCGGGCTGGCGGCGGCCGGGGCGCTGCTGGCCTCGGCGACGAGCCCGGTGGCCGGCCTCTTCGTCGGTCTGGCCGGCGCGGCGCTGCTGCCGACCCGCCGGTACGCCGAAGGCCTGACCCTCGGCGTCGCCGCCGCGCTGCCGCTGGGGCTGACCGCCCTGCTCTTCGGCGACGGCGGCTGGATGAACATCAGCCGCACCGACACGGTCCGCGCCGTGGTGACCAGCCTGCTGGTCGCCGCGCTGGTGCGGTACCGGCCGGTGCGGGTGGGGGCGCTGCTCTCGGCGGCCGGGGTGCTGGCGGCGGCGCTGGTGCACACCCCGGTCGGGCTGAACGCCACCCGGCTGGCCGTCACGTTCGCCCTGCCCGTGCTGGCCGCCGCCGCCCACCCCCCGGCCCGGCCGGCGTGGTGGGCCCGACGCGACCGGCCCGACCCGGCCCCCGCCGGGAACGGGCGCGGCGGTGGCGCGCGGGCGGCGCGGGTCCGGGGCGGCGCGGCGCTGGCGGCGCTGCTGGCGGCGGTGTGCTGGTGGCAGCCGCCGGTTCCCCCGGCCGATCTGCGCAGCGTCGACGACCCGACCAACCGGGCGGCCTACTTCGCGCCGCTGCGGGAGTTCCTCGCCGGGCAGCGGATCACCGGCCGGGTGGAGGTCCCGCCGACGCGCAACTACTGGGAGGCGGCGCGGCTGGGCGAGGTGCCGCTGGCCCGCGGCTGGCTGCGGCAGGCCGACATCGACCGCAACCCGCTCTTCTTCACCACCGTGCCGGGGGCGGCCGGCACCGGGGTGCCGCTGACCGCGGCGAGCTACCGGGACTGGCTCGACGCCAACGCGGTGCAGTTCGTGGCGGTGCCCGACGCCCCGCTGTCCTGGGTGGGACGGGCCGAGGCCGAGCTCGTCCGGGGCGGGCTGGCGTACCTGACGCCCGTCTGGTCCGGCCCGAACTGGCGGGTCTGGGCGGTGACCGCGCCGACCCCGCTGGTCGGCGCGCCGGCCGAGCTGGTGGCGCAGGACGGCGCGTCGGTGACCTTCCGGGCGCCGGCCGCCGGCACGGTGCCGCTCCGGGTGCGGCACAGCCGCTGGCTGACCGCGTCGGGCGGGGCCACGGTGGCCGCCGACGGCGACTGGACGGCGGTGACCGTGCCGCGCGCCGGGCAGTACCGGCTCGGCAGCTGAACCGGCCCGCACTTTTTGCCGAACCAGCAAGGTTGTTTGCGTCCCGCGCCCACCGGCGCGCACGATCGACGCGGCAGGTCACCGAGGAGAGCGCACCAGGAGGACGAGACGTGCAGCACCACGACGCGACGGCCGGCGACCACCGGCCGGAAGAGCACCACCGCCACGCGACGCCGCCGCCGGCCGGCGACCAGCGGCGGCACCCGGACGTCGACGAGGAGACCGCGCGGTTCTGGGAGGAGCACTACGGGCGGCGCGAGCGGGTCTGGAGCGGTCGGCCGAACCCCGTCCTGGTGGACGTCGCCACGCCGCTGCCGGCCGGCACCGTGCTGGATCTGGGCTGCGGGGAGGGCGGCGACGCGATCTGGCTGGCCGGTCGGGGCTGGCGGGTGACCGCGGTCGACGTCGCCGAGACCGCCCTCGCGCGCGCGGCCGAGGAGGCCTCCGCCGCCGGGGTCGCCTCCCGCATCGAGTTCCACCGGCACGACCTCACCCGGACGTTCCCGCCGGGCGAGTTCGACCTGGTCTCCGCGCAGTTCCTCCAGTCGCCGCTGGAGTTCCCCCGGGGGGAGCTGCTGCGGTCGGCGGCCCGCGCCGTGGCGCCCGGCGGCCGGCTGCTCGTGGTCGAACACGGCGAGGCCCCGCCGTGGGGACGCGCCAACCACGCCCACGCGCACTTCCCCACCGTGCGGGAGACCTTCGCCGCGCTCGACCTCGACCCCGACCGGTGGCACACCGAGCGGCTCGACACCCCGCGCCGCCAGGCCACCGGCCCGGACGGCGAGATCGGGACCCTGGTCGACAACGTGGTGCTGGTGCGCCGCACGCGGTAGTCCCGGCGCCCGGGCGGGTCAGGAGTCGAGCACCCGTTCCATCGCCGCCCGGGACCGGCGTCCGGTGCGCAGGTACTCGTCGAGGAACTCGCCGGGATCGTCCCGGCCGAGCAGCCGGACCACCCCCGCCAGCTCGACGCCGTGCCGGGGCAGCTGGTCGCCCGCCCGGCCACGGACCAGCATCAACGCGTTGCGGACCTGCGCGGCCAGCGTCCAGCCGGCCGTCATCTCGGCGGCGTCCGTCGGATCGACCAGGCCCGCGTCCCGGGCCGCCGCGAGGGCCTCGAGCGTACGCGTGCCGCGCAGCGCCGGGACCGTGCCCGCGTGCCGCAGCTGGAGCAGCTGCACCGCCCACTCGACGTCGGCGAGGCCGCCCCGCCCGAGCTTGGTGTGGGTGGCCGGGTCGGCGCCCCGGGGCAGCCGCTCGTGCTCCACCCGCGCCTTGATCCGGCGGATCTCCACCACCTGCTCGCGGGTCAGCCCGTCGGCCGGATGGCGGACCGGTTCGACCAGCGCCTCGAACTCGGCGCCGAGGTCCGCGTCGCCGCAGACGAACCGGGCGCGCAGCAGTGCCTGTGCCTCCCACACCCTGGACCAGCGGGCGTAGTACTGCGCGTACGCGGCGAGGCTGCGCACCAGCGGGCCCTGCCGGCCCTCCGGGCGCAGGTCGGCGTCGACGCCGAGCGGCGGATCGGGCGCCGGCATGCCGAGCAGCCGGCGCAGCTCCTCGGCGATCGCGTGGGCGGCGGCGCCGGCCGCGCCGTCGCCCGCGCCGGCCGGCGCGTCGTAGACGAAGAGCACGTCGGCGTCGGAGAGGTAGTTCGACTCGTAGCCACCGAGGCGGCCCATGCCGAGCACGGCGAAGCGCAGGCCGGGCAGCGACGGCTGGGCCGCCCGGACGGCACGCAGCGCGGCGGCCAGGGTGGCGTCGGTGACGGCGGCCAGGGCCTCGCCGACGGCGGTCACGTCGGCGAGGCCGGGCGCCGTGCGCCCCCCGGCGGGCCGGGGCGGCGACGGGGCCAGCGAGCCGGCCCGGCTCAGCAGGTCGGCGCAGGCGATCCGGACCAGTTCCCGGCGCCGCAGCGCGCGGATCGCCCGGGTGGCCTCGACGGGGTCGGCGTGCCGGGCCGACGCGGCGGCGAAGCCCTGGCAGATGGTCTCCCTCGGCCGGGGCGTCAGCTCGCTCTCCTCCGCCAGCAGCCGCAGCGCCTCCGGCTCACGGGCCAGCAGGTCCGCGGCGTACCGGGAGGAGGAGAGCACCCGGGCCAGCCGGCGCGCCACGGGCCCGGAGTCGCGCAGCAGCCGCAGGTACCAGGGGGTACTGCCGAGCTTGTCGGAGACCTGCCGGTAGTTGAGCAGGCCCCGGTCCGGCTCGGGGGCGTCGGCGAACTCGCTGAGCAGCACCGGCAGCAGCGTGCGCTGGATGGCGGCGGTGCGGCTCACCCCGCCGGTGAGGGCCTGGAGGTGACGCAGCGCCCCGGCCGGGTCGGCGAAGCCGAGGATCTCCAGCCGGTGCCGGGCCGCCTCCGGGGTCAGCCGCAGCCCGTCGGCCGGCACCCGGGCCACCGACTCCAGCAGCGGCCGGTAGAGCAGTTTGGCGTGCAGCCGGCGTACCTCGGTGGCGTGGGTGACCCACTCGGCGCGGAACTCCTCGACGGCGCTGCGGCCCGGCGTGGCGGTGTGGCCCAGCGCGGCGGCCAGCCAGCGCAGCGCGGCCGGCTCGGTCGGCACGGTGTGGGTGCGGCGCAGCCCCTGGAGCTGGAGGCGGTGCTCGACGGCGCGCAGGAAGCGGTAGCCGCGCAGCAGCGCCTCGCCGTCGGCCCGGCCGACGTAGCCGCCGGCGACCAGCGCGCGCAGCGCCGGGACGGTGCCGGGCACCCGCAGCGTCTCGTCGCCACGGCCGTGCACCAGTTGCAGCAGCTGCACGGCGAACTCGATGTCGCGCAGCCCACCCGGGCCGCGCTTGATCTCGCGCTCCAGCTCCTTGGGCGGGACGTTGTCGATGATCCTGCGCCGCATGGCGCGGACGTCCTCGACGGCCTCCGGCCGCTCGGCGGCCCGCCACACCAGCGGGGCGAGCTGCTCGACCCACTCCCGGCCCAGCGCCAGGTCGCCGGCCGCGGGCCGGGCCTTGAGCAGCGCCTGGAACTCCCACGTGCGCGCCCAGCGCCGGTAGTAGGCGAGGTGGCTGGCCAGCGTCCGCACCAGCGGGCCCCGGCTGCCCTCGGGGCGCAGGGCGGCGTCGACCGGCCAGGCGACGAGCCCGCAGACGTGGATCAGCCGGGTGGCGACGGTGGTGGCCGCGGCGAGGTCGTCGTCCTCGGCGGCCACGAAGATCACGTCGACGTCGGAGACGTAGTTCAGCTCGTCGCCGCCGCACTTGCCCATCGCCACGACCGCGAGCCGGGGCCGGGCGGTGCCCTCGGGCAGCTCGCCGACCGCTATGTCGTACGCCGCCGCCAGGGTCGCGTCGGCCAGCGCGGAGAGCGCGGCCATGGTCTGCTCCAGGCCCCGGCCGCCGGTCAGGTCGGCCGCCGCGATGCCCAGCAGCGCCAGCCGGTACGCCCTGCGCAGCACCGCTACCGGCGGCCCGTCGCCGACGAGGTCGAGCCGCCCCTCGGCGGTCGGCGCCAGCCCGTCCGGGGCGGTGCGCAGCCCCGACCACTGGTCGGGGTTGGCGACCAGGTGGTCGCCGAGCGCGGCGGAGGCGCCGAGGACGGCGAACAACCGGCGGCGCAGCCCCGGGTCGTCGGCGAGCGCGGCCAGCAGCGCCGAGCCCGCGCGCGCCCCGGTGGCGGGGCCGGGCTCGGCGGCCGGGCGGTCGGTGCCGCCCTCGCCAGTGGCGGACGCGCGGCGGCCCGCGGCGGGACCGCTCGCGGCGGCCCGGGTCTCGGCCTCGACGATGCGGTGCAGCTGGCGCAGCGCCAGATCCGGGTCGGCGGCCCGGGAGAGCGCGGCGAGCAGCTCCGCCGCACGCTCGTCGGTCGGCTCCTGCGCCTCCGGCCGCCACAGCCCGAGCCCGGCCGGGCCGAGCAGGTCGGCGGCGCGGGCGGCCCCGTCGCCGCCGTCCGTGCCGAAGCCGAAGCGGGCGAGGCGTCCCGCGGCCCGGGCCGGCCGGCTCATCACTGCCCGAGCAGGGGCAGGCTGCGACGGGGCTCCGCGTCGTCGAGCTCGCCGAGGGCCAGCGCGGCGAACCGGGCGGCGAACGGCTGCCAGACCTCCTCCACGTCGGCCATCACCTCGTGGCAGGCCGCCACCACCAGCTCCGGGTCGTAGCCCAGCTCGGCGACCAGCGTCGAGTCGGCGGCCCAGTCGGCGATCATCGCGGTGTCGCACTCGATGTGGAACTGCAGGCCCCAGGCCCGATCGCCGAGGCGGAACGCCTGGTGGGGGTAGCGGGTGGAGGCGGCCAGCAGCGTGGCGCCGCGGGGCAGCTCGGTGATCTCGTCGGAGTGCCACTGGAACACGTCGGGGATCAGCGGAACGTAGCGGAAGAGCGGGTCGTCGGCGGCGGCGTCCCGCTTGCCGACCACGGCGGGACCGACCTCCGGCCCGGCGGCGCTGCGCCGGACCTCGCCGGCGTGCGCGGTGGCCAGCAGCTGGGCGCCGAGGCAGATGCCGAGGGTGGGCACCCGGTGCCGGACGGCCTTGCGCAGCAGCCCCTCCAGCGCCGGGAGCCAGGGCGCGGCGAACGACCCGTCCGGCAGCGGGTACGGCGGCAGCCCGCCGCCGAGCACCACCAGCGCGGAGCAGCCCGCCAGGTCGGCGGGGAGCTCGTCGCCGGCGTGCGGGCGCACCACCCACAGGTCGAGGCCGGCCTCGGTCAGCCACTCGCCCAGCCGGCGGGCGTCGTCGGTCGGGTCGTTCTCGATCACCAGAGCGGTAGCCACGACGTCGAGGCTAGCCGGTGCCCCCGGACCGTCTCCACCGGCGCGGCGGCGGCCCCGTGGGACGACCGGTAGGTGGGCCGCGACCGGCCGCGACTAGGCTCTGCCGCTGTGGCCGACCGCACCGCACCCACACCCGCCGACGTCGTACGACCGCCCGCGCTGCGCCCCGGCGACACGGTGATGCTGGTGTCGCCGTCCGGGCCGACCCGGCCGGAGCGGGTGGCCCGGGGCGTCGAGCTGCTCACCGGCTGGGGGCTGCGGCCGGTGCTGGCGCCGAACGCGTACGCCCGGCAGGGCTACCTGGCCGGCGCGGACGAGCTGCGGGCCGCCGACCTGAACACGGCGTTCGCCGACCCCGAGGTGCGCGGCGTGATCTGCACCCGGGGCGGCTACGGTGCGCAGCGGATCGTCGACGCCATCGACATGGCCGCCGTACGCCGGGACCCGAAGGTCGTCGCCGGCTTCTCCGACATCACCGCGTTGCAGTTCGCGCTCTGGCGCGGCGCCCGGCTGGCCGGCGTGCACGGCCCCGGGGCGGCCTGGCGCGACGAGCGCACGCCACTGCGCTCCGCCGAGTCGCTACACGCCGCCCTGACCACCACCGAGCCGGTGACGGTGGCCGCCGTCGCCGAGGAGGAGACCTTCGGAGTACGCGTGCCGGGGCAGGCCACCGGTCCGCTGCTGGGCGGCAACCTCTGCCTGGTGGCGGCGTCGCTCGGCACCCCGGACATGCCGGACCTGACGGGGGCGGTCCTGCTCGTCGAGGACGTCCAGGAGCCGCCCTACAAGGTGGACCGGATGCTCACCCAGCTCCGCCGCGCCCGGGCCCTGGAGGGGCTGGCGGGGGTGGCGGTCGGACAGTTCACCGGCTGCGCGGACGGCTGGTCGGTCGGCGTGGCCGACGTGCTCTCCGAGCGCCTCGGCGACCTCGGCGTCCCCGTCCTCGGCGGCCTCCCGGTCGGCCACGGCCCCGGCCAGCTCACCGTCCCCGTCGGCACCGAGGCCGTCCTGGACGCGGAGGCCGGTACCCTCACGGTCGCCCCCGCCGTCCGCTGACCCGCCCGCCCCGCCCGCGACGCGACGGAAGCGGCGGGACGCGACGGAAGCGGCGGGACCGGCGACGGGCGGTGCGGCCACCCGGCCGGCGGGTGGTTCAGGGGGTCAGCCGGGCCAGGGCGCCCGTCTCCAGGGCGGCCCAGACCGTGCCGTCCCGGGCCACCGTGAGGCCGTGCGGCTCGGAGGCCGGCGTCGGCAGGTCGTGGGTGTCGATGGTGCCGTCCGGGGCCGCGTGCCCGATCCGGTTGCCGCCCCACTCGGTGTACCAGCAGCCGCCGGCCGGGTCGGCGACGACCGCGTGCGGCCGGGCGGAGCGGTCCGGCAGCGGATACTCGGTGATCCGCCCCTCCGGGGTGATCCGGCCGAGCTGGCCGGCTGCGATCTCGACGAACCAGAGCGCGCCGTCGACGCCGGCGGTGATGCCGACCGGCGCGGCCCCCTCGGTCGGCAGCTCGTGCAGGGTCACCCCGCCGTCCATGCCGATCCGGCCCACCGCGTTCGCCCGGTTGAGCGTGAACCAGACGGCCTCGTCCGGGCCGGCGGCGACCATCGAGGCGAAGCCGCCGCTCACCGGCAGCGGGAACTCGGTGACGTCGCCGCCGGTGCCGACGCGGCCGATCGCGTCGGCGCCCATCGCCGCGTACCAGAGGGCGCCGTCGGGACCGGCGGCGATGCCGCAGGGGCCGCTGCCCGCCGGGAGCGCGACGGCGCTCTGCTCGCCGTCGGTGGTGATCCGGCCGATCCGGTCGTCGCCGGAGCGGGTGAACCAGAGCGCGCCGTCGGGGCCGGGCGTGATGATCAGCGGGCGGCTGTCGGCCGCCACCGGCCAGGTGCGCGGCTCGCCGTCCGCGCCCACCCGGGCGATCTCGCCGGCGTGCACCAGCGTCAGCCAGAGCGCTCCGTCGGGGCCGACCGTGATGCCGTACGGGCCGGCGCCCGGCCCGGTCAGCGGGATCTCGCGGATCTTCGCGGACGTCGTCAAGAGGGTCACCTTCCGTCGCCTGTCCCGCCCGGCCGGGTGGCCGCGCCGATCGCCCACCCTCGCCGCCCGCGTGCGCCGGTGCAACCCGTTTGTCCGGTCGGGTGGCCGGGCCGGCAGCTCGCTGACAGGGCCTCCACGGCTGCCGTCCAGCCCGGCCTCTCGACGGGCCAGCGGGCGCCGCGCGGCCGTGGCGACGCGGCGCGCAGCCGCTCGACCAGGGCGTGGACACGGTCCGGTTCGCCCCCGCGACCTACGACGGGGCCGTGACGCGACAGCTCAGGCGATGCAGGCGCAGACGATGAGCGCGGCGCCGAAGTGGGTGGCGGCGCTGACCCGGGCCGCCGGGTGCGGCTCGTCCGAGCAGATGATCTCGCCGAGCTTGCCCGGGGTGAGCAGGTCCAGCACGACGAACGCCAGCGCCATGATGGCCAGCCCGACCAGGCCGAAGATGACCGTGGAGGCCAGCCCTCTGGCGAAGTCGCTGTAGCTGGTCAGGATCGCGGTGAACACGATCCCGGCGATGCCGAGCTGGTTGGCCGCGAGCAGCAGCGCGGCGTTGCCGTTGCGCCGTACCCAGATCAGCTCGCGCAGCCGCCCGGGAGTGAGCACGTCGACCAGCACGAACCCGGCCGCCATCAGGGCCACCCCGACGGCCCCGAAAACCACGCTCTGCCAGGCTCCGTTGAGCAGGTCCTCCAGCACCGACTGCCTCCCGATTGTTTGTGCCGACGAGGGTGCCGACGCGGTGATCGAGACGATAGCGGCACCGCGCCACCGGCGGCAGCCCGCCCTACAGCGACAGGTAGCGCTGCCGCTCGTAGGGGGTGACCTCGCGGCGGTACTGCTCCCACTCGGCCCGCTTGTTGCGCAGGAAGAAGTCGAAGACGTGCTCGCCGAGCACCTCGGCGACCAGCTCGGAGCCGGCCATCACGTCGATCGCCTCGGCCAGGTTCTCCGGCAGCGGCTCGTAGCCCATCGCCCGCCGCTCCGCGCTGGTCAGCGACCAGACGTCGTCCTCGGCGCCCGGCGGTAGCTCGTAGCCCTCCTCGATGCCCTTCATCCCGGCGCCGAGCAGCACCGCGAAGGCGAGGTAGGGGTTGGCCGCCGAGTCCGGCGAGCGGACCTCCACCCGCGCCGAGTTCGGCTTGCCGTAGGCCGGGACCCGGACCAGCGCGGACCGGTTCAGGTGACCCCAGCAGACGTACGCGGGGCTCTCGGTGACCCGGTCCGGCAGCGCCTGCGGGAAGAGCCGCTTGTAGGAGTTGACCCACTGGTTGGTGACGGCCGTGTACTCCCGCGCGTGCACCAGCAGCCCCGCGATGAACGCCCGCGCCACCTTGGACAGCTTCATCGGGTCGCCGGCGTCGTGGAACGCGTTGCGCTCCCCCTCGAAGAGCGACAGGTGGGTGTGCATGCCGCTGCCGGGCTGGTCGGTGAACGGCTTCGGCATGAAGGTGGCCTGCACGCCGGTGGAGAGCGCCACCTCCTTGACCACGTGCCGGAAGGTCATGATGTTGTCGGCGGTGGTGAGCGCGTCGGCGTACCGCAGGTCGATCTCCTGCTGGCCGGGTGCCACCTCGTGGTGGCTGAACTCCACCGAGATGCCGATGCGCTCCAGCGCCAGCACGGCCTGGCGGCGGAAGTCGCGGGCCACCGCGTGGGTGGTGTGCTCGAAGTAGCCGCCGGAGTCGACCGGGATCGGCACCGAGCCGTCCAGCGGGCCGTTCTCCAGCAGGAAGAACTCGATCTCGGGGTGGGTGTAGAAGGTGAAGCCCTTCTCGGCCGCCCTGGAGAGCGCCCGGCGCAGCACGTGCCGCGGATCGGCCCAGGACGGGCCGCCGTCGGGGAGCAGGATGTCGCAGAACATCCGGGCGCTCTCGCCGCTGACCCCGCCCTCGAACGGGAAGACCTGGAAGGTGGTCGGGTCGGGCATGGCGACCATGTCGGACTCGAAGACGCGGGCGAAGCCCTCGATCGCCGAGCCGTCGAACCCGATGCCCTCCTCGAAGGCGGCCTCCAGCTCGGCGGGGGCCACCGACACGCTCTTGAGCGTGCCCAGCACGTCGGTGAACCACAGCCGGACGAACCGGATGTCCCGCTCTTCCAGCGTACGGAGGACGAACTCCTGCTGACGGTCCACTTCCACCCCTCGCGACACTCTCGTCCGCCTTCGACCGGGGTCGACCCGGCCTGACCGACCAGTCTCCACCGGCCTCGTTACGCCGACGTTACGCGACCGCCCGCCGGTCGGCCCGCCCTGTCCCGCCGCCCGTGCCGGGTGGCGGCGCGACCGCCCCGGTGGGTCGCCCACCCGCGTGCCGCCGCGCCGGACGCGGTCGCGTGCCGCCCGCCGTGTCGGGTCGGAGCGGCTGGGGCAAGATGAGGGACATGCCCACCCTGCGTCTCGCCCTGTGCCAGGTCAACCCGACCGTCGGCGACCTCGCCGGCAACGCCGGCCTGGTCCGTGACTGGACCCGCCGGGCCGCCGACGCCGGCGCCCAGATCGTCGCGTTCCCGGAGATGGTGCTCACCGGCTACCCGGTCGAGGACCTGGTCTTCCGCCGGTCCTTCGTCGCGGCGTCGAAGGACGCCCTGCGACGCCTCGCCGCCGACCTCGCCGCCGACGGGCTGGGCGGGCTGCCGGTGCTCGTCGGCTACCTGGACGCCGACGGCCCGCCGCAGGTCAGCGACGACGCCCAGCCCGGCCGCGGCGCCCGCAACGCGGCGGCCCTGCTGCACGAGGGCGGGATCGTCGCCACCTACTTCAAGCACCACCTGCCCAACTACGGCGTCTTCGACGAGGACCGCTACTTCGTTCCCGGCGACTCGCTGACCGTCGTCCGCGTCGGCGGGGTGGACGTCGCCCTGACCATCTGCGAGGACCTCTGGCAGGCGGGCGGCCCGTTCGCCGCCGCCGGCCAGGCCGGGGTCGGCCTGGTCCTGAACGTCAACGGCTCGCCGTACGAGCTGAACAAGGACGACGTCCGGATGCCGCTGGTCCGCCGCCGGGCCGCCGAGGCCGGGGCGACCGTCGCGTACGTCAACATGGTCGGCGGCCAGGACGAGCTGGTCTTCGAGGGCGACTCGATGATCGTCGGCGCCGACGGCACCCTGCTCGCCCGGGCCCCCCAGTTCGTCGAGCACCTGCTCGTGCACGACGTGGAGCTGCCGGCGGCCGGGGAGCCGGCCGAGCCCGGCCAGGTACTGGCGGACGGGATGCGGGTCGTCCGCGCCGAGGCCGGCGACATCCCGCCCGCACCCACCGGCCCCGCCGCCACCGGCGGGACGATCGACCCGGTGGCGGACGAGGCCGAGGTGTGGCAGGCGCTCGTGCTGGGCCTGCGCGACTACGTCGACAAGAACCGGTTCCCCTCGGTGGTGCTCGGCCTCTCCGGCGGGATCGACTCGGCGGTGGTGGCCGCGCTGGCCGTCGACGCGCTCGGGCCCGACCGGGTGGTCGGCGTCTCCCTGCCCAGCCAGCACTCCTCGGAGCACAGCCGGGAGGACGCGGCCGACCTGGCGAAGCGGACCGGGCTGGACTACCGGGTCGAGCCGATCCAGCCGATGGTGGACACCTTCCTGGCGAACATGTCGCTCTCCGGGGTCTCGGTGGAGAACCTCCAGGCCCGGGTGCGCGGGGTGATCCTGATGGCGCTGTCGAACCAGGAGGGCCACCTGGTGCTGACCACCGGCAACAAGAGCGAGCTGGCGGTCGGCTACTCCACCCTCTACGGCGACTCGGTCGGCGGCTTCAACCCCGTCAAGGACGTCTGGAAGACGCTGATCTGGCGGCTGGCGAAGTGGCGCAACGCCGACGCCGCCCGCCGCGGCGGAACCCCGCCGATCCCGGAGAACTCGATCGGCAAGCCGCCGAGCGCCGAGCTGAGCCCGGGCCAGCTGGACAGCGACACGCTGCCCGACTACGACGTGCTCGACCCGATCCTGATCGGCTACGTCGACGGCGACCTGGGCCGCGACGGGCTCGTCGAGTCCGGCCACGACCCGGCCGTCGTCGACCGGGTGCTGCGGATGGTGGATACCGCCGAGTACAAGCGCCGCCAGTCCGCGCCGGGAACGAAGATCTCGATGAAGGCGTTCGGACGCGACCGGCGGCTGCCGATCACCAACCGGTGGCGCGAGGACGGCTGAACCGGGTCGGTTCCCGGGTCGGCGCCGGCCCGGGAGTGACATCCTCCACTGCGCTCTGCCGCCGCCGGCTCGGCGGGTGCGACGATCGCGGGGACCCGGGGACCGCGTACGCGGCCTCGAGGAAGGAGAGAGTCATGGTGGAGTCCACCCCGTCCGAGGTGACCGCCCTCTACGGCGGCCCGGCCACCCGGCGGGTCCGCACCCGCGACCTGATCGCCGCCAAGGAACGCGGCGAGCGCTGGCCGATGCTCACCTCGTACGACCAGTACACCGCCTCGATCTTCGACCAGGCCGGCATCCCGGTGCTGCTGGTCGGGGACTCGGCCGCGAACAACGTCTTCGGCTACGACACGACGGTGCCGGTGACCGCCGAGGAACTGCTCCCGCTGGTCCGCGCGGTGGTGCGGGCCACCAGGCAGGCGCTGGTCGTCGGCGACCTGCCGTTCGGCTCCTACGAGGAGGGCCCGACGCAGGCACTGCGCACGGCCGTGCGGTTCATGAAGGAGGGCGGCTGCCACGCGGTGAAGCTGGAGGGCGGCCGGCGCTGCGCGGCGCAGATCGCCGCCATCACCGGTGCCGGCATCCCGGTCATGGCGCACGTCGGCTTCACTCCGCAGAGCGAACACGCCATCGGCGGCTACCGGGTCCAGGGCCGTGGCGACGCGGCCGACGACGTGCTCGCCGACGCCCGTGCCGTCGCCGAGGCGGGCGCGTTCGCGGTGGTGCTGGAGATGGTGCCCGGTGAGGTGGCCAAGCGGATCACGGCGGAGCTGCCGATCCCGACGGTCGGCATCGGCGCCGGCCCGGACACCGACGCCCAGGTGCTGGTCTGGCAGGACATGGCCGGCCTGCGCACCGGCCGCGCGCCGCGCTTCGTGAAGCGCTACGCCGACCTGGCGGGGGCGCTGACCGACGCGACCCGGCGGTTCGCCGACGAGGTCCGGGACGGCGGGTTCCCCGCCGCGGAGCACACCTTCTGATCGCCTGCGCGGGGGCGGGGCGGCCGGGCCGGCCGCCCCGCCCCCGTCACACCACGCAGAACTCGTTGCCCTCCGGGTCGGCGAGCTGCACCGAGTAGTGGCCGTTCTCCGGGACGTCCATCGAGCCGAGCACCCGCGCCCCCAGCCCTGTCAACCGGGCCGCCTCCACGTCCACCCGCAGGCGGCGCTCCGGCAGCGGCACCGACCGGCCGCCGCCCACCGTCAGGTCGAGGTGCAGCCGATTCTTGATCGACTTCGCTTCCGGCACCGGCTGGAACCAGATTCGCGGCCCGGCCCCGGTCGGATCCTCCAGCCGGTCGAGGCAGTCGCCCTCGCCGAGTTCCTCCGGTGGGATGCCGCAGGCCAGGTACCAGTCGCGCCAGGTCGGGTGCCCGTCCGGCGGAGGCTGGGGACGGTAGCCGAGCGCCTCGGCCCAGAACGCCACCAGCCGCCCCGGCTCCCCGCAGTCGATCGTGAGCTGCCATGTCATGCCCCGATGCTGCCCGCGGGGTACGACAGGACCCCCGTCGCGGCGCTCGGCGACGCCGCCCTGGCCGGCGATCGGAGCGGGCCGCGTTCAGAGGTCGGTGACGCGGATGCCGGCGTGCGCCTTGTAGCGCTTGTTGATGGCGATGAGGTTGGCGGTGAACGCCTCGATCTGGTGGGCGTTGCGCAGCCGGCCGGCGTAGATGCCGCGCATGCCGGGGATCCGGGCGGCGAGCGCGGCGACCACACCCGCCAGCTCCCGGTCCTCGGTGCAGATCAGCACGTCGAGGTCGATCCGGTCGACCTCGGGGTCGGCCAGCAGCGGGGCGCTGACGTGGTTGAACGCGGCGCAGACCCGGGAGTCGGGCAGCAGCCCGGCAGCCTGCTGGACGGCGCTGCCCTCCGCCACCGTCAGCGCGTACGGGCCCTGCTTGTCGAAGCCGAGCGGGTTGACGCAGTCGACGACGATCTTGCCGGCGAGCGGCTCGGCGAGCGCCGCGACGGTGGCGGCGTGCCCGTCCCACGGCACCGCGATGACGACCACGTCGCTGCGGCGCGCCACCTCCTCGTTGCCGGCCCCGGAGAGGAGGCCCCCGGCGGGCACGCCGGGCAGCGCCGCGATCTCCTCGGCGGAGCGCGCGGCCCGTTCCGCGGTGCGGGACCCGATCAGCACCCTCTGGCCGGCCCGGGCGAACCGGTAGGCGAGGCCCCTCCCCTGGTCGCCGGTGCCGCCGATGATGCCGACGGTCAGCCCGGACACGTCGGGCAGCGTGCTCGCGTCGTAAGCCATGCCGCCATCCTCGCAAACCTTCGGCGCCCGCAGCAGCGCCGGACGCTGTGACAATGCCCGCTGCGCACGTCGTCGGCCGGCCCGCCGGGCGGGAGCGCGGCGGGGCCCGGCGGGTCAGGCCAGCTCGAAGGCGACCGCGCGGGCGGCCGGGTCGGCGGTGACCAGGCGTACCCGGACCCGCTCGCCGAGCGGCAGCTCGCCGAGGCAGCGGGCGCGTACCGGCGGGTCGTCCAGCGCCACGGTGCCGCCGGGCCGGCGCCCCGGGCGGGCCTTGCCGTCCGGGGGCGCGTCGACGTCCAGCACCGCCGCGTCGAAGGTCTCCCCCACCCGGTGCTGGAGCAGCACCGCCTCGGCCAGCTCGATCGCGCCCCGGGTGGCCGCCGAGGCGGCCCGGTCGGTGCTGGCCATCACCTCCGGCAGCCGGGGCAGCGCCCCGCGGGCCCAGTCGGGCACCGCTCGCCCCTCGTGCAGGGCCAGGCAGACCTCCGTGGCGTAGCGGTCGGCCAGTCGCCGCAACGGCGCGGTGACATGGGCGTACGCGGCCGCGACCCCGCCGTGCTCCCGCAGCTCCGGCGGCGTGCCGTCGAAGGCCGTGTACGCGGCGCCGCGCATCAGCTCGGCGGCCTGGTCGACGAAGGCCGCCGCCCGGGGCCGCGACGGGTCCAGCCCGGCGATCACCTCGCCGGGGCCGGCACCGTCCGGCCAGTGCACGCCCAGCGGCGCGGCGGCGGCGCGCAGCCGCTCCACCGCCTCCGGCTTCGGCGCCGGCATCGTGCGCAGCAGGCCGACCCGCCCGCCCAGCATGATGTCGGCGGCGGCCATTCCGGTCAGCAGGGAGATCTGGGCGTTGTGCTCCTCCATCGCCACCGGCCCGCGCAGCACCAGCCGCCAGCCGTCGCCGTCGGCCTCCACGTCCTGCTCCGGCAGCGGCAGGTTGATCGCTCCCCGGCGCAGGCCCCGGGCGGTGAGCAGCGCCCCGATCTCGGGCAACAGGGCGATCGGGTCGGGCAGCCGGCCGGCGTCGGCGGCCGCCTGCACGCCGACGTAGTCGAGCTTGGCCCGGCTGCGCACCAGCGCGCGTTGCAGCGCGACCGCCACGGTGGCGCCGTCGGGGTCCAGGTCGATCGTCCACAGCACGGCTGCCCGGTCCACGTCCGGCAGGAGGCTGGCCGCGCCCTCGCTGAGCGTCGCGGGGTGCAGCGGGACGGTGCCGTCGGGCAGGTAGACGGTCTGCCCGCGCCGCCAGGTCTCCTCCTCCAGCGCCCCGCCGGGGCGGACGTGCGCGGCGACGTCGGCGATCGCGTACGACACCCGGTAGCCGCCGCCGGCGCGGCGCGCGAGGTGCATCGCCTGGTCTAGGTCGCGCGAGCCGGCCGGGTCGACGGTGACGAACGGGACGTCGGTGCGGTCGTTGGCCGGCCGGGGCGGCGTGGCCGCCGCGGCGTCGGCCTCGCGTTGCGCCGCCGCCGGGAACTCCTCGGGCAGCCCCAGTTCGCGGCGCAGCGCGCCGAAGTCGATGCGGGGTGCGAGTACGCGTCGGATCACCACGGGATCAATCCTGACAGTGTGGCGGATGATCCGCTTCCCGGCGAGGGCCGTTCAGCGCGCCGCGCTCAGCCGGTCGCCCTGCGTGCGCTCGCCCGTACGCCCCGGGGAGCGGTGGCCCGCGCGGCGGTCGTGCGGGCGGCGGGCGCCTTGCGGGCGGTGACCTTCCTGGCCGGCGCCTCGGCGGCGGTCGTCTTCTTCGCCGGGGCCTTCTTCGCGGCGGCCTTGCGGGTGGTGGCCGAGGACGTCGCGGTGGCCTTCCTGGCCGGGGCCTTCTTCGCGGCGGCCGTCCGGGCCCCGCCGGCGGGGCGGGTGGCGGCCGTCTTCCTGGCCGGCGTCGTCTTCGTGGCGGTGGCCTTCTTCGCCGGTGCCTTCGCCGCCGTCGTGGTCTTCCTGGCCGCCGTCGTGGTGGTCTTCTTCGCCGCCGAGGCGACCTTACGGACGGCGGTGGTGCCCCTGGCGGGAGCCTTCTTCGCCGCCGCGGTGCTCTTCTTCGCCGGGGCGGTGGTCTTCTTCGCGGCGGTGGTGGCCTTCGTCGCCGCCTGCCGGGCGGGCGTCTTCGCCGAGGTGGTCTTCTTCGGCGCCGTGCTCTTGGCCGCCGCCGTCGTCCGCTTGGCTGCCGCGGGGGCCTTCTTCGCCGCGTCGGCGGTCGTCTTCTTCGCCGCGGCGGCCGTCTTCCTGGCCGCGGTGGCGGCCTTGGTCGCGGCCTTCTTCGCGGGGGCCTTCTTCGCGGGGGCCTTCTTCGCCGGAGCCCTGGTGGCGGTGGTCTTCGCCGGGGTCCGTCCGGCACCGCCCGCCGCCTTCGTGGCCGGCGCGCGCTTCGCCGCCGTCGCGGTGGCGGACGGGCGCGTGGTCCCTGTCGTACCCGCGGTCCGCTCCGCCGCGGCGGCCTTCCGGGCGGTCGTGCGTCTGGCGGCCGGGCGGGTGGTGGCCTGCTGTGCTTCGGCCATCTCGGTTCCCTTCCTGGGGACGTGCTCTCGCCCTCGCGGAGCACGGAGTACTTCGGCGCGGGCCGTCCCGCGCCGACTATCGGCCCTCCCCGGCCCAGCGGGCGTCCTCGGCCTCCCACGCTTCGTTGCGCTCCCGCACCTGTTGCAGGGCGTTCTCCGCGTCGGCGGCCGAGGCGTACGGCCCGAGAACGTGCCGAGCGGGGCACACGTCGGCATCGGTCTCGACCCGGTGGTGGCGGGTGCACCAGTAGAAGTGCCCACCGTTTCCGCTGTCGCTCATGGGATCACTGTGCACCGCGAACCACCCGGCCGCCACCGGAACACCACAAGTCGCCGATGTCTCCAAATTAGACGTGCTGTCGGGCCGCAGGGGCCGGAACTGCGCAAACAGTTCCTCCGGGGACCGGCCGGAGGGCCCCGGGGGGGCAGCCGCCGGGCGGGCGGCCACCCGGTTCGCCGGGCGGCGGGCGGCGGGCGGCGGGCGGCGGGCGGCGGGCGGGCTAGGGTCGCCGGATGGTTCCGCGACACCTCCCGCGACCGCGCCAGCGCGTCGGCCGGGCCGCGCTCCGCCCGGGCCGGGCGCGATGACCGACCTCGACCCGCCCCTGCGCCGCTACCTCGCCGACCTGGTCGCCGCCGCCCGCGACGTCCTCGGCGACGGCCTGGTCGGGGCGTACGCGGCCGGCTCGGTCGGGCTGGGGGCGTACCAGCCGGGGCGCAGCGACGTCGACGTCGCGCTGGTCTGCGCCGACGCCCTCGGCCTCACCGGCAGACGGGAGCTGGTGGCGCGGCTGCGGCACGAGGCGCTGCCCTGCCCCGCGCGCGGGCTGGAGCTGGTCGTCTACCGCCGGGCCGTCGCCCGCTCCGGCACCCCGGAACCCGGGTTCGAGGTCGAGCTGAACACGGGGGCGCGGATGCCGTTCCGGGCGACGTGGGCCGCCGCCGACCGGCCCGCCGAGGACGGCCTCTTCTGGTACGGACTGGACCGCAGCATCCTGCACCAGTGCGGGTACGCCCTGCTCGGGCCGCCGGCCGCCGAGGCCTTCGCCGACCTCTCCCCCGCCGACCTGCGCCGCCTGCTGACCGACGCGCTGCGCTGGTGGCTGGCCCTGCCGACCCCGTCCGGCGACGGCCCCGCCCCGGGGGCCGAGGACGCGGTGCTCGGCGCCTGCCGGTCCCTGGTCAGGGTCCGCCACGGCGTCTGGCTGTCGAAGGCCGACGCCGGCCGCCGCCTTCTCGCCGACGGCTGGCCGGCCGACGCGGCCGACGGCGGCGCGGCTGCCGACCCGATCGGCGGCGGGGCCGCCGGTCTGATCGAACGGTCGATCGCGGCGCGGGCCGGCGGGCCCCCGCCGGGCGGCCCGGAGTCGCGGGCCTTCCAACGCCGCGTCCTGGCGGCGATCCGCGCGGCGGCGCTGTGACCGGCGGGTCGGGCAACGCGGAGGGCCCCGACCCGACGGCGCGGGCTCGGCGGGCGTCTCAGGAGAACCGCGGTTCGGACCCGCTGCCCCCGGCGCGCGGCCGGTCGAAGCGCTGGCGGGCGAACGCGTCGACCTTGCCCCAGCGACCCGGGATGTCCAGCAGCGCGAGCCGGGCGAAGCCGGGAGGCAGCGCCGGGTCCACGGCGAGGTGGTCCTCGTGCGGTTCGATGCCGAGCATGGTCCGGAT
This sequence comes from Micromonospora sp. CPCC 205561, assembly GCF_036906775.1. NCBI lineage: Bacteria > Bacillati > Actinomycetota > Actinomycetes > Micromonosporales > Micromonosporaceae > Micromonospora > Micromonospora sp. CPCC 205561. The sequence goes on along the minus strand of NZ_JBAKHV010000006.1, from coordinate 98,012 downwards.
GAGCAGCAGGGACGCTCCGCTGGACCATGCCTGCGGGCTGCCGGCGGTGGGATACCGGACCGGGTACCGCGTGGTGTGCCGGTCGAAGCCGCCGAAGGCCTCGGGAAGCCGGCCCTGGAAGTACGTGGCGGCGTCGATGATGCCCTCGGCGATGCGGCCCGCCTCGTCGGCGAATCCGTAGCGGCGCAGGCCCCAGGCGATGAACGAGTTGTCGAACGGCCAGACCGTGCCGCGGTGGTATCCGAGCGGGTTGTAGCGGGTCTGCCCCTCGGCGAGGGTCCGCACTCCCCAGCCGGAGAAGAGCGCCGGACCCAGCAGGTGCTCGGCGACCCGCGCGGCCCGCTCCGGCGGCACGATGCCGCTCCACAGCAGGTGCCCGATGTTGGAGGAGAGGCTGTCGACCGGGGTGCCGTCACGGTCGAGGGCGAGGGCGTAGTAGCCGCGGTCGTCGAGCCAGAAGTCGCGGTTGAAGCGGTCGTACAGCGCCGCCGCCTCCCGTTCCAGCCGGTCGGCGTACGCCGGGTCGCCCCAGAACGTACGGGCCAGCCGCGCCGCCCGGATCTTGGCGTCGTAGGCGTAGCCCTGCGCCTCGCAGGTGGCCCTCGGAAAGCCGGGCAGCCTGCCGTCGGCGTAGGAGATGCTGTCCCAGGAGTCCTTCCAGCACTGGTTCTCCAGGCCGGTGGCGCGGTTGCGTCGCTCGTACCAGAGGTAGCCGGTGGACGTCAGGTCGGCGTACTCGTCGATCCACGCCAGGGCCGCGCGGACCTCCTGCTCCAGCTCCAGCACCAGCGCCGCGTCGCCGCTCCACCGCTCGTACTCGTCGAGCAGCACCACGAACAGCGGCGAGGCGTCCACGGTGCCGTAGTACGGCGAGTGCGGCTGTTCCTCGAACGCGGCCGACTCGCCGTAGCGCAGCTCGTGCGGGATCCGGCCGGGGTCCTCCTCCAGGATGTCGTCGGTCCGGACACCCTGTAGCGAGGCGAGGATCCGCAGGGTCGGCGGGGTCAGCGAGGGGGTGAAGGGCAGGGTCTGCAGGCAGGTCAGCAGGCTGTCCCGGCCGAACAGGGTCATGAACCAGGGCAGGCCGGCCGCCGGCACGGCCGCGCCGCCGAGCGAGAGCGGAGCGAAGCGCAGCGCGGCCAGGTCCACCAGGCTGCGGTGGTACACCTGTTGCAGCGCGCTGCTCTCGGTGTCCAGTTTCGGCGCCTGCGCGAGCCACGCCCGCACGCTCGTCGGCAGGGTGGAGTGGTCCGGGCGCAGCGCCCGCACCGGGGCACGGAGGTCGACGCCGTCCGGACGCAGCGCCCGCATGACCACCCGCAGCTCCGTCGACCACCGGTCGCCGGGTCGCAGCCGGGGGGTGAACCGGAGGCCGCGCGGATCGAAGTCGGCCGGCTCGCTCGCCGAGACGGAGACCTCCCGCCGGAACGTGCCGCGCCGGTAGCCCAGGCGCAACTCGTCCGGGCCGACGTGGGTGTAGTGACTGCCGGCCTTCTCCCGGAGGTCGAACTTGATGTCGAAGATGTCCGCGAAGTCGGCCGCCACCTCCAGACGTACGTCGAGTTCGACCTCCTCCTTCCCGTAGTTGAACAGCGTCAGCCACTCGGTCAGGTCCGGCCCGATCCGTCGCCGCCGGATCGCCGACACGTCGGCCTCCACGTAGTCGGCCTGGCCGCCCGGCACCACGAAGAACGCCGCCTCGTAGTACTGGCTGTCGTCCACCGACAGCGCGGTCAGCCGGTCGCCGTCGACGGTGAGCACCCAACGGGACAGGAAACGGGAGTCGGCGGCGAACAGGCCGACGGGGGTCGCGGGCGACGACTCCACGTCGCCGCTGGAGTCCGAGACGATGAAGGTGCTGCCGTCGATGCACGACACGGTGCCGGGAATGTCCTTCACCGGGTCAGTCCCCGTGGCCGGGGACGGCCTGTCGTCGCGCGGGGGCGGTCACCGGGAACAGCCGCCCGATCCGCATCGCCAGGGCGAGGTCGCCGTCCACGAGGATCTCGCCCCGGGTCATCCCGGCCAGACCGTTCATCTCGCCCCGGGTCATCGCCTCCGCGACCTCGGCGGAGACGGTGATGACCGCGTCGGCGGGGTGGGCGCCCCGGGTGACCCGCAGGTTCCCGTTGTCGATGTCCAGCAGCCACTGTTCGACCCCGTCCCCCTCCCGGATGTCGAACCGGACGCTGCCGCGCACCTTGCACAAGTTCGGATCATGGCCGACACCGGCCAACTGCTCGAAGAAGGCACTGGTCGCCGTCATCCGACCTCCCCGCCGCTCGTCCCGGCGCAGCCGACTACCCGTCGCAGGAGGGCACTAACGCTCCCCGTCGGGGCGCCCCGACCGCGGTTCCCCCCGCCGACGGGGGCCGCCGGGCCGCACCGGCTCCGGACGAAGGGACGCGCGCGGGCCGCGCCGGTCGGCGGGCGTCGCGCTAGCGGCGTCGCAGATCTCGAACCCTCACCTTCCGCCAGCTGTGCCCGGCGGGCGCGGGGTGGGCTCAGCGGCGAACACACCAGGCACGCGCCGACCTGGTGCGGACGAGCAGCCCGCCGGCCAGCAGCGCCAGCACCGCCAGCGCCCCGCCCGCCAGGGCCACGACGACGGCCGGTTCGACCGGCGTCGTGACCAGGGACCCGAGGTGCGGCCCGAGGAGCAGCACGCTGGCGGCCCCGGCCAGGAACGTCACGGCGACCGGCGCGGCGAACCGGTGCACCACCCGCCACGCCGTCTGACCGCCGCGCCAGAGCCCACGCAGCACGACGACGACCGCCACCGTGCAACCGGCCAGGGCGAGCCAGTTGCCGGCGCCACCGACCTCAGCGAGCAGCGCGACGTCCACGGCGAGCAGGTACGCCCACCAGAACGCGAGCAGCAGCATGCTCCCGACGATGCTCGCCGGCCGCCGCAGCGGCTCCGGCCCGGCGGTCAACGGGCCGGGGCTCGACGGCTCGTCGGTCATCGCCGGATCCTATGGTCCCGTCGCGACCACGCGGCCGGCCGGCACGCCCGGGACCGTGGCCGGGCCGGCTCCGCACCGGCGCCTACCGGGCGGTGGCTGACTGCTGGAATGCTTCGCTCATGCCTTCCTACCCGCCCACCTTCGCCGACCAGGTCGTCGCACAGCCAGTCCGGGCCCAGTTCGAGGCGTTCCTCGACGAGCACCGCGGCGCGCTCAACGGCTGCCTGGACGGGCTGACCGAGGAACAGGCACGCCGATCGCTGGTGGCCTCCCAGACCACGCTGCTGGGACTGGTTAAGCACGCGACCTTCGTCGAGAAGGTCTGGTTCGACGAAGCCGTCACGTGCCGTTCGCGCGCGGAGATCGGCATTCCCGCCACGGCGGACGAGTCGTTCGTCCTCGATGACGACGACACGATCGCCTCCGTCCGGCACGCACACCGCGAAGCCTGCGAAGCGTCACGCCGCGCGACGTCATCCCTGGACCTGGACGACATGCTGCACGGGCACCGGCGGGGCCCAGTTCCGCTGCGGTGGGTGTATCTCCACGTGCTGCGCGAACTCGCCCAGCACTGTGGGCACGCGGACATCCTTCGAGAGCAGCTCGTCGACGAGTAGCGCCCGGACGTCCGCACCTGCCGCGGGCCGAGGGGGTCGAGGTCGCCGGCAGCCCGGCGGGTCGGGCTGCCCACCGGCAGCGGCTGCGGCAACGGCGCGGCGTTAGCCTGTCGTCATGGCGAGCGTCGAACTGGATGAGTTGATCGTCGCGGACGCCGACGCGCTGCGCGAGTGGTTGTCGGCCAACCACGCCACCTCGCCCGGTGTCTGGCTCGCCCTCACCAGGAAGGGCGGCACGGTCACGACGCTGACCTGGCAGCAGGCGGTCGACGAGGCCCTCTGTTTCGGCTGGATCGACGGGCAGGCCCGTAAGCGGGATCAGGAAAGCTCCTGGATCCGGTTCACCCCTCGCAGGCCCCGCAGTTCCTGGTCACAACGCAACGTCGCCCACGTGGCCCGGCTGGAGGAGCAGGGGCGCATGCGGCCCGCCGGCCGCGCCGCGGTGGAAGCCGCGAAGGTTGACGGACGGTGGGCGGCCGCCTACGCCCCGCCGTCGGAGGCCGAGGTGCCCGCCGACCTCTCCGCCGCCATCGCCGCCGACCCCGCCGCCCAGGCCATGTTCGACGTACTCACCAAGACCAATCGGTTCGCGCTCATCCACCGCCTGAATGCCGTCAAACGGGCGCAGACCCGCGAGCGGAAGATCGGCGAGATGGTCGCCATGCTGGCCCGCCACGAGACGATCTACCCGCAGAAGGCCAAGCCTCCGAACTCGCCGTGACCGGCAGGTTCAAGATCATCCTGTACGCGCCTGCCGCGCGTCGCGCCCGCTCCGTAACGAGCGAGGCGGTTGAGCCTGATGCGAGTCGGGCCGCGGACGAGCGCGGTCCGGGATAGCCTTGGCGCATATGGCTACCTATCGCAGCGCCTCAGTGCTTCTCTCCTCCGACGGCACCAGGACCCCCGGCACCGCCGCGCTCTTCGCCGAGCCGGCCCGCAGGGGTGGGATCCCGCCCTGGGCGGGCGACTTCCGACCCGCCAACAGCGCCGGCAACGGCCCCAAGAACGCGGTCGGGAAGACCTTCACGTTGGAGCTGCCCGACGGCAGCACCGGCAAGGTCGTGGTCCAGGGCCTCAAGAGCGGGAAGGGAGGCGTCGTGCTGGCGTTGATGGGCGAGGACGCACCCCCCTTCTGATCAGAGAGATCTGTCGCCACCGGCTCGAACAGCCGGTGCACGACCCCGCTGAAGGCGATGCGCTCGGACAGCTGCCGGGCGCATCGCCCGACCCTTTGCTGGGCGTCGACAAAGGCCGGGTGTACCGCCTCGCCGCGATGTGGCCCCCGCCCCCGGGCCGTGAGGCGCGCCGTGAAGCCGCTCGATGGGCGGGCATCACCGGATGATCGCCTAGCTCAGAGCCGTCATCAGGCTATGAGCTGGCGGGCGATGGAGGCCGTCGGGGAGTCGTAGAGCCAGTCGACCGATGAGGCAGCACCCGAGGGACGACAACCGGGCACCGTGGTTACCGATACGGAGCGGCTCCCGGACGAACACGTGATCATGGAGCGGCCGCCTGCCACGCCGCGGTGACACACAGCTCGTCGACAGTCCAGCGACCGGCGCGTTCACCGTCGCTCAGGAGCAACCGCACCCGTGGGCGAAGTCAGCCAGTACAAGGTCCTCGAAGTGTTCGAGATCGTTGTCATCAGAGGCCCAGACGCGGATCGCGCAGTAGCCCGATGCCGTGACCTTTTCCTTGACCCACCACTGACCGTCGTGGTCGCGCTCAACACGAAGAATGTCGTGCCTCGCGGCGTCGAACGCGCCCCACGGCGCCCTCGGTAGCCGCACCCGATCCGGTGCCACCAGTTCCGCACCCATCCCCATGCTCGTCGCACTACTGCCGGGCGGCATGAGAAACCACACCTGCACCCACCCCGGCAGATTGCGCATCAACTTCCTCCTGCTCGCTGATCGATCAGCGTTCCGCCGACGGACACCCTAAGCACGCGGGGTCACACGTCGCGCGTCGATGGTCTGGCGGGTGCGTTCCTGGCTGGAGCGTGAGCCGGGTTGCCAGGTAATCAGGAGGCCTCAAAACGCCGGCCAAAGTTGACCAACAATGACCATCGACGCCCGGACATAGAACCAGCTCAGAGCCTTGATCGAGGCTCTGAGCTGGTGGGCGACGGACGAGTCGACCTGTACGCCGGATTCTGTGACCGGCACGCGCCCGAGGGGCTCGTGCCGGCGGCGGCCATCCATCTAGGCCTGCCGTTGCCGGCAGGCTCAAGCGGCCTACCCGCAGACATCGGGCGGGCCACCCTCGATCGTCTGCGCGGGTCGTCGTCCTGCTGGTCGACGGCCCTTTCTTGGCCTTGCTCCGGGTGGGGTTTACCGAGCCACCCCGGTCACCCGGGGTGCTGGTGGGCTCTTACCCCACCGTTTCACCCTTACCGTCCCCGATGGGTCCGGCGGTCTGTTTTCTGTGGCACTGTCCCGCGGGTCGCCCCGGGTTGCCGTTAGCAACCACCCTGCCCTGTGGAGTCCGGACGTTCCTCGGCGGCGGGCCGGAGCCCGCCGACGCGACCGCCCGGTCGACTCGTCCGTCGCGCACCCATCCTAACGACGCCACGGCCGCGGCTATTGCCACCCCGGGACCGACCGGCACCCGTCTCGCCGTGGACGCGTACTAGCCTCTGGGGACCATGGATGTCTCCGACGCCGCGCTGCTGCTCGCCGCCGGGCTCGCCGCGGGCACGGTCAACGCGGTGGCCGGCGGGGGCTCGCTGATCACCTTCCCGGCGATGATCGCGGTGGGCCTGCCGCCGGTGCCGGCCAACGTGAGCAACTCGGTGGCGGTCTTTCCCGGGTATGTGGCCAGCGTGGCGGGCAGCCGGCAGGACCTGCCGCCCCGGCGGGCGCTGGCCACGCTGGCGCCCACCACGATCGTCGGCACGATCGCCGGGGCGCTGCTGCTGCTGGCCACCCCGGCCCGGGCGTTCGAGCTGGTGGTGCCCTTCCTGGTGCTCGGGGCGACGGCGGTGCTGGCGTTCCAGGATCCGCTGCGCCGGCTGGTCGGGCATCCGCGCGACCTGACGGCGCGGCGCCGTACGGTCACGGTGCAGGCCATGGTCGCGCTCGGCGCGGTGTACGGCGGCTACTTCGGCGCGGCGCTCGGGGTGATGCTGGTCGCCGGCCTGGCCCTGGTGCTGGATGCCACGCTGGCCCGGGTCAGCGCGATCAAGAACCTGCTCTCCGCGCTGGTCGGGCTGACGACGCTCGTGGTGTTCGCGCTGTTCGGGCCGGTGAACTGGGCGGCCGTCGCGGTGGTCGCGCCGGCGACGCTGGTCGGCGGGTACGCCGGCGCGCGGCTGGTGCGCCGGCTGCCCCCGGTGGTGCTCAAGGTGCTGATCGTGGTCTTCGGCACGTCGATCGGGCTCTACCTGCTCTGGCGCGCGCTGCGCTGAGCCTCGTCGACAGCTGGCCGGCCTGGGACGCCCGAGCGGCTGGTGGTCGTGGAGCGTGAAGCGGGGTAGCCGCTCGTTGATCGCTGCGGCGTGCACGGTGGCCTCGTAGCGCACGGCGAGCTTGTCGTACCGGATGGCTACCCCGCGGTGGCGTTTGAGCCTGTTGACGCCGCACTCCACGGCGTGCCTCTGCGCTACCGGCGGGCGGCAGCGCTGCGCTGGCGTGCCGACTCGTAGAGCACGACGGTCGCGGCGGCCGCCGCGTTCAGGGAGCTGGCGGCCCCGGACATCGGGACCCGGACGAGCTGGTCGCAGGCCTCACGCCAGCCGACGCTGAGACCGGTGGTCTCGTTGCCGATCAGGGTCAGCGTGGGTTGCGTGAAGTCGTACTCGGCGGCATCCAGTGCGCCGTGCTCATCGGCACCCACGATGCCGATGCCGACGCCGTCGGCGCGCACGTCGGCGACCCAGGACAGCACGGCCTGGTGTGAGGGCGCCCGGACCACGGGCAGCGCGAACAGCGAGCCGGTGCTCGCCCGCACCGCCTTCGGGTCGTACACATCGGCGGCATGGCCGGTGACGATGACGCCGGACGCGCCGAAGGCGTCTGCGGACCGGATGAGCGTCCCGATGTTGCCAGGGCTGGTGGGCCGGTCGAACACGACGGTGAGCATGGTCGGCCCGGCCGGGATGCGGCACAGGTCGTCCTGCGGCAGCGCGACCACGGCCAGCAGCTCCGGAACCGTGTCCGCCTTGCCGCCCAGCATGTGCATCAGTTCACGGGAGACGGCGAACCTCTCGGCCCGGACGGTGTCCAGGGTCTCGCGTGCCCAGCCGGACAGCTGGACGTCGGCGTCGTAGAGCAGTTCTCGAACCTGCCAGCCGTGTTCGATGGCCATGGCGATCGGGCGCACGCCCTGTACGAGGAATTCGCCGCGACGCTGCCGCTTGGTCCGATTGCGGAGCAGAGCCTCCCACTGTTGGAATCGTGCGTTGCGGCCACTCACCCGCACCCTCACCGTTGTCCCCGCCTCCCCCGTACCTCAGGAACGGGGGTGTCCTGCCCGAGTCCTCGGCGAATCGCGATCTCCACGGGCGAGTACGCACCGTCGGCCCGTTCCAGTTCGTACGGCGCGGCCGGCACCAGCGGCGGCTGGGCCATGAAGCGCGGCCGCGTCCCGTGGTGCGGTTGCGCAGCGTGCACCAGGAAGGGATGGCACAGGAAGACATCGCCTGGGGACCCGGTGGCCAGGGCGAGTGGCCGGTGGTCGGACGCCGCCACCAACTCGGGCGCGAGGTCCAGCCCGCTCGCGCCGTCCTCCCCGTACTTCTCGAGCACCTTCGGCACGTCGAGGTGTGAGCCGACCCGGATCCGTGTCGGGGCGTCCTCCGCACCGGTCTCGCTGAACAGGAACAGCATCAGCAGCGCCCGGCCCCGGGAGCGAACGTTCGTGAAGTACCAGCTCGCGCCCTCCGGCAGATAGCTGCCCTCGATGTGCCAGCCCGCGTCGTTCGGCTCGTCCCTGTGCGGAAAGCGCAACGGGAACGTGCCCAGCGAGTAACGCGGCTCCCAGCGTCCCGCGCCGACGAGCAGGTCGTACGCGTGATGGAGGAACGGTGAATTGGGTGCGGCGGCGAACGGCCCCTGCGCCATGCCGGGCACCCAGTGCACGGGCTGCGTCCAGGTGGCTGGGTCGTCCGGGTCGCAGCCCGTCTCCCGCCACAGCAGCCGCGCGCAGTCCGCGGCCACGCGCGGTGCGACGGCGCCCGCCAACTTCACGAAGCCGTCGCGAAGGAACCGGGATACCAGTGTCGTGTCGTCCATGCCCCCATCGTGTGGCGGCACCGATCCCGATCACCCGACACTTTCCGCTCCCCTTCTGTCGGGTGTGCCGCGGCAGAGCCGGTCACGATACGGAGGCACTGTCGCGCAGCACCACAGCTTCAGGTTCCGCCCGACTGCCGAAGGGAGCGAACGCATGGAAACCCGCGTCGTCGAACGTCCCGCGTTCCGGCTCGTGGGGCACGCTGCCCGGGTTCCACTGATCCACCGGGGCATCAACCCGTACATCCAGCAGCACATCGCCGCGCTGCCGGCAGAGGAGCACCTGCGCTTGAAGGCACTCGGCGACACTGACCCGGGCGGCCTGCTCGCGGTCTTCGACGAGCTCGACGCGGACTACGACGAAGGCAGCGAGCTGACCTACCTGCACGGGGTCGCCGTGACCCCGGGCACGCCGGTCCGGGGCGATCTCGAGGTCATCGAGGTCCCGGCGGGCCGCTGGGTGGTCATCCGGGCCGTGGGGCCGCCTCCGCAGGCCCTGCAGAAGACCTGGGCCGCGGCCGCAGCCGAGTGGTTTCCCTTCAACCCGTGGCGGCTGCGGCCGGGCCCGGAGATCGTCGCGGTGCCCGAGCCGACCGACGACCTCAGCACCGCGACCCGCGAGCTCTGGCTGCCCGTCGAGCCGGCGTAGCGACGGAGCCGCCGAGGACGGCCACCAGCGCGCGTCTCGTCATGGTCGTCAGCGTACGAAGGGCGCCCACCCCGCCGGTCGGCCCCCGGCCGCAGGGGGCCGGGGGCGACGCGGTCCGGGAGAGGGCTCAGGCGACCGGTTCCGGGGCGGCGTCGGCGTCCCGGCGCGGGCCGGGCACGACGCGCGGGTCACCCTCGTCGGCGAAGTAGTCGTCCGACGTGGTGCCGTCGCCGCCGTCGCGGACCTTCGCGGCCCGCAGCACGACCGTCAGCAGCGCCGCGACCGCGAGGTTGACCAGCACCGCCACGATCCCGACGTAGATCGTCTTCGGGGTGTCGAAGCCGAAGTCGGCGAGCGGGAACGCCGAGCCGCCGAAGTGCTTGCGGCCCGTCGCGGCGTTGGGGATCTGGTAGAGCATCCACATGCCCAGCCCCATGCCCGCGGCCCAGCCACCGATCAGCGCGCTGCGGTGGAACCAGCGGGTGTAGAGGCCCAGCGCCACCGCCGGCAGCGTCTGGAGGATGATCACGCCGCCGATGAGCTGGAGGTCGATGGAGAACTGCGGGTCGAGGAAGACGATGCACGCCACCGCGCCGACCTTCACCACCAGCGAGGTGATCTTGGAGACGTTCGCCTCCTGCGCGGGGCTGGCGTCCCGCTTCAGGTACTCCTTGTAGATGTTGCGGGTGAACAGGTTCGCCGCCGCGATCGACATGATCGCCGCCGGCACCAGCGCGCCGATGCCGATGGCCGCGTAGGCGACGCCGGCGAACCAGTCGGGGAACTGCTGGTCGAACAGGACCGGCACCACCGTGTTGCTGTCCACGGTGCCCTCCTTCGACCCGGGCAGCGGCTTCACCCCGGCCGCGATGGCCATGAAGCCGAGCAGCGCGATCAGGCCGAGCAGCAGGCTGTACGCGGGCAGCGCCGACATGTTCCGCTTGATCACGTCGCGGTTCCGGCTGGCCAGCACGCCGGTGATGCTGTGCGGGTAGAGGAAGAGCGCCAGCGCGGAGCCGAACGCCAGCGTGACGTACTGGAGCTGGTTGTTGGCGTTGAGCAGCACCCCGTCGTTGGGGTTCGGCGACGCGTCGAACTTCGCGTCCGCGGCGTCGAAGATCGCGCCCCAGCCGCCCAGCTTGTACGGCAGGTAGAGCACCGCCACCAGGATCACGATGTAGATCAGCGTGTCCTTGACGAACGCGATCAGCGCCGGCGCGCGCAGCCCGGACTGGTACGTGTACGCGGCCAGGATCGCGAAGGCGATGATGATCGGCAGGTGCCGGGCCAGCGCGCTCTCCCCGGTGACCCCCATGGTCTTGAGCACCGCCTCGATGCCGACCAGTTGCAGCGCGATGTACGGCATCGTGGCCACGATGCCGGTGATCGCGATCAGCAACGCCAGCACCGGCGAGTCGAACCGCTTGCGGACGAAGTCCGCCGGGGTGACGAAGCCGTGCCGGTGCGAGACCGACCAGAGCCGGCACAGCACCAGGAAGACCAGCGGGTAGATGACGATGGTGTACGGGACGGCGAAGAAGCCCGCCGCGCCCGCCCCGAACATCAGCGCCGGCACCGCCACGAAGGTGTACGCGGTGTAGAGGTCACCGCCGACCAGGAACCAGGTGATCCAGCCGCCGAAGTTGCGCCCGCCCAGCCCCCACTCGTCGAGGTGGGCCATGTCCTTCGGGGCGCGCCACCGGGCCGCCACGAAGCCCATGGCGCTGACCAGCAGGAAGAGCACCGAGAAGACGATGATCTCGGTGAGGTGGTCGCGCCACATCAGAACACCACCTCCGTTCGCGACCGCGTGGCTCGCAGCACCGACTCACTCCGCGCGCTCACCGGCCACCCCGCTTCTTCGTCATCTGGTACACCAGCGTGGTGGTGGCCACGCCGAGCAGGATGTAGGCGAGCTGGAGCCAGTAGAAGCGCGGAAAGCCGAGGAACCGGGGCGAGTCCGCGTTGAAGAAGAACGGGATCAGGGGCACCACGATGGGGATGAAGAGCAACCAGTTCCAGGGGCTGTGGTCCTTCGCCCTGGACCGCGCCGCTGTCGGCGCCTCCGGTTCGGGTGCGGCCATTGCCACAAACCTCCGCGTGTCGTAGATCGGCACTGATGACGGCCGGAGGCTACGACCCTGTGAGCCCGGTCACGTCCACGAGGCGGAGGCCGGTGCGCCGAACGGCGCAGGGCGTGCGCCGAACGGCGGGGGCGGGCCGGACGCGCGGGCGCCGCGCCGGCCGGCAGGCGCGGGCGGGACCGGGCCGCCGCCCGGGCTCAGAGGGCGGCGAGGTGCGCGGTGTCGTTGACGGAGCGGACCGCGACGCCGCCGTCGGGCCAGGTGTCGAGCACCGAGATGCCGGCGGGGTCGAGGAAGAGCCGGTGCAGGAGGGCGTCGCCGGCCGCGAGCGCGTCGCGCAGCACCAGCTTGATCGGCGAGACGTGCGAGACCACCACCACGGTCTCTCCCGGGTACGCCCGGCACAGCCCGTCGACGGCGCGGCGGCAGCGCTCGGCGACGTCGACGAACGACTCGCCGCCCGGCGGGGCCACCCGGGTCGAGGCGAGCCAGGCGTCCAGCTCCCCCGGCCACTCCTGGCGGACCTCGGCGAAGGTGCGCCCCTCCCAGGCCCCGAAGTCGCACTCGACCAGGTCGTCCTCGCGGCGCACCGGCACCCCGCCGAGCGCTCCGGCGATCGCCTCGGCGGTCGCCGTACACCGGGACAGGGGGGAGCTGACCACGGCAGCGACGGACGGGGCCAGCCCGGCCACCCGGGCGGCCGTGGCCCGCGCCTGGGCCCGGCCCCGCCCGGAGAGGGGCACGTCGCCGCGGCCGGAGTAGCGGCGCTGCTCGGTGAAGGCCGTCTCGCCGTGCCGGACCAGGATCAGCCGGGTGGCGGTAAAGCTCGGCCGCGGCTCCCAGGAGGCGGGGGCGGTGGCCGGGTCGGTGCCGGAGGTCGTCGCCGACGCCGCGCGGGCGGCCGCCTCGCGGGCCCTCGCCCGGGCCGGCGAGTCGGCGCCGGCCACCTCGCGCGCGGGCTCCACGACGCGCGGCGGCTCGACGGCGGACCGGGCGGGCGCCCGGCCGGCGGCGTCCATGGCGGCGTTGGCGAGGGCGTCGGCGTGCCGGTTGCGGTCCCGGGGGATCCAGGCGAACCGGACGGCGGCGAAGCGGGCCGCGAGCCCGGCGGCCTGTGCGGCGAGCGGACGCAGCCCGGGGTGCTTGATCTGCCAGCGGCCGGACATCTGCTCGACCACCAGCTTCGAGTCCATCCTGGCCTCGACCTCGGCGGCGCCCAGCTCGGCGGCGGCCTCCAGGCCGGCGATCAGCCCCCGGTACTCGGCGACGTTGTTGGTGGCGACGCCGATCGACTCGCTCCGCTCGGCCAGCACCTCGCCGGTGTCCGCGTCGCGGACCACGGCGCCGTAGCCGGCCGGGCCGGGATTGCCCCGGGCCCCGCCGTCGGCCTCGACGACGACCACACGCGGCGCCACGGGTCTACAGGCCGGACTCGTTGGTGCGCACCATGATCCGCCGGCAGTCCTCGCAGCGGACGACCTCGTCGGGGGCCGTCTTGCGGATCCGGGCCACGTCGGCGCCGGAGAGCTCCAGTCGGCAGCCGCCGCACCGGCCGGCGGTCAGCAGCGCCGCGCCGAGCCCGGTGTCCTCGCGGATCTTGTCGTAGAGCCGCACCAGGTCGGCCGGAAGGTCGCTCGCGAGGGGCTGGCGGGCGCCCTGCTTGAACTCCTCCTCCTTGGCGATCTCGGCCAGGCTCTCGTCGCGGCGCCGCTCGGTGGCGTCGCGCCGCTCGCGGATCTCGGCGAGCCGCTTCTCGACGCCGTCGAGCACGCCCTGGGCGGTCTCCCGCTGTTCCATCAGCTCCAGCTCGGCGTCCTCCAGGTCGCCCTGGCGGCGGTTGAGCGAGACCAGCTCGTGCTGGAGGGCCTCCAGCTCCCGGGCCGGGCCGGTGCCGGCGGCGAGCCGGTCCTCGTTCTTGGACTTGCGCGCCCGCACCTGGTCGACGTCCTTCTCCAGGCGGGCGATGTCCCGGTCCAGGTCGTCGACGGCCACCTGGGCGCGGACCCGCTCGTCCTCGAGCGCGGAGAGCTCCCGGGCCAGCGCGTCCAGCTCGGCCCGCTCCGGCAGCGACCGGCGGCGGTGGGCGAGCTGGGCGAGGGAGGTGTCGATCGCCTGGAGGTCGAGCAGGCGGCGCTGGACCTGGGGGTCAGCCTTCACGTCGGGGCTCCTTGTCGTCCACCGCGGGTGGGGCGGCGTGTACGGTCCACGGGTCGGTGGCCAGGTCGGACACCAGCGTCTCGACACCCGTCGCCTCCCGCAGGAGGGCGGCCAGGTCGTCCAGCCACGGTCGTTCCGTCGCCCAGTGGGCGGCGTCGAGCAGGGCCGGGCCGTCGGCGGCGAGGTGCTCGCCGGCCGGGTGGTGGCGCAGGTCGGCGGTGAGGAACGCGTCCGCCCCGGCCGCGGTCGCGTCGGCGAGGAAGCCGTCCCCCGCGCCGCCGCTGACCGCGAGGGTACGAACCATACGCCCGGGATGCCCGGCGGCGCGAACTCCCGAGGCGGTGGCGGGCAGCACCGCGGCGGCGTGCCGGGTCAGCTCCGCCAGGGTCATCGGCTCCGGCAGCTCGCCGACCCGGCCGATGCCCCGGCCGCCGCCGTGCGCCGGCGCGCCGGGGGCGGGCCGGTGCAGCGGGCGCAGCCCGGTCAGCCCGAAGCGGGCGGCGAGGGCGTCGGAGACCCCCGGGTCGGCCACGTCGGCGTTGGTGTGCGCGACGTACAACGCCACGTCGGACTTGATGAGCCGGTGGACGATCCGGCCCTTGAAGGTCGTGGGAGCCACCGAGGAGACGCCGCGCAGCAGCAGCGGGTGGTGGGCGACGATCATGTCGGCGCCGGCGTCGAGCGCCTCGGCGACCGTCTCGGGCACCACGTCGACCACGCAGAGGATCCGGCGCACCGGGGCAGCCGGCTCGCCGAGCACCAGCCCGACCCGGTCCCAGTCCTCCGCCCAGGCCGGCGGATAGCGCCGCTCCAGCTCGGCGACCACGTCGGCCACGGTCGGCGGGACTGCGTTGGTGCTCACGGCGGGCCAGCTTACCGGCGCGGGCCGTACCCGGGGGCGTCGCCCACCGGCGCGACGGCGTGTCCCGACCCGCGCTCCGGCGCGCCGCGGCGTGCGGAAGGGTCCCTCGCGGACGCCGGGCGCGCGCGAGGGACCCTTGGCGCGCGCGTCAGGCGACGCGGCAGAGCCGGTCCCGTACGGCGGCCAGGCCCATGGCCCAGGGGAAGGCGTGCAGGTGGCGCTCGCCCGTGCCGGGCGGGTGCAACGGGTAGACGTGGTCGCCGAAGAGCACCGTCACCCCCCACTCGACGAGCCGGTCGATGCCCGCCCGGAAGGCCGGGTGGGTCGCCATCGCCGCGTTGGTGTAGGGCACGGCCACCACCGGCACGCCCAGGCCCTGCCCCTCCACCAGCAGCCCCAGGGCGAGCGTGTCGGTGATCCCGGCCGCCCACTTGTTGACGGTGTTGACCGTCGCCGGGCAGACGATCATCGCGTCGGCCGGCGGCAGCACGTCGAGATCACCCGGATTCTTGTAGTGGGTGCGGACCGGATGACCGGTCTGCCGGGCCAGCGCGGCCCGGTCGACGAACTTCGCGCCGTCCGGCGTGGTGACCACGCAGACGTCCCAACCGTCCTGGTGGGCCAGCTCGACGAGTCGGCCGACGTCGCGGGCCAGCGGCGAACCGCAGGCGATGACGTAGAGCACCTCGCGGCGCTCGCTGGTCGGATGCGGGCCGGCCATCAGGCCGCCTCCGCGCTCATACCCCTACTCCCATGTGCTCAGCCAACTCCGCAATCGGAGAAGGCGGCGCACCACGTGTGCGACGCAGGATGTCGGACATCACCTCGTGGGCGATCGGCCGGCAGCGGATCTCCGACGGGGCGAGGCGGTCGCCGCGCAGCAGCATCTCGCCGGCGTTGGCGACGTCGCCGATCTGGGCGAAGCCCCGGGCGATGTCGAGCAGGTGGTGTGCCCGGCGCTCGGGCAGCAGCGCGCTGAAGGCCGGCTCCTGGATGCGCTGCTGGTGCACCTCCACCGCCCGGCCCCCGTCGCCCAGCTCGACCGCCGCCGCCGCCCGGTGCAGTTCCACGTTGGTCGGCCCGAACGAGGTCCAGTAGTGGTTCTGGTCGCCGCCGAGCAGGTTGGCCGCCTCCTGCGCGCCGCCGATGAGGTCGTCGACCGAGGCGGAGTCGCCGATCCGGGAGGCGGCCATCGCCCCCTGGAGCAGCAGCATCCCGTAGACGGAGAGCAGCGCCGGGGAGGCCTCGTTGCCGCCGCCCGGGGCGAGCCGGTTGGCGATGGTGACGTTGAGTTCGAGGGCGGGGCGGGGCCGCCCCATGGCCACCAGCGCGTTGCAGACCCGGGTGGTGGCGATGCCGGCCAGCAGCGGGTCGTCGGCGCGCTGGGCGACCGCCATCGAGCGGTCGGCGGCCAGCCACGCCAGTTCGCACTCGCCCAGCTTGCGCAGCACCGACGAGGCGATCTGGTAGACCTGCCCGAGCAGGTGGGCCGCCTCGCGGGCCTGGCCGCCGCCGGAGCCGGCGTCGGCCGCCTGGGCGTCGCGCAGCAGCTTCGGCAACGCCCGGGTCAGCATCCCGTAGCGGCCGTACTGGTAGGTGAGCCAGGCGTGGTTCACGGCCTTGCGCATGTCGGTCAGCGGCGGGGGGAACGGCGCGGCGTCGAAGTACGCGCTCATCGAGTCGTACCGCTCCAGGGCCGCCCGGATCTCCTGCACCTCGATCTGGTCGATGCAGTTCAACGCGTCCGTACGCCGCTCCGGGTCCTTGCCGAGCAGCAGCTGCACGTCGACCTGGAGGATGTCGGCGATCTCGTAGAGGACGGAGAACTTGTCCAGCCGGCGTACGCCGCGCTCGACCTTGTCCACCCAGCTCTTCGACTTGCCCAGCCGGTCGGCGAAGACCTGCTGCGACATCTTGCGCCGCCCCCGCCAGTAGGCCACCCGCCGCCCGATGGGCAGTTCGTCCATCTCCCGGTCCCTCCCCTGTGCCAATCCGGCCGGGTGGCCGGCCGTTCCGTCCGGGTGCGGCGGTCCGCTCGCCTTCAGGTTTTCGCTGGTCGCACAGCATGTACGTCAGTCGTACAGCTGGTCCTCGTAGTTTCGTGCAAGTTGCATCAGCCGTTCGTCAACTCAACGATCGCGGGTTACGGCAGTGACGGGCTCGACAGGCGACCCGGGCACCCGGTGGGGTCCGGCGAGGGGAGATGGCACATGTGGGGAAACGTCGCGCCGCGCGTCGTCCAACTCTCCCCGTTGGAGCGGGTGCGGCTGCGCCGGGTGGCCGTACGGTACGCCCTGCACGGCTGGGACGTCACCCCGGGCGCGTGCCTCGCCCGCAGCCGCTTCGTCTGCGGGCGCGCCGGCTGCCCGACGGTCGGCTGCCACCCCGCCCTGGAGAACTGGGAGCACGCGGCGAGCGCCGACCCGGCCCGGGTGGCGACCTGGTGGCGGGACAGACCGCACGGCGTGCTGCTGCCCACCGGCCGGGCGTTCGACGTGCTGGAGGTGCCCACGCACCTCGGCCGGCACGTGCTGGACGCGGTCCGCACGCACCCGGCCGGCGTCGGCGTACGCGGGCCGGTGCTGGTGACCCCGACCGGCCGCTGGATGTTCCTGGTCCGCCCCGGCGACCCGCTCCGCCCCGAACTCGACCACTGTTTCCACGTGGTCCGGCACGGCCCCGGCTCGTGGATCCCGGCCCCGCCGACCCGGCTGCCGGAGGGGCCCGTCCGCTGGGCGGTCGCGCCCGAACAGGCCCGCTGGCAACTGCCCGACTCCTATCTGGTGCAGAACACGCTGATCGACGCCCTGCGGGCCAACGGGGTCACGGTCACCTCCGACCTCTTCCCCGGGCACCTGCCGCTGCCCCGCCGGGGCATGTGAGGGCGCACCGGCAGCGACGCCGGAGGGTCGGCGCTCGTTGAGCACGGCGACGGCGCGTCGCGCCGGGAGCGGGGGTTACATGTCCACCGACGACACCACGCGCCAGCCGGGCGGGGCCGAGCCCCCGCCGCGGCACCACCGGCCACGCCGGCGCTGGCCGACCACCCGGCCGGTGGGCTCCCGCCCGGGCCGCCCCCGCCCCGTCGGCTCCCGCCCCGCCACCAGCCGCCCCTTCCGCTGACCGTCAGCCGGCCAGGGGCAGTGCGGCGGAGTGCAGCAGGCGGGCGTCGTCGGTGACGACCGCGTGCTGGTGGTCGGGAAGCCTGTCGAGCCAGCCGATGCCGGCGGGACCCATCGCGACCGCCGCGGTGGCGTAAGCGTCGGCCAGCCCGAGGTCCGGCCCGACCACGGTGACCGAGCGCAGCCCCCGGGCCGGTGCGCCCCGGCGCGGGTCGAGCACGTGGTGGCCGCGCTCGTAGACGCCGGAGGTGGCCACGGCCAGGTCCGTGCCGGCGAGCACCAGGCAGGTGGCCATGGCGTCCCACGGGTGCCGGACGCCGATCCGCCAGGGGCCGCCGGACGACGCGTGGCCACGTACCCGCACGTCTCCGCCGGCGTTGAGGCAGTGGTTCGCCGCGCCGGCGGCGAGCAGCCGGTCCGAGGCGACCTGCACCGCCCAGCCCTTGACGTAGCCGGACGGGTCGAGCCGCCCGGTCGCGTACGCGTCGAAGAAGCCGTCGGTGGCGCCCCACAGGTCGGCGCAGCGCGCCAGCACGGCCCGCAGGTCGGCGCCGGCAGCGGCAGGTGACAGCTCGCCCCGGTCGACGCGGCACACCTCGCTGTCGGCCCGGTACGTGCTGAACCGGGCGTCCACCTCGCGCAGCCAGGCGAACACGCCCTCGGCCAGCTCGGCCAGCTCGACGGCGGGCAGGTCGTCGGCGAGGTCCAGGCTGATGGCGGTGCCCATCACCTGCTCGACCCGGCGCAGCCCGGGCCGGACCACCGGCGCGGTCCCCCGGGGCGCCGCCGCCGAGGCGGGCACGTCAGTTCGCCCGGTCGATCGCGGCCTGCAGCGACCGCTTGTACGAGGTGCTGGTGGCGGTGGCCCCGGAGACGGTGTCCACGGCGGCGCTCTGCCGCTGCACCACCAGCCCGGAGCTGCCGCTGTAGCGGCCGTCGACCTGCTCGCTGCGCTGGTCGGACTGGGCGGTCTCCTCAGGCAGCTCCAGCGCCACCACGTCGACGATCCGCGTGCCGCGGAGCGTGATCTGCACCTGGACGTTGCCGTACTCGTTCTCCACCACCGGGCCGGTCACCGTGCGGGTGGTCGGCGCCGGCGGCGGCTTGGTGGTGGTACGCGGGGCGGACGGCGCCCGGCTGCTGGCGGAGGGCCGGCTCGCCGGGGCGCGGGTGGCGGTGCGGCTGGGACGGGGGGTCGCGGTGCCGCCGGCGCGAGACGGCGCCACGGAGCGGTCGGCGTCGGCCGGGGCCGGACCGGCCGACGCGGGGACGACCGGCGGACGCCCGGTCGGCAGGTCCTGGGCGACCTGGGCGGTGGTGCCCGGCGAGCCCTTCAGCACCACCATGACGGTGGTGCTGGCCGCCAGGCCGGTGATCGCGAACAGGGCGCGGCGCATGCGTGCCTTCCTACAGCTCGAAGGTGGCGAGGTGGATCTGCCGGCGGGGCACGCCGGCCCGGCGGAGCACCCGGACCGACTGTTCGACGAGGCCGGGCGGCCCGCAGAGGTAGACGTCGCGCTTGGCCACGTCGGGCACCAGCCGGCGCAGCCCGTCCGGGCTCATCACCTGGCGCGGGCCGGGGTCGTCGCGGGAGCCGACGACGTACCAGATCGCGGTGTCCCGGGCCTCGGCGAGCCAGTCCAGCTCCCGTTGCAGCAGCACGTCGGCGGGGGTACGGGCGCGGTAGATCAGCGCGGCGCCGGGCGGCAGCTCCTCCAGCATCGCCCGGATGGGGGTGATCCCGCTGCCGCCGGCGATCAGCAGGGCCCGCTCCCGGGTCCGGTGGGCGGCGGTGAAGGTGCCCGACGGCCCCTCCGCCCAGACCCGGGTGCCCGCTTCGAGATCGCGCAGGCCGGCGGTGTGCGCGCCGACCACCTTGACGGTGAGCCGCAGCCAGCGGCCGTTGGTGGCGGCGGAGACCGAGAACGGGTGCGACTGCCACCAGCAGCCCCGGGTGAGGAAGCGCCAGCGGAAGAACTGCCCGCCGAGCAGTTCCAGCCGCTCCAGCCGGTCCCCGGTGAGGTAGATCGAGATGGTGTCCGGGCTCTCCGCCACCACGTCGGCCACCCGCAGCCGGTGCCGCAGGTTGAACGTCAGCGGCGCGACCACCCGGCCCCAGAGCAGGGCGGCGAGCACCAGCGCGTACATGGCGATCCAGCCGGTGCGCACCGGGCCGGGGCGGAACAGCTGCGCGCCGTTGCTGAACTGGTGGCCGAAGCCGAGCAGCAGCACCGCGTAGCTCGACAGGTGCAGGGCGTGCCACAGCTCGTAGGGCAGCGCCGTCCGGATCGCCCGGACGCTGGTGAGGCCGACCAGCACCAGGATGCCGGCGGCGGCGAACGCGGAGACCATGTCCTCGTGGTCGCGCAGCAGCACCCCGGCCTCGGTGAGCACGGAGTTGTCCTCCAGGTCGGCGTAGCCGACCAGGATCAGCGACACGTGCGCGAGCACCGCGACCAGCAGGGTGGCGCCGACGTCGCGGTGCCAGCGGGCGATCCGCTCGCCGCCGACCCAGTGTTCCAGCACCCGCAGGCGGCTCATCATCAGCACCTGCACGAGCAGCAGGTAGCCGGCGATCAGCCCGGTGATCCGGCCGGCGGCGGTGACCGTGGCGGCGGTGGACCGGAGCGAGCCGGCGGGGGTGTCCAGCCACCAGGGCAGCACGCTGGCGAGCAGTCCGCCGACGAGCAGCACGGCCAGCAGCCGCCGGCCGCCGGGTCCGCGACGCGGCGGCACCAGCGGGCGTACGTCCGCAGCCGACCGGCCGCCGTGCCGGGACGAGGTCGTCCCGGTGCGGCGGCCGGCGGCGTGGGCGCGCGGGTAGGTCACGCGTACAGCTTCATCGGGGTGTACTTCTGCCGGGGGAAGATCTTGTCCACCTCCGCGTTGGTGAGCCCGAAGCGACCCTGCGCGACGGCTCCGTAGACGTTGAACATGTTGTTGTACTCGGGAACGTCGCCGGAGTCCAGGTCGTCCAGGCCGTTCCAGGTGCCCAGCAGCGAGCCGGCGAGCTTGCGACCGGAGAGCAGGGTGACCACCCCGCCGTGGCCGTGGTCGGTGCCGCCGCCGTTGGAGGCGACCCGCCGACCGAACTCGCTGGAGACCATGATGGTCACGTCGGCCGACCGCTCCCCCAGGTCGGTGAAGAACGCCGCCATGGCCCTGGCCAGCTCGTTGAGCCGCCGGTGCAGCTGGCCGCCGTCGCGGGTGCCCTGGTTCTCGTGGGTGTCGTAGCCGCCCATCCCGACGGTGGCGACACGGACGTTCGCCCCGCCCTTGATGAGCTGGGCGAGCTGCTGGAACGCGTAGCCGACGCCCTCGTACTCGACGCCCTCGGCCGGCTGGTACGGCTTCGCGGCGAGGCGCTGCGCGGTGGCCAGCGCGCCGAGGCCGTCGTGCACGGCCTCCTGCACCGGGTGGTTGATCCCGGTGAAGAGTCCCTTGATCGCCTTCTCCGTCGCGGCCCGGTACCGGTCGTCGCCGTTGAGCCGCAGCGAGCCGACGCTGTTGAGCGAGAGCGCGCCGTTGTTACCGACCAGCGACCGGGGCAGCGTGCTGCCGATGCCGACGCTGCGGAACGCGGTCCCGGTGCCGAGCGTGTCGACCAGGCTGTCCAGCCAGCCCCGGCCGCCGGTCTGGTTCGGCAGGCCGCCGAGGTTGCAGGCGTCCGCGGCCTGGAAGTGGCTGCGGGACAGCCGCTCGTCGGAGACCGCCGGGATGAAGCCGAGGTTGCCGCTCTTGAGCCACCGCTCCAGCGGCTTGAAGGCGCTGGTGAGCTTGAAGCCGCGCCCCACCGCCAGGGAGTCGTCGGCGAGCAGCAGGTCGGGGCGGGCCTTGGCGAGCACCGGGTCGTCGGCCGGCGCGACGAGGCTCAGACCGTCCAGCCCGCCGTAGAGGAAGACGTGGATCAGGGTGCCGGTCTTGGTGGCCGCGAACGAGGCCGAGGTGGTGACGAACTGGGCGGTCGCGAGCGCGGTCGCGGTGGCGGCGGCGCCGGCCACGAAGGTCCGCCGGGTGACGCCGCGACCGTCCTGCTGGGCCTCCTCCAGGTCCTCCAGCCGCCGGTAGCGGTCGGCCTCGGCGGCGTTCTCGGCGGCGACGATGTCGGCCTCCGCCCGCAGCAGCGCCTCGGCCGGGTCGTCGGCCAGCCGCCGCAGGTCGGGGCATTCGGGGTGCAGGGGGAACGTGTGCACAGTCTTCTCCATCGGGTGCCTCACCGGAGGTGGTGCTGGGGGGAAGCGAGGATCGCCCGCGCGACTGCGGTGACGGCCCCGCCGAACGTGGCGTCGACCTTGTCGCCGGCGGAGACGCCGGCCACGCCGAGGATCAGGGCTCGTTCCCTGGTGCTCAGCTTCTGGCCCACCAGCCGCAGGGACAGCGCGTCCACGTACGCCCCGGCCGTGGCCGGCGGCCGGGCCACCAGCTTCTCGGCGGGCGTGTAGGTGAAGACGGTGCGCCGGCCGGCGAGCAGCTCGCCCGCCTCGTTCCAGCCGTTGACCATCGTGCCGGCGGAGGTCCAGGCCGGGTAGACGTCCGGGTAGCCGTCCGGGGTGGGCTGGCCCATCGGGTACTGGCCCAGCTCGCGCATCTTGTCGTGGATCTGGCGCAGCCCCCGCGAGTACGGGGTGCGCTTGTTGTCGCCGTTGTCGTGCTTCGGCGAGGCCTGCGGCGACACGCCCAGGGAGCGGTAGGTGGCGACCAGGTACTCCATCGGACGGCGCACCTTCTGCCCCACGGCCGCCCAGAACTCCGAGGAGCTGAAGAGCGTCATCAGCACCGGCTTGATCATGCCCTTGTTGGTGCTGTACGTCTTCGCCAGCCGCTCCACGAGGGACTTCGGCGGGGTGTCCGAGACGAACCGGGTGGCGAGGCTCTGCGCCACGTACTTGGCGGTGGACGGGTGCAGCGCGATGTACGTCAGGTACGCGTCGATGGCCGCCTCGGCCTTCTTCGGGTCCTTGGAGTTGTTCGCGTGCGTGAAGCCGAGGACCTTCACCTTGCCGACGTAGTGCCGCTCGGGGCGGAACACGTACTTGCCGTCGTTGACCCCCCGGCCGGTCTGGAGCAGGGCCGCCTGCCGTACGTCCTTCTCGGTGTATCCGCCGTCGACGCCCACCGAGTAGAGCTCCAGGTTCTCCCGGGCCAGGTTCTCGTTGACCGCGTCGGCGCGGGAGTCGTTCTGGTTCAGGTAGAGCAGCAGCGCCGGATGCCGGTTGGCGGCGAGCAGCATCTCCGGGTAGCTGCCGAGGGCGTGCGCCCGGACGACGTCCCGGTCGAAGGACGCGCGGTACACCTCGCCGCCGTCGAAGTCGGCGGCGACGTGCAGGAAGTCGTTCCAGAAGTCGACCATCACCTCGAAGAGCTGCCGGTCCGACCAGATCTGCCGGGCGACGGTGGCGTCCACCATCTCCTTCTCCGGGTGCGCGCCGCGCTCGTTGAGCTGGTCGCGCTGCTCGCGCAGCTGTGCCGTGCTCATCTTCAGCGTCGGCAGCTCGGCGAGCTTCAGCTCCGCCCGGGTCGGGGCGATCTTCTCGGGGTCGAGCTGCCAGCGCAGCCAGCCGTCGATGCCCCGCTCCTTGATCTCGGCGACGACCCGCGGGGTGGCGCCGAAGGTGGCCCGCCGGGCCAGGTGCAGGACCGGGTCCTTGGCGAGCACCGTCTTCACGGTCACCTTGGTCTCCGCGGCGGCGGCCGCCGGCCCGGAGAAGGTCCGACCGCCGGCCGGGGCGTTCTTCTTCAGCGCCTCACCGGCCCGGGAGCCCATGTAGCTCTCGTTCTGCTCGGTGTAGGTGCGCACCGTGCTCGGCTGCTGTCCGCTCGGGCGGGCGGGGGTGCCGTCGGTGACGGTGGTGCCGGTCGCGTCGCCGGCCACCGCGTCGTCGCCGAAGAGGCTGCGGATCTGCGGGGTCATCGCCAGCGCGGCGCCGCCGGCGACCACGGCCGCGGTGCCGCCGAGGGCCGCCAGCGCCTTGCGGCGGCCGACCCGGCGGCCCGGGTCGCCGTCGTCGTCCAGGTTGGGCAGTCCGGCGCCGGCCGCGGGCGCGACGGGCTGCCGCGCGAAGCCGTCCGGGCCCACCCACTGCGGCCCGCGCGCCCCCGGGTGCCCGGCGTGCGCGTACCGCGGGTCCACCGGCTGCCCACCCGGGTGCTGCCGGGGCGCCTCGTAGCCGTACGGGGAAGGGGTGTGGCTGTCGCGGTGTCCGTCGACGGCGGGGTGCTGACGTCCGTCCCAACCGCGGTCGTCCCGCGGTCGACGCGGTGGCACATTCTGGTCGGCCATGTACCAATCCGTTTCTGCTGCGCCGCTACGACTGCCACCTGGCACGGGGATGCAGGTGCGGCGACTGATGCCTGAGGGGGTTGCACCGGAAGGTAATGAAGCGTTCAGGTGCCATCAAGCAGCACCGGAAGCCCTCCCGAGGGCACTTAAGGCGCCGCTCAGCGCGGACCGGCGCCGGCACCGGGTCGCCCGGGCGGGCACGGACCTCGCGAGCAGGGCGTACGCGGCACGGGCCGGGTCGGACGCGGCGATTCCGGCCGATCCGGCGTGGGCCGTCGACTTCATCGCCAAAGACAAATTTAAGGTGCGACTAAGGCTGCGCTGAGGTGTCCACCGCCGCCGGGACCCCGGGTCGGGCCGGAGCGCAGCCGCAAAGTAGCAGCAGGACGGGAGCGTGAGCCGCCACCGCAGCGGGTATGCCGCCGGACCGCTGAACACGTGAGGGGAAGGCACATGCTCAGCAAAGAGGATCAGCGCAGGTTCGAGCAGATCACCCGACAGCTCCGGGAGAGTGATCCGGCGTTCTTCGCCCGGCTCGACTACCGGGCCCGGGCCCGTCGCGGCCGCTGGCTGATGCTGTTGACCATCGTGCTGTGGGCCTCGCTGCCGGCGATGACCGTGCTGGCCGGGCGACTGGCCGGGGCCATCTGCGCGGTGGTGCTGGTGGCCAACGCCGCGATCATGTGGCGGTTCCGCCGCCGTTGGCTGTGACCCGCGCGCCCACGCCGCCGCGGCGGCGCTACCGGCCGAGGAGCCGGTACGCCCGCCGCAGCCGCTCGACCAGGCCGGGCCCGCCGATGGCGGGAGCCGGCGCGCCGAGCTGCCGCAGCAGCAGGTCCGGTCCCGTCGCCAGGCTCGGCGGCCGGTCGGGCAACGGCACGGGCGGTACCCAGAAGCGGTCGACCGCCTCGGCGAGCGGCACCGGCGGCAGGCCGGCGAGCGCCCGCGCCGACCCCACCACCGGGACGTCCGGACCTCGGGTCTCCGGGGGCGGCGGGGTGGCGGCGGGGGCCGGACAGTCTCCGGCGCCGGGGTGTCCCTCGCGGGTCCGCCGGGCGCCCGGGTCCCCGGCCGGCCCGCTGCCGGCCGGTTCCGGCTGCTCCCCGTCGGCTCCGCCGCCCGCCGCCCGCAGGACGCGCAGCCGGTCGAGCAGCCCCACCCGGCTGCGGCCCCGCCAGTGCAGCAGCTGGAACGGGTCGGCGTCGAACGCCTCGGCCAGCAGGTAGAAGGTGGCCGCGAGGTGCTTGCAGGGGACGGCGAAGTCGGGGCAGCTGCACCGCTGGCGAAGCTCCGCCATCCCGGCGGGGAAGAGCGGGGCGCCGGTCGCCGCGAACAGCTGCTCCAGTTCCGGGGGCAGGTCGCCGGCGAGCAGCCGGGCGCTGAAGAACGCCTGGGCGGCCAGCTCCGCCTCGACGCGGGCCCAGAGTTCCGCCGGGAACGGGGTCAGCGCGATGGTCACCTCGTACGGCTGCGCACGCGAGCCCTGCACCACGGCGCTGACCGTGCCGGGCGCGACCTCCAGGCTGACCACCTGGCCGGCCCGAGCGTACGACCGGCCGCGGGTCAGCCGGGTGCCGAGGGCGAAGGACTCCAGCACCTCGAGGAAGCGCCGGGACCACCAGGAGCGGCCGATGGCGCCCCGGGTGCTGCGGGCCCTCAGCCCGCCGTCGACCCGCCGCGGCCGGCCGTAGTCGGCGAACCCGCCGGTGGGCCGGGCGTCGGGCTCCGGCTGCCCGTTCACTCCACCACCGCCCCGGCCTCCAGGGCGAACAGCTCGCGCAGCCGCGCCGTGGAGAGCTCGGTGACCCACTGCTCCCCGGTGCCGACCACGGAGGCGGCGAGGCTGCGCTTGTCGGCGATCAGCGCCGCCACCTTCTCCTCCACCGTGCCGGCACAGACGAACTTGCGGACCTGGACGCGGCGCCGCTGGCCGATCCGGAACGCCCGGTCGGTGGCCTGGTCCTCGACGGCCGGGTTCCACCACCGGTCGACGTGCACCACGTGGTTGGCCTCGGTGAGGGTGAGCCCGGTGCCGCCGGCCTTCAGCGACAGCACGAAGACCGGCGGCCCCTGCGCGGACTGGAACCGGGTCACCATGGCGTCCCGGTCGGCCTTGCCGACGCCGCCGTGCAGGAAGAGCACCTCGCGGCCGAACCGCGCCGACAGGTGGCCGCGCAGCATGCCGCCGAACTCGGCGTACTGGGTGAAGAGCAGGGCCCGCTCCCCCGCCGCGAGGACCTCGTCCAGGATCTCCTCCAGCCGGGCCAGCTTGCCGGAACGGCCGGCCAGCGCCGAACCGTCGCGCAGCAGTTGCGCGGGGTGGTTGCAGACCTGCTTGAGCCGGGTCATGGCGGCCAGCACGAGCCCGCGCCGCTCGATGCCGTCGCTGGACTCGATGCGCGCCAGCATGTCGTCGACCACCGCCCGGTAGAGCGAGGCCTGTTCGGCGGTGAGGTTGCAGAGCACCTCCATCTCCAGCTTCTCGGGCAGGTCGGAGATGATCGAGGCATCGGTCTTGAGCCGGCGCAGCACGAACGGGCCGGTGATGCGGCGCAGCCGCTCGGCCGCCTCGGCGTCGCCGTGCCGTTCGATCGGCTCGGCGTAGCTCTTGCGGAAGCTCGCGGCCGGGCCCAGCAGGCCGGGGTTGGCGAACTGCATGATCGACCAGAGGTCGGCGAGCCGGTTCTCCACCGGCGTGCCGGTGACGGCGATCCGGTGCCGGGCGGGCAGCGCGCGGACCGCCTCCGCCTGCCGGGTGGCGGCGTTCTTGATCGCCTGGGCCTCGTCGACGACCACCCGGTGCCAGGCGATCCCGGCCAGGTCGACCGCGTCGCGCGCCGCGACCGAGTAGGTGGTGAGGACCAGGTCCGCGTCGTGCGCGGCCGTGCCGAACGCCGCTCCCCGCGCCCGCTCCGCGCCGTGGTGCACGTGTACGCGCAGCCCCGGCGTGAACCGGGCCGCCTCGCGTTGCCAGTTCCCCACCAGCGACATCGGGCAGACCAGCAGGGTCGGGCCGGCGTCCGGCGGGTCCCCGGCGAGCAGCGCCAGCAGCTGCACCGTCTTGCCGAGCCCCATGT
This sequence comes from Micromonospora sp. CPCC 205561, assembly GCF_036906775.1. NCBI lineage: Bacteria > Bacillati > Actinomycetota > Actinomycetes > Micromonosporales > Micromonosporaceae > Micromonospora > Micromonospora sp. CPCC 205561. Next base: position 70,964 of record NZ_JBAKHV010000006.1, on the reverse strand, counting down.
CGTCGGCGAGCACGCCGCCGAGCCCGAGGGACTGTAGGAACGCCAGCCAGGCCAGCCCCCGCCGCTGGTACGGCCGCAGCGTGCCGCGGAAGGTGGCCGGCGGGTCCAGCGGGGTCAGCCGCCGCTCCACCGCCCCGGCGAGCAGATCGCCCAGCGCGCCGTCGGCGGCGACCTCCAGCACCGGCAACGCGTCCGGCTGCCCGGCGTCGGCCAGGCCCAGCCGGAGCAGGTCGGCGACGGTCAGCTCGCCGGAGGAGCGGAGCAGCCGCAGGCCGGCCGCGAGCCGCCGGGGGTCCAGCTCCACCCACTGGCCGCGCAGCCGCACCAGCGGGGTCTTCCGCGCGGCCAGCGCCGCCAGCTCCTCGGCCGTGAGCGGCTGGTCGCCGAGGGCCACCTCCCAGCGGTAGTCGACCAGGGCGTCCAGCCCCACCCCGGCGCCCGTGGCGGCGACGGTGCCCGGGGCGGTGCGGCTGCGGGCCTGCAACCGGGCACCGAGCCGCGACGACGGGCGCCGCCACCAGGAGGGCAGCAGCACGGCGAACCCGGCGGCGTGCAGCACCGGTGCGCCCTCGCGGAGGAACCGGTGCGCTCCCTCGACGTCCAGCTCCAGCGCCTCCGGCGTGGCCGTACGCAGCGCGGTGTCCAGTTCGGGCCAGAGCCGGCTGGCGCGGCCGAGTTCGGCGAGCAGCGTCTCCTGCGGGTCGTCGGCGCGCCCGCCCAGCCCGGCGACGGTCTCCGGTGCCCGCCAGACCCGTCCCGCGTCCACGTGCAGGCTCGGTTCGTCGGCCGCCTGGAGGCCGAACTCCACCCGCCACCGCCCGGCCGTCCCCACCGTGGCGGTCGGGTCGGCGGGCACCACGACGACCGGCTCGGTGACCTCTTCGGCGGGCGGCTCCACCAGGCGGAAGCTGGCCCGTACCGCGCCGCCGGCCGCGTCGCGCTGCCAGGCGTCCAGCTCGGCCCGGAGGGTGTCCAGCGCGGCCGGGTCGGCGGCGAAGTCCCGCACCGCGCCGGTCAGCGCGGCCAGCCAGGCCGGCACCGCGCCGTCCGGGCGTACGCCCCGGGCCAGCGCGGTCTCCGCCAGGGCCACCCGGACGGCGGCGTCGGTGAGCGCGTCGAGCGCGTCGGCCACCAGCGCGCCCGGGGCGTCGGCGGTGCCCGGGACGGACGGGTCGTGACCGGCCGTCGGGCCCGGCGGCGCGGATCGGCGCCCGGACGGGGTGCCTGCCCCCGGCGCGGGAGCGCCCGGCCCGACGGCGGCGCGGGCGGCGGGGGGCAGTGCCAGTGCCAGCGCCCGCGCCCAGCCGGCGTCGGTGCCGGTCAACAGCGGCCGCCACACCGCCCGGGCCCGGGCCGTCGTCGCGTCGCCGCCCGCCGGGCGGCGGCCGGCATCGCGCGCCGCCGGTCCCGGGTACGGCGCCGGAACCGGACCGTCGGAGGCGGCGGACAGCGGGGACGGGAGCGGCTCGGCGAGGCCGGGCAGGACCCGCCCCCGGGCCGCCAGGTCGAGCGCGAAGCCGGCGATCTCGGCGAGGTGGCGCAGCGTCGCGCCGGGCACGGCGGCCACCGCGTCGAGGCCACGCAGCAGGGACAGGGCGGCGTCGGGGGCGTACCGCAGGACGGGGACCCGCCACCCGGCGAGGGTGACCGAACCGCGGGCCGGGCCGGCGACGGCGGCGCGAACCAGTTCCGGGGAGTCCAGCGGCACGCCGGCCCGGGTGGGCAGGGCCAGCAGCGCCGTGCCGACGCCGGTCGGCTCGGCCACCCCGGCCAGCGCGGCGGCCAACGCCGGTTGGCCGGCGGCGAACGGGTGCGGCCGTTCCCGGGGCGCCCGGCCCGGCCGACGCGGCGGGTGGACCGGCGGCGTGCTGTCCTCGGCCCAGACGGCGAGCCCGGCAGCCGACCGCCAGACCCCGTGGACGACCAGCACGCGTTCCCCTCCCCCGCTACGACCTGGCGAGGATATCGGGCCGGAGCGGCCTGCCCCGGCGGGCACTCCGGCGCGCTCCGGCCGGCTGCCCGGCCGTCACCTCGCGGTTTCCGACCCGGCCCGACCCGACCGGCACCGCCCCTCTCCGTGCGGCTACATTGCCCTGGCTCGATAATCGGGAAGGTTCTTCACAATGTCCGCACGCGCGCCCCGTCGGGTCACCCGCCGTCGCGTCCTGTCCTCCGGCGGCGCGCTGGCCGCGGCCGCCACACTGACCCCGGCGCTCGCGGCCCAGGCCGCACCGGCGGACGGCAGCACCGTCACCTACGACCCGGAGCAGGCCTTCGTGCAGCTGGTGGGCGGCGGGGACGGGGTCGTATACGCCATCCGGGCCGACGGGGCGTTGCTGTGGTACCGGCACCTGGGCTGGCAGACGGGCGCGAGCGGCTGGGCCGGCGGCTCGGGCCGCAAGATCGGGTCGGGCTGGAACCAGTTCCGCACCGTGCTCGGCGGGACCGACGGCTCGCTCTACGGGGTGCGGGCCGACGGCACGATCCACTACTACCGCTACGTCTGCACCAACCTCACCACCGGGGCCGGCTACTGGAGCGGCACCCGGCAGATCGGCAGCGGCTTCCAGCGGTTCCCCCGGATCTTCGGCTTCGACGGGGCGGTCTACGGGGTGGACCCCGAGGGCGACCTGTACGGCTACCAGTACACCCCGTCGACCGCAAAGTGGACCGGAGGCAGCCGGATCACCCGGGGGTTCAAGAGCTACCAGGGCGTGGCGGACAGCTCCGGGGTCATCTACGCGTACCGGCACGGGGCGATCCACTGGTACCGGCACCTCGGCGGCGGCAGCTGGGCCGCCGGCTCCGGGACGCGCGTGGGCAGCGGCTTCGGCGAGCTCACCATCAACGGGCTGGTCTGCGTCGGGCAGGGCGCCCTCTACGGCGTGCAACCGAGCGACCCGACCCGGCGCGCCGCCGGCGGCCTCGTCACGTACCGCCTCACCAACTGGCTGACGGCCGGCACCGACGGGCGGGCGAGCTGGACCAACGGCGGCTCCGGCCGCACCGTCGGCAACGGCTTCACCCTCCAGGCCCAGGCCGCCCTGCAGGGATACGCGCGGACGCCCGCGGTGACCGCGGGGAACAGCGTGCGGATCGCGGTCTCCACCGCCTACCCGACCTTCACCGCCTCGTTCGTGCGGGTGGCCCCGGGCGAGGGCGCTCCGGAGGTGGTGCGCGACCCGGTCGACGTGAAGGGCGCCCTCCAGCTGCTGCCCGCCGGCTACCTGCACTCCGGCTGCGACTGGTCCGACACCCTGACCCTGGAGATCCCGCAGAGCTGGCCGTCGGGTCTGTACGCCGCCCGGCTCGAAGGGCCGCACAGGCTGCGCCGGCATGTGCCGTTCGTGGTGCGCCCGGCGACGCCCGCGCACGACATCGCCCTGCTGCTGCCGACCAACACCTACCACGCGTACAACACCTGGGGCGGGCACTACCAGTACTGCACCGACCTGGCCGGCACCCGCACCCTCTCGCTGCGCCGGCCGTCGACCGAGCTGAACGTCGAGGCGACGGGCAACCTGGAACACACCCTCTACGCCGACGTGCTGCTGATGCGCTGGATGACCGGGCAGGGGCTGGAGTTCGACTGTTACGAGGACACCGACCTGCACGTCTCCGGCGGCTGGTTGAAGCGCTACCGGGTGCTGGTGCTGGGCAGCCACCCGGAGTACTGGTCGGAGGAGATGCGCCGGCACCTCGCCGAGTACCAGGCCGGCGGCGGACGGGTGATCTACCCCGGCGGCAACGGCCTCTACGAGCGGGTGCGGTTCAGCGCGGACCGCAGCGCCCTCACCTTCCGCACCCCGCAGGGGCAGCGGGACACCTACAACTCGCTGGGCCTGCCGGCGTCGCAGCTGCTCGGCGTCAACTACACCAGCGCCAGCTGGTTCACCTTCGCCCCGTACGCCGTGGTCCGGGACCATCCGCTGCTGGCGGGCACCGGCCTGACCGTCGGCAGTCGGTTCGGGCTCGCCGGCTACAACGGCGCGGCCAGCGGCTGGGAGACCGACGCCATGCTCGGCCTGGACGGCGAGGCCGGCCCGACCGAGGTGATCGCCCGGGGGCAGAACACCGGCGGCGGGGCGGCCATGGTCCTGATCCAGAAGCCCGGCGGCGGCTTCGTCTTCAGCGCCTCCTCGATCAGCTTCGGCGGCTCCCTGGCGACCGACCCGGCGATGTCCCGGCTCCTGCGCAACGTCTTCGAACTCGCCCTGGCCGACGGCCCGACAATCCGCCGTACGCCGCGCCGGCGCACCGCTCCCGCGCCCGCGCAGCCCGAACCCCAGCCGCTGGAGTGACGGCCGGGCGGGACGGGCGGTGCCGCCCGTCCCGCCCGGCCCGGGCTAGGGTCGCCGCATGTACGACCTGCTGGTGGTCGGCGGCCTCGGCGTCGACGTACGGGTGCGGGTGCCCGCCATCCCGCTGCCCGTGGCCGACTCCCTCACCGTCGACCCGATCGACCTGCGCATCGGCAACACCGGCGCCGGGGTGGCGCTCGCCGGGCACGCGCTCGGGCTCCGGGTGGCGGTGGTCGACGTCCTCGGCGCCGACCCGGCCGGCGACGTGGTCCGGGCCGCGCTGGCCCGCACCGGCGTGCACGCGGTGCTGGGCCACGCCCCGGCCGGCACCCGACGGTCGGTGAACATGGTCGACCCGGCCGGCCGGCGCATGTCGCTCTACGACCCGCGTCCCTGGGCCGGGCCGTCGCCGTTCCCGGCGGCCGAGCTGACCGCGCTGGCCCGGGACGCGGCGCACGTGCACGTGTCCATCATGGACTGGGTGCTCCCCCTGCTGCCCGCCCTGCGCGCCGGGCTCGCCGACGGTGCCCTGCTCTCCACCGACCTGCACGACTGGGACGGCGCCGACGCCTACCACGGCCCTTTCGCCGTGGCCGCCGACCTGGTCTTCGTCAGCGGGGTCCGGCTGGGCGCGGGGCCCGACGTGCTCGCCGCCGCGCTGGCGCCCCGCACCGTGCTGGTCACCCGCGGGGCGGCCGGCGCCGAGCTGTACCCCGGCGGGGGCGCCCCGACCCGGGTGCCCGCCGCCGAGGCGCCGGCGCCGGTCGTCGACACCAACGGCGCGGGGGACGCCATCGCGGCGGGCCTGATCGCCGCCCGGCTGCGCGGCGCGCCGACCGCCGGCGCCGCGGCGTACGCCGCCCGGGTCGCGGCGGCGGCCTGCACCCACGACGGCATGGAGTATCCGCCCGACCTGCTGCCCCGCCGCTGACGCCGCCGGCCCACCGGGTGCCGTGCCCGGGCCTCCGGCCGCCCCGGGGCTCCCTCCGCGCCGGGGCGGTCAGACCGCGCCCGTGGCGCCGTCGGTCAGCTCGCGGAGGATGTCGGCGTGCCCGGCGTGCCGGGCGGTCTCCTCGATCATGTGCACCAGGATCCAGCGCAGCGAGACCTCGCCGAGCTGCGGGTGCGGCACGACGTGGTCGAGGTCGAACCGCCCGGCGACCTCCCGGGAGCGGGCGCAGGCCCGCTCGTACGCGGTGGCGAGCCCCGCCACCGTGTCCCCGTCGGTGAGCGCGAAGCTGGCCGTCGCCTCCTCCTGGGAGGTGCGGTAGACGTCACCCGGGCCGGGGTCGAGCAGGCACGGAAACCAGTTCCACTCCACGAGCGTCAGGTGCTTGACGAGCCCGGCGACGGTGGTGGCCGACGGCACCAGCCGGCGGGCCGCGTCGGCGTCGGAGAGCCCCCGCAGCTTGCGCAGCAGCACGCCCCGGTGGAAGTCGAGGAACGATTCCAGCACGGCCCGCTCGTCGCCCGTGCGCGCCAGCACCGGGCCGAGGGTGGGGTCGATCGGGATCTCCGCCATCCGCCGACCCTAGTGCGGGGCCGGTCCGGCCCGCTGCCCCGCATCCGCTGCGCGGTGACCGCGCGCGGGGCAGGATGGGCCCATGGCATCAACGGTAGAGATCCCCCTGGCGGGCGGCGCGGCCGACGGCGAGACGGTCACCGTGGAACTGGACCCGAACGGCCGCCCGCCACTGACCCACCACCACCTCGGTGACAAGGGGTTGGCCGGGGCGGAGATCTACGAGCTGGAGTCCGTGGACGCCGAGGCCGACCGGTGGTGCTACCGCTGGCGCGGGCCGGCCGTCTGAGCCGGGTCAGCCCACCCGGATCAGGCTGCGGGCGCGCAGGCTGTCCAGCACCGCCCGGGTGACCTGCGATGTCCCCCGCGCCTCCTCGCAGACCTGGGCCACCCGCCGGGCGGTGGCCCCGGCCCGCTGCTCCCGCTCGTCCCAGAGCCGGTCGACCTCGGCCAGCAGCGGGCCCTCGACCTCCCGCTCGACGCCGCGCAGCGCCGGCACCCCGAGCCGCTGCGCCAGGTCGAAGACCTTGCCGGCGTACGGCAGGGGCAGGAACGGCGTGCCGACCATCGCGGCGAAGATGAGGAAGTGCAGCCGCATGCCGACGGCCAGGTCGAAGTGGCGCATCAGCCCGAGCACCTGCTGGGGCGAGTACGTGCCGTGCAGGATCCGGCCCCGCTCGGCCGCGATCATGTGCGACAGCACGCCGTGCGAGTGCCGGATGTCGTCGCGCTCCATCGGGACGAAGAGGACGTAGGCGTCGACCCGGTGCACCAGGAAGTCACCGATCTGGGCCAGCAGCCGGTGGTAGCCGTCCACGTCGAGCCGCTCGGCGGCCCGGCCCGGCTCCCGTACGCTCATCCCGACCAGCCGTTTCCCGGCCGGGACCCCCTCCTCGCGGAGCAGCTCCGCCGGGAAGTCCTCCGGTTCGAGCAGGAACGCCGGGTCGGCGGTCACGGTGATCGGGTTGAGCAGCCCCGCCTCCTCCAGCACCATCCGGGACTCCTGGTCCCGCACGGTCACCTGGGTGGCGCTGGCCAGGGTCTCCCGCACCATGCCGGTGTCCACCCCCTCGCTGAGCGGCCCGACCCCCACCGCGTACGTCAGCAGCGGCAGGCCCCGCTCCTGGGCGACCCGCACCACCCGCAGGTAGCGGCGCGCCTCCCGGTCGTAGAGGATGCCGCCGCCGCCCAGGATCAGCAGGTCGAGCTGCGCCAGGACCAGCGCGGAGTCGCTCCGGCTGACCCCCTCCCAGGGCACCGCCTCCACGTCGGGATGGGCGACGCGGGTGTGCTCGGGGTGCCGGGAGAAGACGATGATCCGCCCGTTCGGCTCCTGCTCCCGCAGATCGGCCAGGAGCCCCGTCAGGATCGCCTCGTCACCGAGGTTGCGACCGCCGTACGACCCGAGCACACCGATGGTCAACCCGCCACCACGCGTCATCCGTCGCTCCTCCCCAGGTGCGTCCGGGGGCGGGGTTTCCCGCTGGGCGGGGGAACACTCCTGGCGTCCGGGTCGGAACCGGCGCCGGTGGAGGTGCCGAGCGGGTCGGGCGGCAGCTCGTCCGTGGCGTCGAGCGGCAGCGCGGTCTCGGACGCGCCGCCGGCAGGGCCGACGCGGGTGGCACGCGACGTCGTCGCGGAGGCCCCGGACCGGAGGGTCGGACCCGGTCGAGACCCGCCCCCTCGCCAGCCGGGGTGGCCCTCGGGCGCTACAGGCTCTTGCGCATCTGGATGCTGGTCGCCTCGAAGCCCATCTGCTCGTAGAGCCGCCGGGCGGGAAGGTTGTGGCCGAAGACGTTCAGGGCGATCGAGACCACCCCCCATTCCCGGCACCGCCGCTCGACGGCCTCCAGCACGGCCCGCCCGTAGCCCCTGCGCCGCAGCTCCGGTCTCACCTCCAGGTCGTAGACGAAGGCGTGCGGGCCGTCCGACTTCTGCTCGAGGTGCAGCCACAGCATGCCGACGGCGTCGCCGCCGTCGTAGGCGTTCCAGAGGTGGTTGCCGGGCGTCGCCAGACCGTCGGGCAGGAGCCTCACGTAGTCGTCCCGCGCCTTCTTCCGCGCCTCGGGCGGAGGCATCGCACCGGAGTCGGCGATGCTGCGCGCATAGCTCGTCTCCGCCCGCTGCCGATACCGGAGATACTGCTCTTCGGTCAACGGCTCCAGTCTCAACATCACCACCAGGACACCGTAATTCAGGCGCTCCGGTCGGACCGCCCGGCCGGGACAAACAGGACACAGGGGTACGCGCAGGGGGACCAGAACCGGACGGCCCCGCCCGTTAGGGTCGCAACCATGCGTCGACTGATCCCCGCCCTCGTGGTCGCCCTCGCCGTGCTCGTCACCGGCTGCGGGACCGACTCCGGCGGCTCCACCACGAACTCCCCCGCCCCCGCCACGTCCGCGGCCGACCCCGTCGCCGTCGTCCGGCAGGGCATGGACCGCAGCTTCTCCGGCACGCTGACCATGGACGCCTCGGTCAAGGCCGGTCCTACGTCGATCAAGCTGCGCGGCAAGGTCGACCCTGCCGCCCGCGCGCTGCACGTCACCGGCAACGCCCCCGAGCCGGTCGAGGCCCGGCTGATCGGTGACGCCGCCTACATCAAGTCCGACTCGACCGACGGCGACAAGCCGTGGATGAAGATCGACCTCACCAAGCTCCGGCCGGGCAGCTCGCTGCGCCAGTCCTTCGACCTCAAGTCGCAGACCGGCGTCGTCGGTGGCATCGTCTCCGCCGAGCAGGTGGGCGACGGCCGTTACCGGGGCGTCACCGACCTGGAGAAGGCGGCCGCGGCCGCCAGCGACGAGGGCGGGATGCGCGCCGGCATCGAGTCGTCGGCCAAGCTGGCGAAGGACCCGAAGGCGATCCCGTTCGAGGCGACGGTCGACGCCGACGGCCGGCTCACCACGCTCTCCTACACCATCGCCACGAAGAACGTGGGCGACCTCGTCACCGAGATGCGGATGAGCGACTTCGGCAAGCCGGTGTCGGTCACCGCCCCGCCCGCCGGCGACACCGAGGAGGCCAGCAAGGAGGCGTACGAATTCCTCTGATCCCGCCGTCGTCACCTCCCGGTGACCCGCCGCCGTCCGAGTCCTTCGGTCGGTGGCGGGCTCCGGGAGGTTCGACGGGCGGCCCGGGCCGGCTATCCCGGCCGGACGCAGGGGTCGGTGACCGTGTAGGTCGGGCTCGACGCCGCCCGCCCGTCCGCGGCGGTCGCCCGGACCGACCAGGTCAGCGCCGGCACGCGCAGCCCTCCGACGGTCGCCCGCCCGGCCGACCCGTCCACCGTGAGGGCCCGGACCACCGTCCTGCCTCCGGTGGGCGTCCAGCGGACCTCGGCCGCGCCGAGCGTGGCACTGCCGGTGGCCCGCACCACCAGGCTGTAGGCGTCCGATCCGCACCGCACGTGAGCGGTGGCGGAGACCGTGAACGGCGCGGCGACCTGCGCCGAGACGTCCGGTCGGGGCGCCGTCGGCGGCTTGCTCGGCGCCGCGGTCGGTGCCGGCGCGGCGCCACCCGGCACCGCGTCGGGCGTCGGGGTCGCGGTGGACCTGTCGCCGTCCGCCGGCTCCACGGCGGTTCCGGACGCCGTCCCGGCGGCGCCGACGGTCGGCGTGGCCGCGGCCGGCGTACCGGCTCCCGTGGCGGACGCCCCGGGGGCCGGCGCCACCGGATCGGCCGCCGGTGCCGCGAGCGCCTCGGACACCGGCCGGGCGGAGCCGTCGCCCGCGGCGGTAGGGCGTCCGGGTGCCAGTGCCCAGGTGCCGAGGGCGGCGAGGAGGAGCAGCGCGGCCGCGCCCGCCGCCAGCCGCCGCCGGTGCCGCCCACGGCTCCCCGTCGAGGTCGCCCGCACGGCGTGCGCCGTGCCGCGCGGCACCGCCCCGCCGGCCCCGCCGGCCCGGGCCACCGCCGCCGCGTCCGTAGCCATTGCGGTGCCGCCCCCGTCGCCCGCAGGGCCGTCCGTAGTCAGTGCGGTGCCGTTCCCGTCGCCCGCCGCGCCGTCAGTGGCCAACGCGGTGCCGTCCCCGGTCACCGCAGTGCCGTCCACCGTCACCGCAGCGCCGTCCGCGGTCACCGGGGGGTCGGACGGCGCTGTGGACCCGCCGCCCGGTGCGTCCGGCGGCGTGGGGTCCCCGGGACCGGCGGGTCCGTCGCCCGCCCGCGACGGCTCGGGCGGCGGGCCGGCCGTGACCGCGCCCGTCGGATCGACCGCCGCGCCGGTCGCGCCGGCCTCGGCCAGCCTCGGCCACACCGTGTCGGCCACGACCAGGAAGGCCGGCGCCGTGTACGCCGACAGCAACGCGGCCGGGCTGAGCTGTTCGCGCCGCAGCAGGCCGCAGACCGCGCAGTCCTCGATGTGCCGCGAGACCCGCTTGCGCAGGGTCGGGGTGAGCCGGCCCTGCCAGCCGTCGATCAGGGCGGCGAGGGTCGGGCAGTCCCGGGCCCCGGTGCGGGCCACCAGCAGCGCCCCCAGCGCCCGTTCGAGCTGCGAGCGGGCCCGCGACAGGCGGGCGTGCGCGTGGTTCGCCGGCACCCCGAGGGCCGCGCCGATGTCGGCGGACGACAGGTCGTGGCGGATGGCCAGGTGGACCACCTCGCGGTCGCCCGGGTTCAGCGCGGCGACCGCGCTGTGCACGAGGTCGCGTACCTGTGCGGCGTTGACGCCCGCGCCCGGGTCGACGGTCTCGGCCGCCGGCTCGCCGGCCTCCTCCAGCGGCAGCGACCGGGACCGCTGCCGGAGCTGCCGCAGGCACTCGTTGCGCACGATCGCGTACAACCACGGACGCAGCCGGTCGGGCTCGCGGAGCTGGTCGATGCGCTGGCCGGCCGCCAGGAACGCGTCGTGGACGGCGTCCGCGGCGGCCTCCGGCTCGCGCAGCACCGTCCGGGCGTACGTGTACAGCCGGTCGGCGTACCGCCGGTACATGCCCTCCAGCCCGGCCCGCTCGCCGCGGCGCACCGCCTCGACCAGTGCGGTGTCGTCCCGTGCCGCCGTGTCCATCCGTCTCCCCCGCTGCTCGTCGACGCTTCCAGTAGAACCGGGGATTTTTTTCTTCCGACGTTTCTGTTGGCATCCCGACCCGACCGCGCTCCTACCGGTGTCATCACAACCGAGACAGCAGTGGAGGAAGACACCATGCGAGAAGGATCGAAGCACAACCCGTGGTCGCGTCGGAGCGCCACCGTCGGCGGCGTCGCGCTGAGCGCGCTCGTGCTCGGCCAGCTGGCCCTCACCGGGCCGGTGGCGGCGGTGCCCGGCCTGAGTCTCAGGACGACGACCGGCCCGAGCAACAGCGTCGCGAAGTCGCAGAACACGACCTGCCCGACCGGCACCAAGGTCATCGGCGGTGGCGGCGCGATCACCGGCTCCGGCCTCGGGCAGGTCGGCATGGACATCATGCTGCCGGTGGTCGGCGGGACGGCGTACTCGGTGACCGGCCGGGAGGACGAGAACGGCGTGGCCGGCAACTGGGCGGTCACCGCGAGCGCCCTGTGCGCCACGCCGCCCCCGGGCCTGGTGACCGTGTCCGGCAGCTCGGCGCCCAGCTTCGGCACGTCGAACTGGTTCGAGAAGTCCTGCCCGGCCGGCAAGCACGCCATCGGGGTCGGTGGCGCGGTCGTCGGGGCCTCGAACAGCGAGGTCGTCCTCGAGGACCTGCGAATCCACCAGAACAGCGTCGTGGTGGCCGGCGCCGAGGACGGCACCGGCTTCGCCGGCAGCTGGTGGCTCGACGCGACCGCGATCTGCGCCGACCCGCTCCCCGGCGAACAGCGCGTGATCGACGACAGCGTCTTCAGCTCCGCCGCCACCCGGTCGATCACGGCGACCTGCCCGGCCGGCACCCGGGTGCACGGGGTGGGCGGCGAGATCCTCGGCGGCGAGGGCGAGGTACGCCTCACCCAGATGCGCGCCACCACCTCGACCACCGTCACCGTCGCCGCCGCGGAGGACGAGAACGGCTTCAGCGGCAACTGGAAGGTCCGCGCGTACGCGGTCTGCGCGAGCTGACCCGCGCGGTCGTGGAGGCGATGGGCTGGTCGCAGATTGGCGATGACGACCCGCTACCAGCACCTCGCCCCGGAACTCATCTCCGGCATCGCTGAGCAGGTCGCCGGACTGCTCTGGCGAACGGACTGAGACGACAACTGAGACGACGCAGGGCACCGGTCATCCGGTGCCCTGCTCGCGTCCTGGTCAAGGTGTGGGCGCGGCAGGTTTCGAACCTGCGACCCCTCGCTTGTAAGGCGAGTGCTCTCCCGCTGAGCTACGCGCCCGGAACGCCCGTACGGCGGGCCGGTGGCTGGCAAGCTTACCCTGCCACCGCCGGCCCGGTCGTACGGCGTACCCGGTCGTCAGGCCGCCGCGGCCTCGGCCAGCGCCTTGCGCCAGCCCTGCTGGTCGCGCGCCTCCCCCGGCATGTTCATCTCGGCGAAGCGCACCACGCCCGCCCGGTCGATGACGAAGGTGCCCCGGTTGGCGATGCCGGCCACGTCGTTGAAGACGCCGTACGCCTGGGCGACCGCCCCGTGCGGCCAGAAGTCGGCCAGCAGCGGGAACTGGTAGCCCTCCTTGTCGGCCCAGATCTTGTGGGCGTAGACCGAGTCGACGCTCACGGTCAGCACCTGGACGTCGTCGTTGACGTACTCGTTGAGGTTGTCCCGCACCTCGCACAGCTCACCCTGGCAGATCCCGGTGAAGGCGAGCGGGTAGAAGACCAGCAGCACGGTGCGCTTGCCCCGGAAGTCCGAGAGCCGGACCTCCTGGTTGTTCTGGTCCTTGAGCACGAAATCCGGCGCCTCGGCGCCAACCTCGATCGGCATGCGAGCTCCTCACGATGGGGGGTGGGATGGGCAACACCCTGCCACACCCGGCGGCACGCGCCGCCGGGTGATCATGGGCGTGGACTACTTCTTGGCCTTGGCCCCGCGGCGCAGGACGAGGCGGGCGCCGCTCCAGTCCCGGCCGGCGTTGACGGTCGAGGTCTGCTGGAGGCCGGCGGTGGGCGCGGACTCGGCGACCTCGCTCGGCTCGACGTGCCCCTCGCGCCCGGCCTTGGGCGTGAGCAGCCACACGACACCGTTGTCGGCCAGCGGGCCGAGGGCGTCGACGAGGAGTTCGAAGAGATCACCGTCGCCGTCGCGGTACCAGACCAGCACCGCGTCGACCACCTCGTCGGTGTCCTCGTCGACCAGATCTCCACAGCGGTCGGTCAGGGCGTCGCGGAGATCCTGGTCGACGTCGTCGTCGTACCCCATCTCCATGACGACCATCCCCGGCTCGATCCCGAACCGGTCCGCCAGGCTGCGTACCCCGTCGGCGGCCTGACCAGCGGTCGCGCTCACTGTCGCGTGCCTCCTCATCTCATCCCTGCCCGCGGCGCCGTGGCGACGCCGTCAGGCAAAGTCCACACAGTTGTGGCTCCCCGCGCAAGTGGCGCACCGGGTGAAACGGAATTTACCGTGCCAGGAGCGTGCGGGCACCCTGGGTAATTGCGTTCTCGGAGACCAGCACCTGACGCGCCGCCGGACCCAACGGCACGAACGAGTCGACTCCGGCGACCCGTCGAGCCGCCCCGACGTATCCGGCGTCCACCAGCGCCGCGATGATCCCCTCGCCGACCCCGCCGGAGCGGCGGGTCTCGTCCACCACCAGCACCCGTCCGGTCGCCGCCGCCTCGCGGATCACGTCGGCCACGGGCAGCGGGGCCAGCCAGCGCAGATCCACCACCCGGGTGCCGATCCCCTCGTCGGCGAGCGTGGCCGCGGCGCGCAGCGACATCGGGACACCGTTGCCGAAGGTGATGATCGTGACGTCCTCGGCGGAGCCGACGCCGTAGACCCGGGCCCGCCCGATCGGCACGTGCCCGCCGGTCCACCCGCCGGGCTCGGCATACGGGGCCAGCCACTCACCGTCACCGTCGGCGTAGAGGTCGCGGGTGTGGTAGAGCGCGATCGGCTCCAGGAAGACGCAGACGCTGCCGTCCACCGCCGCGCTGGCCAGGCAGGTACGCAGCATGGGCGCGGCGTCGTCCGGCCGCGCCGGCACCGCGATCACCAGGCCCGGCACGTCCCGGAGCACGGCCACCGAGTTGTCGTTGTGGAAGTGCCCCCCGAAGCCCTCCTGGTACGCCAGCCCGGCCACCCGCACCACCATCGGGTTGCGGAACGCCCCCCGCGAGAAGAACTGCATCGTGGCGGCCTCGCCACGCAGCTGGTCCTCGGCGTTGTGCAGGTACGCCAGGTACTGGATCTCGGGCACCGGCAGCATCCCGGCCAGCCCGGCGCCGAGTCCCAGCCCGAGGATCGACGTCTCGTCGAGCAGGGTGTCGAAGACCCGCGCCGCGCCGAAGCGGTCCCGCAGCCCCTTGGTCACCCCGTAGACGCCGCCCTTGGCGCCGACGTCCTCGCCGAAGACCGCCATCTGGGGGTGGTCGAGCATCCCGTCGGCGAGGGCGGCGTTGATGCTCTGCGCCAGCGTCAGCGGGCCGGTCAGCTCCGGCGGCTTCCCGCCGAACGCCTCGGCCCGGGCTCCCGCGCCGGGGCCGGCGGCACGCGCCGCGGCGTCGGCCACCGCCCGGGCCACCCGCACCGGGCGGCGCGGGGCCAGCGGGGCCACCACCTCGGCGGGTGCGGTCAGCTTCGGCTCGTCCAGCACCTCCTCGGCGATCCGGCGCACCTGCCAGCCGATCTCGTCGTAGCGGGTCAGCAACTCCTCGCCGCCGGCGAGGCCCGCCCCGACCAGCAGCCGCGCGGTGGCGGCCAGCGGGTCCCGGTCGAGGTCGGCGGCGATCTCACCGGCGGCCCGGTACGCGGTCTCGGCGTCGGCGCCGGCGTGCCCCATCAGCCGTACGGTCGACAGGTGGAGCACGGCGGGGCGCCGGTGCCGGCGCACCCACGCCGCGGCCTCGACGGCCGCCTCGTACGCCCCCGGCAGGTCGCCGCCGTCGGCGGAGAAGTAACGGACGCCGGGCTTGGACCGCAGCGTGGCCTCCACCCACCCGCTCGGGGAGCGGACGCTGATGCCGAGGCCGTTGTCCTCGCAGACGAAGAGCACCGGGATGCGCAGCCCGGTGTGGTCGTACCAGCCGGCGGTGTTGAACGCGGCCGTGGCGCTGGCGTGGTTGACGGAGGCGTCGCCGAACGAGCAGACCACGATGGCGTCCGGCGGCCAGGACGCCTGCGCGGCACCCGCCCCGCTGCCGACGCGTACCCCGTCCCGACGCCCGGCGGCGTCCAACCGTCGCAGCCGTTCCACCGCGAGCCCCATCCCGACGGCGCGGGGCAGGTGCGAGGCGATGGTGGAGGTGGTCGGGACGACGGCGAGGTCGGCCCGGCCGAAGACCTTGTGCCGGCCGCCGGCGACGGGTTCCAGGCTGGACGCGGCCATGCCCCGCAGCACGTCGCGGGCCGCCTCGGCGTACCCGGGGGCGAACGGACGGTCCAGCACCGGCCTGGCGTCCCCGCCGGCGTCGGCCGGCCCGTCCGCGCCGGGGTCGGCCGGGACGGCTCCGTCGCCGGGACGGCCCGGACCGGGCCGGACGTCCTCGGCCGGCCCGTCGTCCGCGCCGGACGGGTCGGCGCCGGCGGCCTCCGACCGGGCGCCCTGGGCGGCGCGCACGCAGTAGAAGGCGCCCGAGCGGTAGTGCAGCAGCGCCGGATCGGTGACCCGCAGGGCGGCGGCGACCGTGGCGTTGCCCTCGTGGCCGGCAGAGCCGATCGTGTAGAACCCCTCGCCGAAGCTGCGCAGCCAGCGGCCCGCGAGGTCGAGCTGGCGGCTGGTGGCCTGCGCGTCGAAGAGGTCCAGCGCCAGCGCGCCGGTCAGCGTGGTGTCGTCGGTGATCGGCCGTTGCGGGTCACGCCGCTGCTGCGGGGTGGCCAGCGCGGCCAGCGTCTCCCGGAACCGGTCGTCGAGATCTTGCGGCGTGGTCACGTCGGACAGCATTACCGACAAGCGGCCGACGCGCCCAGTCGGACACGAACGACGCGTTGCGGGTCAGTCGTCGCCGCACGGCTCGGGACAGCCGCCGTCGGAGACCTTCCACACCAGCTCGCGCAGTGTGGCCAGCTCCTCGACGGAGAGCCCGGCGAGCAGTCGGGAGTCGGACATCACCCGGTGGACGCGGGCCCGGACCCGCCGCCCCGCCTCGGTCACCACCAGCGTCTTCTGCCGCCGGTCGGCGGGGTCGACATGCCGCTCCACCAGCCCGGCCCGCTCCAGCTTGTCGACGAGGGCGGTGACGTTGGACCGGTCGCAGCCCAGCCCCTCGGCGAGGTCGCGGGCCGGCAGCGGCCGGTCGGGGTCGAGTTCGTGCAGCGCCCGGGCGGCCGCGGGGGTGAGCCCCAGCTCGGCGATCTCGACGTCCTGGTGGTGGCGCAGCGCCGAGGAGATGTGCGCGATGCGGCGCACCACGTCACCGGCCAGCGCCGAGCGGTCCGCGGTGCCGGACGGGGCGGAGGGGACGGTGTGCTGCGCCATACCCCCATGCTACTTGCGGTCAATAGTTGAGCAGCTCTACTGTTTAGCTGCTCACGCAATCCCCGTGGGCGTACAAGGGAGGAAGACATGTCCGACTTCTCGGTCCTCGCCATCTCCGGCAGCCTGCGCGACGCGTCGTTCAACACCGCGCTGATCCGGGCCGCGCAGCGCCTCGCCCCGAGCCGGCTGACCATCGAACGGTACGAGGGCCTCGGCGCCATCCCGCCGTTCAGCGAGGACGTGGAGGCGGAGCCGCCGGCCCCGGTGCTCGACCTGCGGGAGCGGATCGCGGCGGCGGACGCGTTGCTCATCGCCACCCCGGAGTACAACTACGGGGTGCCCGGCGTGCTCAAGAACGCCCTCGACTGGGCGTCGCGGCCGAGCTTCCCCGTCACCTCGTGGGTGTCGCCCCTGGCGCACAAGCCGGTGGCCATCATGGGCGCGGCGCCGACCGGGATGGGCACCGTCCGGGCCCAGCTCCAGCTCCGGCAGCTCTTCCTCTGGACCGACTCCGCCGTCCTGAGCAAGCCGGAGATCATCGTGACCAACGCGCACGAGAAGATCACGCCGGACGGCGGGATCAAGGACGAGACCACCGAGGCGCTGCTGCGGGCCCTGCTCGACGCCCTGGTCACCCGCGTCCGCGTCGCCAAGCTCGCCGCCGCCTGACCCGCGCCCGGTGCCCGCCCACCGGGGGGCGGCGGGCGCCGGGCGGCCGGCCGGGCCGGCCGCACCGGGGGCGGTCAGCCGGGCAGGAACGAGAAGCGGACCTGCCGGGTCGGATTGTCGCCGTTGGTGTCGACAAGGCAGACCGACTGCCAGGTGCCCAGCGCCAGCCGACCGTCGACCACCGGCAGCGTCGCGTACGGCGGGACGAACGCCGGCAGGACGTGGTCGCGCCCGTGACCGGGCGTCCCGTGCCGGTGCCGCCAGCGGTCGTCCGTGGGCAGCAGGTCGTCCAGCGCGGCGAGCAGGTCGCCGTCGGAGCCGGAGCCCGTCTCGATGATCGCCAGCCCGGCCGTGGCGTGCGGCACGAAGACGTGCAGCAGCCCGTCGCCCTGCCCGGAGACGAACCGCGCGGCCTCCGCCGTGATGTCCCGGACGGTCGGCCGGGACCCGGTCTGGACCGTGATCACCTCACTGCGCATACGACGCATTCTGCCCCAGCCTGGGTCCGGACCGCCGCCGGAGTCGCCGCCGCCCGCCGGGCCGCCGAGGGGCGGACCGCCGGTCGCGCAAAGTTACCGACGGGTACCTGTGTCGCGCGTCGCGTCTCCGGGCGGTGGGCGTGACGCCGGGTGCCACCAGGAGGCAGGATGGCGCTAGAGACCTATCCCACACAGAACCGAGGGAACGCCTGTGGCTACGGAACGCAAGCGCCCGGTGATCACCGCTGGTCTGCCGAGCCAGCTTCCGGACATCGACCCTGAAGAGACCAGCGAATGGGTCGAGTCACTCGACGGTGTCATCGACGAGCGCGGGACCAAGCGCGCCCGCTACGTCATGCTGCGCCTGCTGGAGCGGGCCCGCGAGCGGCAGGTCGGGGTGCCGTCGCTGACCACCACCGACTACATCAACACCATTCCGCCGGAGCGCGAGCCGTGGTTCCCGGGTGACGAGCACGTGGAGCGGCGGATCCGGGCGTACGTCCGGTGGAACGCGGCCATGCTGGTGCACCGGGCGCAGCGTCCCGAGATCGGCGTCGGCGGGCACATCTCCACCTTCGCCAGCTCGGCCTCGCTCTACGAGGTGGGCTTCAACCACTTCTTCCGGGGCAAGAACCACCCCGGCGGCGGCGACCAGATCTTCTACCAGGGCCACGCCTCCCCCGGCATGTACGCGCGGGCGTTCCTGGAGGGGCGGCTGACCGAGCACCAGCTCGACGGGTTCCGCCAGGAGCTGTCGCACCCGGGCGGCGGCCTGCCGTCGTACCCGCACCCGAGGCTGATGCCGGACTTCTGGGAGTTCCCCACGGTCTCGATGGGCCTGGGCGGGCTGAACGCGATCTACCAGGCGCGGTTCAACCGCTACCTGCAGCACCGGGGCATCAAGGACACCTCGGACCAGCACGTCTGGGCGTACCTGGGCGACGGCGAGATGGACGAGCCCGAGACGCTCGGCGCGATCGGCGTGGCCGCCCGCGAGGAGCTGGACAACCTCACCTTCGTGATCAACTGCAACCTCCAGCGACTCGACGGGCCGGTGCGCGGCAACGGCAAGGTCATGCAGGAGCTGGAGGCGTTCTTCCGGGGCGCCGGCTGGAACGTCATCAAGGTGGTCTGGGGCCGGGAGTGGGACCCGCTGCTCGCCGCGGACACCGACGGCGCGCTGGTCAACCTGATGAACACCACGCCCGACGGCGACTACCAGACCTACAAGGCGGAGTCCGGGGCGTACGTCCGGGAGCACTTCTTCGGCCGCGACCAGCGGACCCGCAAGATGGTCGAGGACCTCAGCGACGACGAGATCTGGAACCTGAAGCGGGGCGGGCACGACTACCGCAAGCTCTACGCGGCCTACAAGGCGGCGATGGAGCACACCGGTCAGCCGACGGTGATCCTGGCCAAGACGATCAAGGGTTGGACCCTGGGCTCGCACTTCGAGGGCCGCAACGCCACCCACCAGATGAAGAAGCTGACGCTGGAGGACCTGAAGACCTTCCGCGACCGCCTCTACCTGGACATCCCGGACAAGGCGCTGGAGGACAACCCCTACCTGCCGCCGTACTACCACCCGGGCGAGAAGTCCGACGAGCTCGCCTACCTCAAGGAGCGGCGCCAGCAGCTCGGCGGCTACCTGCCGTCGCGGCGGTCGGGGCAGAAGCGGCTGGCCATCCCCGGCCCGGAGCGCTTCGCCGACGTCAAGCGCGGCTCGGGCAAGCAGAAGGTGGCCACCACGATGGCCTTCGTCCGCCTGCTCAAGGACGTGATGAAGGACAAGGAGTTCGGCAAGCGCTGGGTGCCGATCATCCCCGACGAGGCCCGCACCTTCGGCATGGACTCGCTCTTCCCCACGCAGAAGATCTACTCGCCGCACGGGCAGCGCTACACCTCGGTCGACCGCGAGCTGTTCCTGTCGTACAAGGAGTCCACCGGCGGGCAGATCCTGCACGAGGGGATCAACGAGGCCGGCTCGGTCGCCTCGTTCACCGCGGCGGGCTCGGCGTACGCCACCCACGACGAGCCGATGATCCCGATGTACATCTTCTACTCGATGTTCGGGTTCCAGCGCACCGCCGACGGGCTGTGGGCCGCCGCCGACCAGATGGCCCGGGGCTTCCTGCTCGGCGCCACCGCCGGCCGGACCACGCTCAACGGCGAAGGGCTCCAGCACGAGGACGGCCACTCGCTGCTGATCGCCGCCACCAACCCGGCGGTGGTCGCGTACGATCCGGCGTTCGCGTTCGAGATCGCGCACATCGTGGAGAACGGCCTGCACCGGATGTACGGCGAGGCCCAGGAGAACGTCTTCTACTACCTGACGATCTACAACGAGCCGATCCTCCAGCCGGCGGAGCCGTCGGAGGTGGACGTCGAGGGGCTGCTCAAGGGCATCTACCGCTATTCCCCCGCCCCGTCGGTGGGCGACGACGCCCCGAAGGCCAACGTGCTCGCCTCGGGCACCGGCATGCAGTGGGCGCTCAAGGCACAGCAGCTGCTGGCCCAGGACTGGGGCGTGGCCGCCGACGTCTGGTCGGTGACCTCCTGGACGGAGCTGCGCCGCGACGCGGTGCAGTGCGAGGAGCACAACCTGCTGCACCCGGGCGAGGAGCAGCGGGTGCCGTACATCCAGCAGAAGCTGGCCGACGCCGAGGGGCCGAAGGTCGCGGTCAGCGACTGGATGCGCGCGGTGCCGGACCTGATCGCCCGCTGGGTGCCCGGTGACTACACCTCCCTCGGCACGGACGGGTTCGGCATGTCCGACACCCGCCACGCCCTGCGCCGGCACTTCCACGTCGACGCCGAGTCGGTGGTGGTCGCGACGCTGCGCCAGCTCGCCCTGCGCGGCACGGTGCCGGCGAACGTGCCGGCCGAAGCGGCCAAGAAGTACGCCATCGAGGACGTGAACGCGGCCCCGGTCGGCGAGACCGGCGGCGACAGCTAGGACGCACGCGACGAAGGGCCCGGCGCACCCCCGCGCCGGGCCCTTCGTCGTCCGGCGGCCAACCGGTGGTGCCCGGAATCCCTGGCGGGGACTCCGCGGCGCCCCGGGTCGCGGTGCCGCCGGACGTGCCCGGCTCAGCCGACGGCGGCCAGATCGGTCAGCCGGGCGAGCGAGTCCTCCAGGTCGGCGCCGACCCGGCGCAGGCCCAGGCGGAGCAGGGCGGCCTTGACCGGGCCGGCCGGCCACCGTACGACGATGAGCCGCACGATCGTCCCGCCCTCCTCCTCGTCCGAGGTGAGCTGGACGTATATCTCGGTGCGCGCCTCCGCCCGGGCACCGGCGCCCTTGGCGCGTTCGCGCCAGCCGATCAGGGTCGGCTCCTGGTAGGCGATCACCTCGGCCTCATGCGCCGCGCCACGCCCGGCCTGGACGAGTTGTCGGCGCCCGAAGCCCTCTCCCGAGAGCACCTCGGCCGCGCGGACCCCCGCCAGCCAGGCCGGCAACTGCTCGGCCCGCTGCACGACGTTCCAGACCGCTTCCACCGGCGCCACCACGTGCGCACTGCGTTCCACGAGGATCATTTCCGTCTTCCTCCAGTGAGGACATCCCACGATATCGGCACTCTATGCGCAAATTCGGACGTACCGGGACGGGTTTGGAAAAGACACGCCGAAATCCATTGCGCTGCGGCGACGTACGGCCTATGGCGGATCTCGCGGCCGGCCCCTAAAGTCCCGAACACGATTCACGTATGCCGGGAGGGCGCATGTCGACCGCAGCGATGCCCGAGTTCCCCGCCGGATTCCGCTGGGGGGTGTCCACCTCCGCCCACCAGATCGAGGGCGGCGTCGGCGAGGACGGACGCGGGGTGTCCATCTGGGACACGTTCGCCCACTCCCCCGGCCGGATCGCCGACGGCAGCACCGGCGACGTGGCCTGCGACCACTACCACCGGCGCGCCGAGGACGTCGCCCTGCTGGCCGGGCTCGGCGTCTCGGCGTACCGCTTCTCGGTCGCCTGGCCCCGGGTGCGGCCCACCGGCGACGGGCCGGTCGACGCGCGCGGCCTGGACTTCTACGACCGGCTCGTCGACGACCTGCTCGCCCACGGCGTCGACCCGGTCGCCACCCTCTTCCACTGGGACCTACCCCAGCCCCTCGACGACGCCGGCGGCTGGCTGGCGCGGGACACCGCGCACCGCTTCGCCGAGTACGCCGACGCCACCGCCGCCCGCCTCGGCGACCGGGTGAAGCTCTGGATCACCCTCAACGAGCCGTTCATCCACATGAGCCTCGGCCACGGCACGGGCGAGCACGCCCCCGGGCGGACGCTGCTCTTCGACGCCCTCCCCGTCGCCCACCACCAGCTCCTCGCCCACGGTCTCGCCGTCGCCGCGCTGCGGGCGCGCACCACCAGCCCGATCGCCATCGCCAACAACTACTCCCCCGTCCGGGCGGCCGGCGGCACCGAGGCCGACCGGGCGGCGGCCGCGGCGTACGAGGCGCTGCACAACCGGCTCTTCACCGACCCGCTGTTCGGCCGGGGCTACCCCGAGGGGCTCGACCCGGACCCGGCCGTGCTGCGCCCCGGCGACCTCGACGTCATCTCGGCGCCGATCGACGTGCTGGGGGTCAACTACTACAACCCGACCGGCGTACGCGCCCCGGCGGAGGGCTCGCCGCTGCCGTTCGAGTTCGTGCCGCTTCACGGATACCCGCGCACCGCCTTCGGCTGGCCGGTCGCCCCGGACGGGCTGCGTGAGCTGCTGGGCTGGCTGCGCCGCACGTACGGCGACGACCTGCCGCCGGTCCAGGTCACCGAGAGCGGCTGCGCCTACGACGACGCGCCCGACGCCGAGGGCCGGGTGCACGACCCCGAGCGGATCGCCTACCTCGACGGGCACCTGCGCTCGCTGCGCGCGGCGATCGACGACGGCGTCGACGTGACCGGCTACTTCGTCTGGTCGCTGCTGGACAACTGGGAGTGGGCGGAGGGCTTCACCAAGCGCTTCGGCCTGGTGCACGTCGACTTCGCCACCCAGGTCCGCACGCCCAAGTCCTCGTACGCCTGGCTCCGCGACCTGATCGCCCGGCCGTGACCGCCGCCGGCCCGGCCCCGGGTTCGCTGCCGGCGGCGCTCGCCGAGCCGACCGTGCGGGTCCGGCGGGGCTGGATCGCGCTGGCCTTCACGGCGAACCTCGGGGTCTGGATGGCGTTCTTCACCCCGATCCAGGTGCTGCTGCCGCAGCAGCTGGAGCGGATCGCGCCGGCCGACAAGGAGACCGCGCTCGCCCTGGTCACCGGCCTCGGTGCGCTCGCCGCGGTGCTCGCCAACCCCCTCGCCGGGGCGCTGTCGGACCGGACCTGCCTGCGGCTGGCCGGGCGCGAGTTCGGCCGCCGGCACGTCTGGACCGCCGGCGGCGCGCTGCTCGGTGCGGCCGCGCTGGTGCTGCTGGCGCAGCAGCGCACCGTCGCCGGGGTCGCGCTCGGCTGGGTGGCCGCCCAGGTCTGCTTCAACGCGATGCTGGCCAGCCTGACCGCCGCCGTGCCGGACCGGGTGCCGGTCGCCCAGCGGGGCGGCGTCTCCGGCTGGGTCGGCATCCCCCAGGCGCTGGGGCTGGTGCTCGGGGTGGTGCTGGTGACCGCCGTGGTGAGCGGCACCGCCGCCGGCTACCTGGCGATGGCGGCGGCGGTGCTGCTGCTGGCCCTGCCGTTCGCGCTGCTCACCGCCGACGACCCGCTGCCCCGGGCGCACCGCCCGGCGCTGCGCTGGCGCGCCCTGCTCGCGTCGATGTGGATCTCGCCGCGCCGGCACCCCGACTTCGGCTGGGCCTGGATCACCCGGTTCCTGGTGCAGCTCGGCAACGCGCTCGGCACGCTCTACCTGCTCTACTTCCTCACCGACCAGGTGCGCCACCCCGATCCGGAGGGCGGCCTGCTGGTGCTGATCCTGCTCTACACGGCCGGGTTGGCGGCCACCGCCGTGGTGGCCGGCCGGCTGTCGGACCGGTCGGGCCGGCGGAAGGTCTTCGTCATCACCGCCGGCGGCATCATGGCGGTCGCCGCGCTGCTGCTCGCCGTCGCACCGGTCTGGCCGGTGGCCCTGGCCGCGGCGCTGCTGCTCGGCGCCGGCTACGGCGTCTACCTGTCGGTGGACGCCGCGCTGATCACCCAGGTGCTGCCGGTCGCGGCCGACCGGGCCAAGGACCTGGGCGTGATCAACATCGCCAACTCCGCCCCGCAGGTGCTCGGCCCGGCGCTCTCCGCCCCGATCGTGGTGCACCTCGGCGGCTACCCGGCGCTCTACGCGGTCACCGCGGCGGTCACCGTGCTGGGCAGCGCGCTGGTGCTGAGGATCCGCTCGGTGCCCTGAGCCGCACCCCTGGCGGAATCCCGTCGCGGGCCGCCGTAGGCTGGGGACGTGACGGTACGTGTACGCTTCGCCCCCTCCCCGACCGGTATGTTCCACGTCGGCGGCGCCCGCTCGGCGTTGCAGAACTGGATCTACGCCAAGCAGCAGGGCGGGGTGTTCGTGCTCCGCATCGAGGACACCGACGCGGCCCGCAACAAGCCGGAGTGGACCGAGGGCATCCTCTCCGCGCTGGACTGGATCGGCATCGAGCGCGACAGCTACGAGGGCCCGTACTTCCAGTCGGCGTACGCGGGCGAGCACCGGGCCGCCGCCGCGCGGCTGCACGACGCCGGCCGCGCGTACTACTGCGACTGCACCCGCGACGCCGTGCAGGCCCGCACCGGCTCGCAGTACCAGGGCTACGACGGCTTCTGCCGGGACCGGGGCCTGCCGGCCGGCGAGGGGCGCGCCCTGCGCTTCCGCACGCCCGACGAGGGCGAGACCGTGGTGGTCGACCTGATCCGCGGCGAGCCGACCTTCGAGAACAAGCTGATCGAGGACTTCGTCATCGCCCGGGGCGACGGCTCGCCGGTCTTCCTGCTCGCCAACGTGGTCGACGACATGACCATGGGGATCACCCACGTGGTCCGGGCCGAGGAGCACCTGCCCAACACCCCGAAGCAGCAGCTGCTCTGGGACGCCCTCGGGGTGAAGCCGCCGGTCTGGGCGCACGTGCCCGTGGTGGTCAACGAGAAGCGGCAGAAGCTCTCCAAGCGCCGGGACAAGGTGGCCCTGGAGGCGTACCGGGACGAGGGTTACCTCGCCGCGGCGATGCGCAACTACCTGATGCTGCTCGGCTGGGCGCCCTCGGGCGACCGGGAGATCGTCGAGTGGTCGGTGATCGAGCAGGAGTTCCGGCTGGAGGAGGTCAACCCCTCGCCGGCGTTCTTCGACGAGAAGAAGCTGCGCGCGTTCAACGGCGAGTACATCCGGGCGCTATCCGTCGAGGAGTTCGTCGACGTCTGCCGGCCGTGGCTGACCGGCACCGGCACCATCGCCCCGCCGCCGTGGCAGCCGGAGGAGTTCGACGCCGAGGCCTTCGCGGCCGTGGCCCCGCTCGCGCAGACCCGGATCGCGGTGCTCAGCGAGATCGTGCCGAACGTTGACTTCCTCTTCCTCGCCTCGCCGCTGGTCGACGAGGCCGCCTGGGCCAAGGCGATGAAGGAGGGTTCGGCGGAGCTGCTGGACGCCGCCACGGCGGCGTTCGAGGCGCTGGAGTCCTGGGACGCGGAGTCGCTGAAGTCGACGCTGGAGGCGGTCGGCGCCGAGCGCGGCCTGAAGCTCGGCAAGGCGCAGGCCCCGGTGCGCGTCGCGGTCACCGGCCGCACCGTCGGGCTGCCGCTGTTCGAGTCGCTGGAGGTGCTCGGCCGCGAGCGCGCCCTGAGCCGGCTGCGCGCCGCCCGGGTCCGCCTGGTCTGAACCGACCCCGAAGGCGTACGCCGTCGGCGCCCGGCCCGGTCGGGCCGGGCGCCGACGCGTCAGGGGCGGGTGCCGACGCGTCGCCGACTCAGCGACGGGCGGCGCGGCGGCGGAGCAGCAGGCCCGCCGCGAGGGCGGCGAGGAGCAGCGCACCGCCCAGCGCCCACAGCCAGCCGCGCCCGGAGGCGTCGTCCTCCCGCGACGCCGGCACCGCCGCCGCGCCCGGGCCCGTCGGCGCCGCGTTCGTCGGCGACGGCACCGCCGAGGCCGGCCCGTTCCCCGTCGGTGACGGCGCGGCCGACGCGGTGGGCGCGACGGCCGACGACTCGGCGGGGGTGCCGGTGGTGAGGGTGAACCGCACCTCGCCGGAGACCGGGTGCCCGTCGCTGGAGGCCACCCGGTAGCCGACGATGTAGAGCCCGGCCCGGCCCGGCTTGAACGGGACGCTCACCCGGGAGCCGGAGAAGGCCGGCGCGCCGCCCAGCGCGGCCACGTTGTCGGGCCCGGTGACTGTGATCTTCGTCGTAGCCGGGTCCGCCTTCGCGAGGAACCGCAGCTCGATCTTGGCCGGAGCCTGGGCCACCCGGGCGCCGTCGCGCGGGTCGCTGCCGGTCAGCGAGTTGTGGGCCGCCGCCGGCGCGGCCGGCAACACCAGCGACACACCGAGCGCCACGCCGAACACCACTGGCCAGGTACGTGCCGTGCGTGGGAACCTGCCCCCCATGAACCCCTCCGTAAAGGTACGATCCGCCCGCTGACCAACGGCCGACGTTCATTGGTCGGGCCGGGATCACAGATAGTTCCAATTACTGTTCCACGAGCTGCAACCGATCGACGTTCTGCGCAGTCTTGAGGGTGGCACCCGGCGCCGGGTTGGTCACTCCGTCGGCCATCCAACGCGCGTGACCTGCAGCGAAGCCATCCATCGAACGGGGCGAGGAGGCGGCGATGGTCCGAACGATGCGGCGGATGGTCGCGATGTTGGCGGGCGGGCTCGCGGCGGCGGTCCTGTCGCTCGGGTTCGCCGCGACGGCGACGGCGGCGCCGAAGCCGGTGCCCGCGGCCGTGCAGATCACCGGGGAAGGGCTCGCCGAGCCGCTGCGGTTGCACGCCGAGGCGCACCCGGGACACGTGGTGGCGATCATCGACCAGGTGAACTTCCTCGGCCGCACCGGCCAGGCCACCGGGCCGAAGGCCGCCGAGCTCGGTCCGAAGTACACGGTCGTCGTGCTCGCCGGTGACGTCCCGAAGCAGACCTACGACCTCTACCCGAAGGCGGTCGGCGGGCCGCGCGTCTACCGCCCGGCCAAGCAGCCGGACGCCCGTAAGGCCGTCGCCGGCTGGTTCCTCGGCCGGCTCAGCATGTCGGAGACCCTGCGCACCGCCGGCGTACCGCTGGAGCGGCAGTTCGACACCGTCAGCGGCGGCGTCGGCGGCGGCGAGCGGGTCATCCCGGAGGACGCCCTCAACCCGGCGAAGGATCTCGACGAGGCGCTCGGCGAGTTGCAGCGGCTGCTCCTGCTCAACGTCGCGGTGGTGCTGGTCATCACGTCCGGCCTCGCCGGGATCGCGCTGCTGGTCCGCCGCCGCACCCGCTGAACCCGGCGCCCGCCGGGTCAGACCTCCAGGACCACCTTGCCGCGCACGTGCCCCGCCTCGACCAGGCGGTGCGCGTCCGCGGCCCGCGCCAACGGGAACGTCCGTGCCACGTGGACGCTCAGCCGGCCGGCGTCGACGAGCCCGCCGAGCACCCCCAGGTCCACGGTCGACGGCTTGACGAACAGATAACTGCCGCCCAGGCGGGTGACGTGCTCCGGGTCCGCCGTGGAGACCAGTCGCGCCGGGCGGGTGATCAGCCCGGCCGACACGTCGAGCGCCGCCCCGCCGAAGAGGTCGAGCACCACGTCCACCCCGTCGGGCGCGATCGCGCGGACCCGGTCGGCCAGCCCGTCGCCGTACGCGACCGGCTCGGCGCCCAGGGAGCGGACGAAGTCGTGGTTGGCCGCGCCGGCCGTGCCGATCACGCGGTCCGCGCCGAGCGCGCGGGCGATCTGCACCGCGAGGTGACCCACCCCGCCCGACGCCCCGTGCACCAGCACCGTGTCGCCGGCGCCGGTGCGGGCCGACAGCAGTGCCTGGTATGCCGTGAGACCCGCCAGCGGCAGTCCGGCCGCCTGTGCCCAGGACGCCCGGACCGGCCGGGCCGCCAGCGTCCGCTCGGGCGCCGGGACGAGTTCGGCGTACGTGCCGTACTGGACGTGGTCGCGTCGGACGTACCCGACGACCTCGTCGTCCACCGCGAACCCGGTCACCGCCGGCCCCACCGCCTCGACCACCCCGGCCGCGTCCCAGCCGGGGACGAGCGGGAAGTGACCCGGGATCACGCCGGCCAGCTCCCCCTCGCGCACCTTCCAGTCGACCGGGTTCACGCCGGCCGCCCGGACCCGGACGAGCACCGTGTCCGGCCCGACGGGCGGGGTGGGAAGCTCCTGGAGGGTGAGCAGGTCGGCCGGGCCGTACGCGTCGATCGCGATCGCCTTCACGCCGATCACGCTAGCGGCCGGACGGCCTGCCCAGGGTCAGCACCAGCGGCGTGGCGGTCGCTCGCGGCGGGCGGCGCGCCGCCGGGGACGGACCGGGCCGTGCCGGTGCCCGCCGGCCCAGCCGGGCAGGTCGCTCTGGCAGCCCGGCGCGGCGGGCGGCTCCGCCTCGCCGTGGGAGGCGGGCTCGGCGGTGCGCTGCCGGGGCACCGTGACGTCGTCGTCGCGCTCGGGCATGCGGGCCGGCGCCTCCGCCGGGAACCCGCCGGGCAACCGGCGGTGCTTGGCGGCCGCCTGCTGCTCGTGGTGTCCGGGCCGGCAGGGCTCACCCTGGGCGCAGCCGTGCTCGGCCTCCCCGTGCGCCATCCCGGTCTCCTCACGCGTCGCCCCCACCCCGCCGGGTCGCTCCGACGGGCCCTGTCACCGTACTGGCCGGGGCGGACCGGTCGTGCAGCCGGACCCGGATCGACGCAGCGCCCGCGCGGGGAGATCGTCTTCCGCCCCGGCCCACCCCGGAGGGTGACGGGTCGGCGGGCGGCGGGGTAGGTCTTTCGGGGGACGCGGGCGTGGGCGGAGTCCTCCGCCGGTCTGAGTCCGGCCGGCGGCCGGTGTGGTGGGATCGGTCCATGCGACCGCGGACCTGGCTCCGGCCCGGCACCGCCGGCCGGGACCTCGCGCTCGCCGGCGCGTCCCTGCTCGGTGGGGTGGTGATGTACGGCCTGGGCACGCAGCCCCAGCTGTCCTGGCGCCCGGACGTGCCGGAACCGCTGTTCCTGCTGCCGCTGACGGCGGTCTGCGCGGCGGTGGGCCTGCGCCGCGTCGCCACCCGGGGCAGCCTGGCGCTGGGCACGGTGGCGACGCTGGCCGACCTCGCGATGGGCGGCTCGCTGGGCACCGTCCTCGTCTACACCCAGGTGCTCTACGACGCGTGCGTGTTCGGTTCGGCGCGGACCTGGCGCCGGCTGCTCCGGGTCATGGTCGGGTTGAGCGTCCTCGGCACGGCGGCCGGGGTGCTGCTGACGGGCGACTGGCGGGGCGTGGGGTTCGGGGTGCCGGTGGTGCTGGCCGGGGTGCTGCCGGTGCTCACCGGGCTCAGCGTGCGGCAGTACCGGGACCAGGCGGTCGCCGAGCGGGCCCGGGCCGAGCAGACGGCGCGGCTGGTGGAGCTTGACCGCCGGCAGGCGGTGATCGCGGAACGGGCCCGGATGGCCCGCGAGCTGCACGACGTGATCGCCAACCACCTGAGCGCTGTGGCCATCCACGCCACGGCCGCGCTCTCCGTGCCCGGGCTCGACCGCTCGCAGGTCGAGTCGGCACTGCGGGTGATCCGGGAGAGCAGCGTGCAGGGGTTGGGCGAGATGCGGCAGATGATCGGCCTGCTGCGCGAGCCGGCGGAGGGCGGCTCGCCCGTCGACGCGTCGGACGAGGCGACCCGGGCCCGGCTCAGCGAACTCGACGGGCTGGTCGACCGGGCCCGCGCCGCCGGGCTGGCCGTCCGGGTGACCCGGCGCGGCGAGCCGCGCGCGCTGCCGGTGGGGGTGGACCTGGCCGCGTACCGGATCGTGCAGGAGTCGCTGACCAACGCGCTCAAGCACGGCGCCGGCGAGGCCGACCTGCTGGTGGCGTACGAGCCGGCGGGGGTGGTGGTGGGTGTGGAGAACCCGGTCGGCGCCGACCGGGGCGCCCCGACCGGCGCGGGCGCCGGCCTGATCGGGATACGGGAGCGGGCGGTGCTGCTCGACGGGCGCTTCTCGGCCGGCGCGGCGCGGGGACGCTGGCGGGTACGGGTGGAGCTGCCGACCGGGGTGGCGTCGTGAGGGGACGGGACGTGTCATGGCCCAGGTGACCCGGGTGCTGCTCGCCGAGGACCAGCCGGCGGTGCGGGCCGGGCTGGCGCTGATCCTGGCCGGCGCGCCCGGCGTCGAGGTGGTGGGCGAGGCCGACGACGGCGTGGAGGCCGTCCGGCTCTGCCGGGAGCTGCGCCCGGACGTCGCGGTGCTGGACGTGCGGATGCCCCGGCTGGACGGCATCTCGGCCACCCGGGAGATCGTCGCCGACCGGCTCGCCGACGTGCTCGTGCTCACCACCTTCGACCTCGACGAGTACGTCTTCGGGGCGCTGCGGGCCGGCGCGGCGGGCTTCGTCCTCAAGGACACCGACGCCGAAGGGCTGGTGGCGGCGGTGCGGACGGTCGCCCGGGGCGAGGGGTTCATCGCCCCGGCGGTCACCCGCCGCCTGATCACCGCGTTCGCGGCGGCCGCCCCGGCCGCCACCGCCGCGGCCCGGACGGCGGTGGCCGCGCTGACCCCCCGGGAGCGCGACGTGCTGGCCTGCCTCGGGCTCGGGCTGTCCAACCAGCAGATCGCCGACCGGCTGGCGATGGCCGGGAGCACCACCAAGACCCACGTCAGTCGGATCCTCGCCAAGCTGGACCTGCGCAGCCGGGTACAGGCCGCCATCCTGGCCCAGGAGCTGGGCCTGCCCGTCCCCCCGCCGTCCTGACCCGCCCCGGGCTCGCCGCCCGCCGGCACGGCAGGGCGGGCCGGTGCCCGCGCCCCGCCCGGCGGCGAGCCGCTGGTCGGGGCGTGTCAGGCTGGGGCGGTGAGCGAGCCGGACGGGACGGAGCTGTCGGCCACGCTGCGCCGGATCGAGCGGGCCGCGGGGGCGCTGGCCACCGCCAGCGTGGCCCGGATGGACGAGAGCCTGCCCTGGTTCCGCGGCCTGCCGCCCGACCACCGCTCCTGGGTCATGCTGGTGGCCCAGGCGGGCGCCCGGTCCCTGGTGCAGTGGCTGCGCGACGGCGGTGGCACGGCGGACAGCACCCAGGAGGTCTCCGACGAGGTCTTCGCCACCGCGCCGCAGGCGCTCGCCCGCTCCATCAGCCTCCAGCAGACCGTCGCGCTGGTGAAGGTCATGATCGACGTGGTCGAGGAACAGGTGCCGCACCTGGCGGCGCCGGGCGAGGAGCGGCAGCTGCGCGAGGCGGTGCTGCGGTTCTCCCGGGAGATCGCCTTCGCCGCCGCCCGGGTGTACGCCCGCGCCGCCGAGTCGCGCGGCTCCTGGGACGCCCGGTTGCAGGCTCTGCTGGTCGACGCGCTGCTGCGGGGCGACACGCCGGACGTGCTGGCGAGCCGCGCGGCGGCGCTCGGCTGGGCGGACGCCCCGCCGGTGGCGGTGGCGGTCGGCCGGTCCCCCGGCGGGGAGGTCTCCGCCGTGCTGCACACCGTCCACCGGCAGGCCCGGCGCATCGGCACCGAGGTGATCGGCGGGGTGCACGGGGACCGTCTGGTGATCGTCCTCGGTGGTGCCGCCGACCCGGTCGCGGCCACGGGCAAGCTGCTCGACGCGTTCGGCGACGGGCCGGTGGTGGTCGGTCCGGCCGTGCCGAGCCTGGACGAGGCGACCGAGTCGGCGCGCGCCGCGCTGGCCGGCTTCCGCGCCGCCCCGGCCTGGCCGGCCGCGCCCCGCCCGGTGCCGGCGGACGACCTGCTGCCGGAGCGGGCGCTGGCCGGCGACCCGGAGGCGCGCCGGCGGCTGCGGCACGACGTCTACGCCGCGCTGGTGCGCGCCGGCGGCGAACTGCTCGGGACCCTGGACGCCTTCCTCGCGGCCGGCGGCACGCTGGAGAGCGCCGCGCGGACACTCTTCGTGCACCCGAACACGGTGCGCTACCGGCTGCGGCGCATCGCCGACGTCACGGGCTTCTCGCCGCTGGCGGCGCGGGACACGTTCGCGCTCCAGGTGGCCCTCACCGTCGGCCGGCTCGACCCGGTGGTCCCGATGGCACCAACCCCGACATTGGCCGCGAGCAACGGCAAAGCTCCGCACACGGGTGATGATCGCCGCCGATCTTTGTAGGATCCCCCCAAAGGTCCTAGTGTGGTTTGGTCGGGGGCGGCACAGCGCTACCCACGCGTATCCGGGAGAGTCATAGACGTGCTCGCCGTACTCTCGCCCGGCCAGGGTTCCCAGAAGCCCGGCTTCCTGACTCCCTGGCTCGACCTCGCCGGCACCGAGGCGCGGCTGCGCTGGTGGTCGGCGTCGGCCGGGGTGGACCTGCTGCACCTCGGGACCGTGGCCGACGCCGACGAGATCAGGGACACCGCCCGGACCCAGCCGCTGCTGGTCGCCGCCGCGCTGCTCGCCGCCGAGCACCTGCCGATGCACGACGTCACGCTCACCGCCGGGCACAGCGTGGGCGAGCTGGGGGCGGCGGCGCTGGCCGGGGTGCTCCCGGCGGAGGCGGCGATCACCCTGGCCGGCGTACGCGGCCGGGAGATGGCGGCGGCCTGCGCGCTGGAGCCGACCGGGATGGCCGCCGTGCTGGGCGGCGACCCCGGCGAGGTGCTCGCCTCGATCGCCGCGCACGGGCTGCACCCGGCCAACCACAACGGGGCCGGCCAGTTCGTCGCCGCCGGCTCGATCGAGGGGTTGGAGAAGCTCGCCGCCGAGCCGCCCGCCAGGGCGCGGGTGATCCGCCTGAAGGTGGCCGGGGCGTTCCACACGCCGTACATGGCCCCCGCCGAGGCGGCGCTGGCCGCCGTGGCCGCCGGGATCACCCCCGCCGACCCGGCCCGGATCCTGCTGTCCAACCTCGACGGCGCCGCGGTCGACCACGGGCGCGACATGGTGCAGCGCCTCGTCCGCCAGGTCACCGCGCCGGTGCGTTGGGACCTCTGCGTGCGTACGCTGGCCGACCTGGGGGTGACCGGCGTGATCGAGCTGCCTCCGGCCGGCACGCTCTCGGGCCTGCTCAAACGGGAGCTGAAGGAGGCCGGCGTCCCGGAGATCGTCACCCTGAACACCCCGGACGACCTGCCCGCCGCCCGGGACCTCGTCGCCCGGCACGGAATGGCGCCGGGCCACGAGCCGACCATGCAGTTCCGGGTGGTGGTGGCCCCGTCGGCCGGCACCTTCCAGCCGGCGGAGGGCCTCGCCGAGGGCGAGCCGCTCCGCGTCGGCCAGGTCGTCGGCCACGTGGCCACCCGGCAGGGCCCGGTCGAGGTGACCGCCCACGGCAGCGGCGTGCTCACCGAGTGGCTCGCCCACCACGACGACCCGGTGGCACCGGGCCAGCCGCTCGTCCGAATCGGAGGTCACGCGTGAGTGCGAGGAACGAGCCGGGGTCGCGGGTCCCGCGGTCGCGAACGGAAGGACAGCTCTGATGGCCGGCAGCCGGATCGCCGCGCTCGGGCACTACCAGCCCTCCCGGGTGGTCACCAACGAGGACATCGCCCAGCTCGTCGAGACCAACGACGAGTGGATCCGGGACCGGGTCGGCATCGCCAGCCGGCGGATCGCCGACGGCGAGTCGGTCGCCGACATGGCCGCCGCGGCCGCCGGCAAGGCGCTGGCCAACTCCGGTCTCACCGCCGCCGACATCGACCTCGTCGTGGTCGCGACGTGCAGCTCCGCCGACCGCAGCCCGAACGTGGCCTGCCGGGTCGCCGCCAAGCTGGGCATCACCGCTCCCGGCGCGTACGACCTGAACACGGCGTGCTCCGGCTTCGCCTACGCGCTGGGCACCGTCGACCACGCCGTCCGGGCCGGCGCCTCGCGCAACGCCCTCGTCATCGGCGCGGAGAAGCTCTCCGACATCGTCGACTGGACGGACCGCTCCACCTGCATCATCTTCGCCGACGGTGCCGGCGCGGCGGTGGTGTCGGCCACCGCCGAGGGCGAGCCCTCCGGCATCGGCCCGGTCGTCTGGGGCTCGGCTCCGGAGAGAGGCGACGCCGTACGCATCGAGGGCTGGCGGCCCTCGATCCAGCAGGAGGGGCAGTCGGTCTTCCGCTGGGCCACCACGGAGCTGGCGCCGCTGGCCCGGCTCGCGTGCGAGCGCGCCGGGGTCGAACCGTCGGAGCTGGCCGCCTTCGTGCCGCACCAGGCCAACACCCGGATCATCGACGGCATCGTCAAGCGGCTCGGCATCTCGAACGCGATCATCGCGAAGGACATCGTCGAGTCCGGCAACACGTCGGCGGCGAGCGTCCCCCTGGCTCTGTCGAAGCTCGTCGAGCGGCGGGAGGTGCCCTCGGGCGCCCCGGTGCTGCTCTTCGGCTTCGGCGGCGGCCTGACCTACGCCGGTCAGGTCGTCCGCTGCCCCTGAAACCCCCTCCGGCGAGCTGCGCCGGGGAGTGACGGCCGGCGTCGTCGGCCGTCGAAGTGATCCACCAATGAAAGGAACCAACCGCAATGACCCGTGACGAGATCACCGCCGGCCTCGCCGAGATCCTCGAAGAGGTTGCCGGGGTGAGCCCGGACGACGTGGCCGAGGGGAAGTCCTTCACCGACGACCTGGACGTCGACTCGCTCTCCATGGTGGAGGTCGTGGTGGCGGCCGAGGAGAAGTTCGGCGTCAAGATCCCGGACAACGAGGTGCAGAACCTGAAGACCGTCGGGGACGCCGTCACCTACATCGAGGCGCAGTCCTGATCATGGCTCACACCGACGTCGTCGTCACCGGGCTCGGCGCGACCACCCCGCTGGGCGGGGACGTCGCGTCGACCTGGGACGCCATGCTCGCCGGCCGCTCCGGGGTGAGTCCGCTCACCCAGGAGTGGGCCGCGCAACTGCCGGTCCGGATCGCCGCCCAGCTCGCGGTGGAACCGACCGGCGTCATCGACCGGGTCAAGCTGCGTCGGCTGGACCGTTCCGAGGCGATCGCGCTCATCGCGGCGCAGCAGGCCTGGGCCGACTCCGGCCTGGCCGACTCCGGGCTGGACCCGGAGCGGCTGGGCGTCAGCGTCGGCTCCGGCATCGGCGGCGCGCTGACGTTGCTCGCCCAGGACGACATCCTGGAGGCGTCCGGCCCGCGCCGGGTCTCCCCGCACACCATTCCGATGCTGATGCCCAACGGGCCCGCCGCCTGGGTGGGGCTGGAGCTGGGCGCGAAGGCGGGGGTGCACTCGGTGGCCAGCGCCTGCGCGACCGGCGCGGAGGCCATCGCGCTCGGCATGGACATGATCCGTGCCGGCCGGGCCGACGTGGTGGTGGCCGGCGGCACCGAGGCGGTCATCCACCAGCTGCCGATCGCCGGGTTCAGTTCGATGCGGGCGATGTCGACCCGCAACGACGAGCCGGAGCTGGCCTCGCGGCCCTGGGACAAGGCCCGCGACGGTTTCGTGCTGGGCGAGGGCGCGGGGATCGTGGTGCTGGAACGGGCGGACCACGCCGCCGCCCGGGGTGCCCGGGTCTACGCCCGGCTGGCCGGGGCCGGCCTCACCTCCGACGGCTACGACATCGTCCAGCCGCACCCGGAGGGCGAGGGCGCGATCCGGGCCATCGCGATGGCGATCGCGGACGCGGACGTCGCCAGGCAGGACATCGTGCACGTGAACGCGCACGCCACGTCGACCCCCGTCGGCGACGTGGCCGAGATCACCGCGCTGCGGGCGGCGCTGGGCGACCACCCGGTGCTGACCTCGACCAAGTCGATGTCCGGTCACCTGCTGGGCGCGGCGGGCGCGCTCGAGTCGATCGCCACCGTGCTGGCGATCCGCGACGGTGTCGTGCCTCCGACGATCAACCTCGACGACCCGGACGACGGACTCAGCCTGGACGTCGCCGCCAACGAGCCGCGGCGCATGGACATCCCCGCCGCGCTCAACAACTCGTTCGGCTTCGGCGGCCACAACGTGGCCCTCGTCTTCACGCGGGCCTGAGCGCAGCACAGCCTTGGAGGGGCTCACGTGACCAGCACCGCCACCGTCGGCGTGGACGCCACGCCCGGCGCGGACCACCGGGATCCGGAGGTCCGGCTCCGGGCGTTGTTCGACGCCGGTTCGCTGCGGTTGTCGGTGCCGCGGGACGCCTCGGACGTGCTGTGGGCGCGGGGTGAGGTCGAGGGCGCGCCGGTGGTCGCGTACGCGACGGACGCGACCCGGATGGGCGGGGCGATGGGCACCGAGGGGTGCCGGCACGTCGTGGACGCGATCGACACCGCCGTGCGGGAGCGGGTGCCCGTGGTGGGGCTGTGGCACTCGGGTGGGGCGCGGTTGGCCGAGGGCGTGGTCGCGCTCGACGCGGTGGGTCAGGTGTTCGCGGCGATGGTGCGGGCGTCGGGTCGGGTGCCGCAGATCTCGACGGTGCTGGGCCCGGCGGCCGGCGGGGCGGCGTACGGGCCGGCGTTGACCGACATCGTGGTGATGAGCGGGGCGGGCCGGATCTTCGTGACCGGCCCTGAGGTGGTGCGTAGCGTCACCGGCGAGCAGGTCGACATGGCGCGCCTGGGTGGGCCGGAGCCGCACGGCCGCCGCTCCGGGGTGGTCCACGTGACCTGCCCGGACGACGAGACGGCGCTGGCCGAGTCGCGCAGGCTCGCGGCGTTGCTCGGCCGGCAGGGCCGGCTGTCGCCCGACGACGTCTCCGCCGACGGGGCCGGGCACGACCTGGCGGCGAGGATGCCGGCGGAGCCGAACCAGGCCTACGACGTCAGGCCGGTGGTCAAGGCGCTGTTGGACGCCCCCGGCGTGGAGTTGCACGCCAGGCGGGCGCCGAACGTGGTCACCACCCTGGGCCGCTTCGCCGGCCGCACCGTCGGGGTGGTGGCGAACAACCCGCTGCGCCTGGGTGGCTGCCTCGACGCCGCCAGCGCCGAGAAGGCCGCCCGGTTCGTGCGGATGTGCGACTCCCTCGGCGTGCCGCTGATCGTCCTGGTCGACGTCCCCGGCTACCTCCCCGGCCTCGGCCAGGAGTGGGACGGGGTCGTACGCCGGGGTGCGGAACTGCTGCACGCCTTCGCCGAGGCCGTCGTGCCCCGCGTCACCCTGGTGACCCGCAAGGCCTACGGCGGGGCGTACATCGCGATGAACTCCCGTTCCCTGGGCGCCTCCGCCGTGTTCGCCTGGCCGAACGCGGAGGTCGCCGTCATGGGCGCCAGCGCCGCGGTCAACATCCTGCACCGCAGGAGGCTCGCCGCCGCGCCCGCCGAGGAGCGCGAGGCCCTCCGCGCGCAGCTGGTCGAGGAGCAGATCCGCGTCGCCGGCGGCGTCAACCGCGCCTGGAGATCGGTGTCGTCGACGACGTCATCGCCCCCGCCGAGACCCGCCGCCGCATCGCCGAGGCCCTCGCCGCGGCCCCGGCCGCCCGGGGCGCCCACGGCAACATCCCACTCCAGGGCGGCCACGGCGCTCAGGGCGGCCACCGGCAGGGCCGGCGCGGGCCCTGCCGCGTGGCTCAGCCGCGGTTGCGGGGGTGCTGGCGGGCGGCCCGCTCGTTGCCCCGACGGTAGTTGCCGGTCCACCGGGCCATCACGAGCTGCGGGTCGCCGTCGACCTCGGCGAGGAACTCCGCCGCCCGGCCGCCGCGCAGGGTGCCGGCCGCCCGGCCGTGGTGCGTGATCACCACCGTGCCGTCCGACCGCTCGACGTACGCGAAACCCTCAGCCGTCCCCATGTGCGCCGAGGGTGCCAGGCGGGGCGGACGGAAGCCAGGGGATTTTCCTGCTTGACTCTCCAGCGGCCGGAGGCGGGAGGCTTCTCGACGTGGACGACCGCACCGACCTGTTCACCATCGGGCAGCTCGCCCGCCGCACCGGCCTCTCCGTCCGGACGATCCGCTTCTGGTCCGACCTCGGCCTGCTCCCACCGACCGCCCGGTCGGCCGGCGGGTACCGGCTCTACGACGCGCCCGCCGTGGCCCGGCTGGACCTGGTGCGGAGCCTGCGGGAGCTGGGGTTCGGCCTGGACGACGTCCGGCGGATCCTGGAGCGGCGGACCAGCGTCCGGGAGGTGGCGCAGGCGCACGGCCGCGCCCTGGACGCGGAGATCCGCGCGCTGCGGCTGCGCCGGGCGGTGTTGCGGTCGGTCGCCCGACGTGGCAGCACGACCGAGGAGTTGAGACTGGTGAACGACCTGGCCCGCCTCTCCGCGCGGGAGCGGCAGCAGATCATCGACGATTTCGTCGCCGAGGTGTTCGGCGGTGTGCCGACCGGCCCGGGCGGTGACGGGCTGGCGCAGGCGATGCGGACGCTCCCCGCCGAGCTGCCCGACGACCCCACCGACGAGGAGGTGGACGCCTGGGTGGAGCTGGCCGGGCTGGTCGCCGACCCCGCGTTCCGGCTGCGGGTCCGCGCGATGGCGGTGGCCGGGGCGGCGGCGTCCCCGCCGCCGGCGATGCCCTCCGTCGAGCCGGCGCGCGCCGCGCTCGCCGCCGGGATCGCCCCAAACTCGGGGCGCGCGCGGGCGGTGCTCGACGAGATGGTGGACCCGGGGCTGTCCGGCGCCGAACGGCTCGCGCTCGCCGAGGGCATCGCGGCCTTCACCGACCGGCAGGTGGAGCGTTACTGGCAGCTGATCGGGGTGCTCAACCGGCGGCCCCCGTTCCCGCCGGCGGTGCCCGCCGTGGAGTGGCTGGTGGCGGCCCTGCGCGCGGCACCGGTGGACCAACCGGGTTGACGTCGCCGGTCCGCGCCGCTTTGCTGGGCCGGCCTTCGTCGCCATCGGGAATGGACACCATGGAACGTCGTACCCGCGTCGCCGTGCTCGCGGCGCTGACCGTCGCGCTGACCGGCGGCTGCGCCGACGGCGGGGAGTCGCCGTCGAGCGCCGGCTCGCCGTCGGCCCCGCCGAGCCCCACCACCTCGCCGGTGACCCCCGGCCCGCCCTGGCACGACGAGGTGGTGGCGGCGCCCGCCGGTGTCACCGTCGGCGGCAAGGGCACGCCCTGCGAGCTGCCGGTCACGTTCTCGGTGCCGGCGGGGTGGAAGGTCGAGGCGGTCAGGACGTCGGCGAAGTTCGGCGAGGCCGGCCTCGTGGGATTCACCATGATCTGCGAACTCGACGCCCGGCCCACCGGCGCCGTCGGCTTCCTCCGGGTCTGGCGGGGCGACCCCGGCAGCACCCAGCAGCGGTTCGAGAGGTTCCTGACCGCATACTCGGCGAAGGCGGCCGACGCCGAGTACCGGCGCGTCAGGGCCGGCACCATGGACGCCGTCGAGGCCAGCTACTTCAAGGAGGACGGTGGGACCTACCGCGACCGGGCCGTCGTCATGTCCGCCTGGCGCCACAGCGTGGTGTTCACCCTGGACGCCCCGGAGGTCGAGGAGCTGCTGCCCGCGTACCAGCTGGCGAAGCAGTCGGCCCGGATCAACCGCGACTGAGCCGGTCAGGCGCGGCAGGTGGTGGCCGGCAGGCCGGTCACCCGCACCGGGGAGCGGCCTTCCGGGCGGGTCTTGCCGGCGAGCACCCCGGCGAGGGCGGTCATCGACGCCTGGCTGGACGAGTAGGTCGCCAGCAGGGTCGGTGACTTCGCCTTCGCCAACACGTACGGGGTGTCCATGGCGACCGTGACGGCGGCGTCGGCGCGCAGGTCGCCGGCGCCGTCGCCGTAGCCGACGAGGTGCACCACCGTGCCGCCGCCGGCCACCACCTCGACCCCGGCCGCCTTGAGCGCCTCGGTCAGCGCCGCCCGGGTGTGGTCCCGCCCGCCCGAGGAGCTGACGGTCACCGGTCCCCGTACGCCGCCGCCGCAGGCGCCGCGCAGCACCGTCACCGCCGCCGCGGCCAGGTCCTCCACCGCCTTGCGGTGCTGCGGGCCGCCCAGCGTGGAGAGTTCCGGCGCGGGCCGGTCGGCAAGCTTGAACTTCATGGTCAGCACCCGGGTCGCGGCCTCGACGAGGCGGGCCCGGGGCAGCGAGCCGTCGCGCAGGGCGGCGAGCAGCCCGTCGTAGGCCTTGCCGACGTGCGGCGGCATCAGGATCAGGTCGTTGCCGGCCTTCAGCGCCCGCACCGCCGCCTCGCCGGGCGACCAGCGCTTGGCGGGGGGCATGTTCATCCCGTCGGTGATCACCACGCCCCGGAAGCCGAGCTGGCCGCGGAGCACGCCGGTGAGCAGCTTGTGCGAGAAGGTCGCCGCGGTGCCGGGGTCCACCGACCGGACGTCGAGGTGGGCGGACATCACGGCCATCGCGCCGGCGTCGATGCCGGCGGAGAAGGGCGGCCACGCCCCGCTCTCCAGCGTCCTGCGGGGCTGGCCGAGGACCGGCAGTCCCTCGTGCGAGTCGGCGGCGCTGTGCCCGTGGCCCGGGAAGTGCTTGACGGTGGCCGCCACGCCCGCGGCCTGCAGGCCACGGACCGCGCCGGCGACCTGCCCCGCCGTCACCTTCGGATCCGCCCCGTACGACCGGGAGCCGATCACGGTGCTGCGGGTGGCGAGCACGTCGGCGACGGGGGCGAAGTCGAGGTTGATCCCCATGGCGGCGAGTTCGGCGCCCGCCGCCCGCCAGGCGGCCTCGGTCAGCTCGGGCCTGGCGGCCGCGCCGGCGGCGAGGGCGCTGGGCAGCAGGGTCACCCCGTCGGTGACGCGGGTGACCACGCCGTACTCCTGGTCGGTGCCGATCAGGAAGGGCGCCTGCCCGGCGGGCAGTCGGGCGGCGGCGCCGCGCAGGCCGTCGGTGAGCGCGCGGACCTGCTTCGGGTTGTCGACGTTGGTCGTCTCCTGGTTGCCCTTGGTGGGGTCGTCGGCGCTGAAGCCGACCAGGATCAACCCGCCCAGCCGGTACTTCTCGACCATCTGGGCGGGGGTGTCCACCCCGCCCAGCGCCTGGTTGCCGGCGGCCGAGCCGGGCGACACCCGGGTGGCGGCGTCGCCGTAGGCGTACGGCATCAGCACCTGGCCGACGAGATCTTCGTCGGCCAGGGTGCCGACGAGGGCGACGGCGCGGGCGGCGGGGTCGGCGGCGGGGACGCTGGCGCCGGGTGTCGGGGTGTCCGCCGGGGCGGCGCTGGTGGGCACCGGGGCGGCACGGCGCTCGGCCGGCCCGGTGCAGCCGGAGACGAACAGCGCGGTCAGGGCGGCGAGCGCGACGCCGGCACGTCGCGGGGTAGTCGACACGGGCCCCATCCCACCAGTTCGCCCCTTATCGGGGCAACTTGACCTTCACCCGTCCGGGGAGCCGGCCCCGGCCCCGGGCTGGGCGGTTCAGCCGACGCGGGTGAGCAGGGTCACCGGGGCGCCGTCGCCCGCGTACCGGTAGGGCTCCAGCTCCGCGTCCCACGCGGTGCCCAGCGCCTTGTCGAGCGCGTGCGCGAGGGCCTCCGGCGCCCGGGCGGCCGCCATGATGGCGCGCAGCCGGTCCTCGCCGAGCTGGATGTCGCCGGCCGCCCCGACGGTCGCCCGGAAGAGACCGCGCCCGGGCACGTACATGAAGCGCTCGCCGTCCGCGCCGGGGCTCGGTTCCTCGGTCACCTCGAAACGGATCATGGGCCACTGCCGGAGGGCAGCAGCCAGCTCGGCGCCCGTCCCCGGACGGCCGGTCCACCCGCACTCGGCCCGGCGGACGCCGGGGTCGACGGGCTGAGCCGTCCACTGCAGGTTGACCGGCGCGGCGAGGACGCGCGCGATCGCCCACTCGACGTGTGAGCACACGGCGAGCGGGGTCGAGTGGACGTATACGACGCCACGCGTTGGCACGGTGACCTCCCGGAGAGCGAGGTGCGTCTTCCCCTACGACCTCGACCACCCGGGTGGTTGCTGCAACACATGATGACTGGTGTGACGGATGGTGCGCCAGGGAATCGGAGAATTCGCGGTCGGAATAGCCGGACGGGTGGCCCGGTTGACCCCCACGACGCGATGACCAGCCAGGGACCGTGTTCGTGTACAGTTCCATCGGCGGCCTGTGCCGCGCACATCTTCGCGGGCCTCACCCACCGGGTGTCGCCCGCAACAGCCCCCGGACGTTCCGTCCTCCCGTACGTCTTGCAAGGAGTACCTCCGTGGCGAGCAACACCTCTAAGACCGCGCGCGCGTCAGTCCGGGCCGGCCAGGCTGGCCAGGGTGGCGCCCTCAGCGTGCTGGGCGAGTTCAAGTACCTGATCCCGCTCAACGGCGGCAAGCACGCCTACGTGCGGAACCTGACCAACGGCAAGACCGCGCACCTGCGCACCGACTCCGAGGCCTTCGTCGAGGAGATCCGGGTGCTGGCTGCCGCCGGCCACGCCGCGAAGATCCGGGCCGAGCTCAACAACCTCAACGCCACCCACCCGGGTGACGGCTGGGACGCCACCGAGAAGCGCCTCGTCGAGGCCGGCGTCTTCGAGGGCTGAGCCTCCCCACGCGGCACCCGAACCGCCCGCCGGGATCATCCCGGCGGGCGGTTCCGCGTCCGCGGCACCCGCGCGGTGCCTCGTCACGCCTCCAACAGGGCCACCTCGCCGGTCGCCAGGTCGTAGAGCGCGCCGACCACCGCGAGCCGGCCGGCCGCGAC
Source organism: Micromonospora sp. CPCC 205561 (assembly GCF_036906775.1). Classification (NCBI taxonomy): domain Bacteria; kingdom Bacillati; phylum Actinomycetota; class Actinomycetes; order Micromonosporales; family Micromonosporaceae; genus Micromonospora; species Micromonospora sp. CPCC 205561. The sequence goes on along the minus strand of NZ_JBAKHV010000006.1, from coordinate 28,978 downwards.
CGGGGCGGCGAGCAGGTGGTCGGCGCGCAGGGCGGCCACCGTACGGAGCACGTGCCGCCGGACGGCCATCGGCCGGACCCGGGGGTCGTCGACCCCCACCTCGGTCACCGCCGGGGCGATCTGGTCGACCAGGTGGGCCAGCGCGCCGCCCGGCGACGTCCCGCCGCGCAGCGCGTCCACGGTGGCGGCGACCGCGCCGCACCGCTCGTGGCCGAGCACCATCACCAGCGGTACGCCCAGTTCGCCGACCACGTACTCGATGGAGCCCAGCACGGCCCGGTCGAGCACGTGCCCGCCGGTGCGGATCACGCAGATCGAGCCGAACGTCTGGTCGAAGATCGCCTCCAGCGGCACCCGCGAGTCGATGCAGCCGAGCAGCACCGCGTACGGCTGCTGGTCGCCCGAGGCCGCCGCGGCGGCGGCCGTGACGTCGTGGCCGTGCACCGGCTGACCGCTGACGAAGCGGCGGTTGCCGGCGAGCAGTTCGGCCAGCGCGGTCCGGGGCGACCCCATGGCCTTCAGCGTGGCGGGCGCGTGGCAAGCGCGGAGCCGGTTGCGAATCTTCTCACCGGGACGGTTGTCGTGGTCTGATGACGGGTAGCCGGTGTTACCACCGGGTATTCCCGGTGTCGCGGTTCCGTACGGCCCTGGGGAGGTGGCGATGCCGGAGGACGTGGAGGTACGTCTTCCCGACGGCGTACGCCTGCACGTCGAGACGACCGGCCCGGCCGAGGCCGGGGTGACCGTCGTGCTGCTGCACGGCTGGACACTCGACGCGCGGGCCTGGCACCGGCAGCTCACCGACCTGCGGCGGCGCTTCGGCGACGCGGTGCGGGTGGTCGCCTACGACGCCCGCGGGCACGGCCGGTCGAGCTGCATGGCGCTGCCCACCGCCACGCTGGCGCAGCTCGGCGACGACCTGGCCGCGGTGCTGGACGAGGTGGCCCCGGCCGGTCGGGTGGTGCTCGTCGGGCACTCGATGGGCGGAATGACGATCATGGAGTACGCGCACCGCCACCCCGAGCACTTCGCCGCCCGCACGGCCGGGCTGGTCTTCGTCTCCACGACGGCCGAGGGCCACACGCACACCGCCTACGGCCTCTCGCCCCGCATCGCCCGGCTGATCCGGCTCGCCGAGACCACCGGGGCCGGCGTACTGGCCCGCTGCGGGTCCTGGCGGCCGCCCCGGGCGCTGCTGCGCGCGCTGCGTCCGAGCATCCGCTGGATGCTCTTCGGCGACCGCTGCGACCCGCACGACATCCGGCTGGTCACCTCGGCGGTGGCCCGCGCGTCGCTGCGTTCGATCGGCGGGTTCCGCGCCTCCATCGGCACGCAGCACCGGCTGGACACCCTCACTGCGCTCGCCCACCTGCCGGCGGCCGCGCTCGTCGGCGACCGGGATCGGCTCACCCCGCCGCCGTGCGCCGAGTCGATCGCCGCCGCGCTGCCGGCGACCGAACTGACCGTCTGCCCGGGCGGCGGCCACATGCTGATGATGGAACGCCCCGACGAGGTCAACGACGCCGTGGGCGGCGTACTCGACCGGGTGCTCGCCGCCCCCGGGAGCGGCGCCCCGGCGGCGCGCGGTCGGGTCGGGTCGGGCGGATCCGGGAGCGTGTGACGCGGGTTCCTTTCCCACTCCGGTGCCGCCGCCGGTGGCGCGCGGGCCGTACCCTCTTGCGGTTGGCCTGGCGCGGTTCACCCGGATCGCACCGCCCGCCGCCGACGTCAGGAGGAGCGAGCGGTGACCGACCAGACCACCCTGGAGCGGGAGATGGCCGTCGAGCAGCGGCATCTCGACCGGGTGTACGCCCGACTGGCCGAGCTGCGCCGGTCGGCGGTCAGCGCCGAGAAGGAGGGCTACCGGCTCGCCCGGGTGGGCAACTTCGGGGCGCTGGTCGAGCGGGACGCGATGGTTTTCCACGCCGCGCGGCGGCGGCACATGCTGGACGCCGAGCACGAGGGCCTGGTCTTCGGCCGGCTGGACCTGCTCGACCGGCAGGTGTTCCACGTCGGGCGGCTCGGCATCCGGGACGAGGACGCGTCCACTCTGGTGGTCGACTGGCGGGCCCCCGCCGCCGCCGCCTTCTACCAGGCCACCCCGGCGCAGCCGCTGGGCGTGGTGCGGCGGCGCACGATCCAGTCCTCAGGCGAGCGGGTCACCCGGATCGAGGACGACCTGCTCGACCCGGTCGCCGCGCCCGCCGACATGGCGGTGGTCGGCGACGGCGCGCTGCTGGCGACGCTGTCGAAGGCCACCGGCCGGGGCATGCGGGACATCGTCGCCACCATCCAGCGGGAGCAGGACGAGGCGATCCGCTCCCCCGGCTCGGGCGTGACGCTCGTGTCCGGCGGCCCCGGCACCGGCAAGACGGCGGTCGCGCTGCACCGCGCCGCGTACCTGCTCTATTCCGACCGCAGCCGGTACGCCGGCGGCGGCATCCTGGTGGTCGGCCCCTCCTCGGTCTTCGTGGAGTACATCGCCTCGGTGCTGCCCTCGCTCGGCGAGGAGACCGCCACCCTGCACTCGCTGGGCACGCTCTTTCCCGGCATGAGCGCCACCCGCACCGATCCGCCGGCCGTGGCGGCCGTCAAGGGCTCGCTGCGGATGCGGCGGGTGCTGGAGCGGGCGGCCCGGGACGCGGTGCCGGGCGGCCCGACCGAGCTGCGCCTGCTCTACCGGGGGCAGCTGCTCCGGCTGGAGCGCCGCGAGCTGGACGGGATCCGGGACCGGGCGATGCCCCGGGGCGCCCGGCGCAACGAGATCCGCCGGGCGGGCTTCGACGGGGTCTTCGCGGCGCTCTGGGCGCAGGCCCGCCGGCTGGGCGTCGGGCGGCTGCCCGAGCAGCGCGCGTTCGAGGACGAGATCGCCGAGCGGCCGGAGTTCCGGGAGTTCCTCAAGGCGTGGTGGCCCCGGCTGCACCCCCGGCACGTGCTGGGCTGGCTGGCCCGCCCGGACCGGCTGCACCGCTACGCCTTGGGGATCCTCTCCCGGGCCGAGATCCGGCTGCTGGCCGACGCGTACCGGCGTCTGGACGACGACGGGCTGACGATCGCCGACGTCGCGCTGCTGGACGAGCTGGACGCGCTGCTCGGCAAGCCGCTGCGGCCCGCCCGGGCGAAGCGGGACCCGTTCCAGCTCGCCGGCGGCGTCCGGGAGCTGAGCACCTTCGCCGACCGGCAGCGCGCCGCCCGTGAGGCGGCCCGGGAGCGCCCGGAGGACTACCGGGAGTACGCCCACGTGGTCGTCGACGAGTCGCAGGACGTCTCGCCGATGCAGTGGCGCATGATCGGCCGGCGCGGCCGGCTGGCCTCGTGGACCGTGGTGGGCGACCCGGCGCAGACGGCGTGGACGGGCGATCCGGACGAGCTGGACCGGGCCCGGGACCAGGCGCTGGGGCGACGCAGGCGGCACCGCTTCACCCTGACCACGAACTACCGCAACTCGGCGGAGATCTTCGCGGTGGCGGCGGCCGAGATCCGCCGCCTGCACCCCGACCTCCCGCTGCCCCGGGCGGTGCGCTCGACCGGCGTCGACCCGGTCGAGCTGGCGGTGCCGCCGGCGGAGCTGCGGGCCGCCGTGGTGGCGGCGGCCGCCGCGCTGCTGGCAGAGGTCGAGGGCACCGTCGGCGTGATCACCCCGGTGCCCCGCCGCGACGAGGTGGCCGGCTGGCTGGCCGGGCTGGGCGCGCCGCGCCTGCAGGTGGTCACCAGCCTGGAGGCCAAGGGCATGGAGTACGACGGGGTCGTCCTCGTCGCCCCGGGCGAGATCCGGGCCGACCCCGGCTCCGGGGTGCGCACGCTCTACGTCGCGCTCTCCCGGGCCACCCAGCGGCTGACCACCGTCGACCCGACCGGCTGAGGCCGCCGGGCCCACCCCACTTCGCCCCGCCGGCGTCCCCCTGGCCGACCGGCCGGGGTCTCCGACTTACTTGCACACATTGCGATGTGAGCATAGATTGGACGCGGATCGGGACGCCTGGACGGGGGGTGGCGCGTGGGCGCTGGTCATGACCACCATCACGGCTCGGTGGCGAACGCCGCACACCGCCACCGGGGTCGACTCTGGGCCGCCTTCGGGCTGCTCGCCGGCCTGATGGTGGTGGAGGCGGTCGCGGCCTTCCGCACCGGCTCGCTGGCCCTGCTGAGCGACGCCGGGCACATGTTCACCGACGTGCTCGGCATCGGCATGGCGCTCGCGGCGATCGCCGCCACCCGCCGGGCGGGGGCGGACCCGCAGCGCACCTTCGGCCTCTACCGGCTGGAGGTGCTCGCCGCGCTGGCCAACGCCGTGCTGCTCTCCGGCGTCGCGGTCTACGTCGTCATCGAGGCGGTACGCCGCTTCGGCGACCCGCCGGAGGTGCTCGCCGGCCCGATGCTCGCGGTCGCGGTGCTCGGCCTGCTCGCCAACGTCGGCGCCTTCGCGCTGCTGCGCTCCGGGGCGCAGGAGAGCATCAACGTCCAGGGCGCGTACCTGGAGGTGCTGGCCGACCTCCTGGGCTCACTCGGCGTGATCGGGGCGGCCCTGCTGATCACCGTCACCGACTGGTGGTGGGCCGACCCGCTGGTGGCGGTCGCGATCGGGGTGTTCATCCTGCCGCGCACCTGGCGACTCGGGCGGGCCGCGCTGCGCATCCTGGTGCAGGCCGCTCCGGAGCACCTCCAGGTCACCGCGGTGCACGACAGGCTGGCCGCCGTGCCCGGCGTCGCCGAGGTGCACGACCTGCACGTCTGGACGCTGACCTCCGGGATGGAGGTGGCCTCGGCGCACCTGACCATGGCGCCCGACGCGGAGGTCGGCGCGGTGCTCGGCGCCGCCCGCGCGGCGCTGCACGAGGACTTCAGGATCGAGCACGCCACGTTGCAGATCGAGCCGGGAGCGTCCACCGGGGCCTGCGGGGCGGTTGAGTGGTAATGAGCTGCGCCTTAATTCTGAGATGATATTGTCGCGCTATGCCGGATTTGACCGTGTGTGGACGCGCACCGTCAGTCACCTCCGCTGCGCCAGTCACAGCGGCACCGGTAGGCTCGGCTTCGGCCTCCGCCAGGCGGCACCCACCGGTGCCGGCGGTGGCCGCCGCCTAATCGCCCGACGGGGCGAACCGGGGAACCATGTTCGTGGGGTGCATCCGCGTCAGCGGTAGGGATCTTCCGTCCCGAACCCGTCAGCTAACCCGGTCGGCGGCTGACGGAAGGACACGTGTATGCCAGTGATGGCACCTGTACGACGACGTGCCGCCCGCGTGGCGGCCCTGATCGCCACGGCGCTCGCCCTCGGCACCGCGGTGGCACCGGTCACCGCCGCCCCGGCGGCCGCGGCCCGCGCCGGCCTGCTCGCCGCGGCACCCGGGCAGGACGAGGAGGGCGGCACCCCCGCCCTGCGCGCGCAGCTGGAGGCCGCCAGCAAGGGCTACCTGGACGCCAAGCGCGCCCTGGAGACGTCGGTCAAGCGGCAGCAGCAGCTCGCCGCCCAGCTGAAGACGAACGAGGCCGAGCTGACCGAGCGCGCCGCGAAGGTCGGGGAGATCGCCGGGGTCGCGTACCGCACCGGCCGGCTCGGCGTCGCCTCCGCCCTACTCAACAGCAACTCACCCGACGGCTTCATGGACCGGGCCGCCGCCCTCGACGCGGTGGCCGCCAACGAGGACCGCGCCCTGCGCGAACTCCAGGGGACGCGCGACGAGGCGGCCCGCACCAAGCTGGCCCTGGACGGCGAGATCCGGGAACAGCGCAAGCAGGTCACCGTGATGGCCAAGCGCAAGGAACAGGCCGAACGGGCGCTGACGGTCGCCAACCGCAAGCAGCAGTCCGCCGCTGGGGGCGGCTCCCCCGGCGGCACCTCGAACAAGACGGCGAAGGCGGCACCGCGCAACTCCGACGGCTCCTGGCCCTCCGAGTCGTGCAGCGTCAACGACCCCACCCCCGCCAACGGCTGCATCACCCCCCGCACCCTGCACGCGCTCAACCAGGCCAAGGCGGCGGGCTTCACCCGGTACGTCTCCTGCTACCGCCCGGGCGGCTCGGGCGAGCATCCGAAGGGTCGGGCCTGCGACTTCGCGGCCCAGAAGGGCGGCTTCGGCGGCGACGCCAGCGGCGGCGACCGGACGTACGGAAACAACCTAGCGGCGTACTTCGTACGCAACGCCGACCGGCTCGCCGTGCTCTACGTGATCTGGTACCGCCAGATCTGGCTGCCCAGCAGCGGGTGGAAGTCGTACAGCGGGGCCAACGGCGACCCGTCCAGCGACCACACCAACCACGTCCATCTCTCGGTCTACTGATCCTGCAACGGCAGTTCGTCAGGGGTGGCCGCGTCGTCGGTAGTGGCAGGTTCGGGCTTGGTGTCGGCGTCGTCTGCGCCGTCGGGACCAAGCCCGGACGCGTTCTGGTGGGTGGGTTGATCGCACTACGAGTGCGGTGAGCAGTCTTCGGATCTCGGGTACGGGTATGACCGATGATCATGTCGTCGCCGGGACTGGTTCTCCTTCTGTGGTCACGGATCGGGCGACGGAGAGCCAGGCGTGGCGGCCATGGACGAGGACGTGGTCTTCGAGGCGTGGTCGCGGCTCGTCGCGGCGGTCCGGCTCACGTCTTCTCGGCGTGGGGATCGGACGTACCACCGCGCGTGCGATCGGGAAACAGCAGCAGGATCGAGAGCACCAGGACGCCACCAAGGCCGAGCACATGGCCGATTTTGTCGACCATGGGGAACATCTGCAGGTGCAACATGTGCCACAGGAAATGCTCGGCACTGAAGATCAGCCAGGCGCCACCGGCCATGTGCATCGCGGCGACAGTGGGGCGGCGGAATGCATAGACGCTGAGCACCAGCAGGGCGAGATAGAGGCCGCCGACGTCTCGGATGAGATGTTCGGAGTATGGCCCGAGGGTCGACACCCAACGGCGTCCCGGCAGGGGGAAGTCGTTGTAGAAGGACACCGGCAACACCGCCGCCCAGACGCCCACGAACGCGGCGGAAATCGCGAGTACCGCGACGACGAGCTGTTTCGTCTTCAGGGTCATGTCCTTAAGACGAGCGAGACCGGGATATGTGACGGTCATGCTCACCCAGTGAACGTCACGGGCTGCGGCGCGTGGAAGCCGGTCCGCCGGGAGCTGATGCCGTCGGACCTGGGAGGTGCTCGCGTTCCAAGCGACGAGACAGCACGCCGGTGCGGTGCGCCAAGAGGTGACAGCGGTCCCGCACCACGCAGGGCCGACGTCGGCCTGATCGACGTGCTGCTCCACCCCGGTGGGTGAGGCGCGCATCGGCTCGTCGGGGTGGAGCCGCACCTGGAATGGATGCCCGCCCTGCGTGCGGAGATCCCGCTGTTGACGACGGTGTGCACCGGCTCGCTGTGCGCACCGCCGTCGGCCGGCCTACTGGCGGGGCGTCCGGCGGCCAAGCTTTGGCGGTCGCTCGGCAAGCTCGCCGCGCTCGACCCGCGCATCGAGGTGCTCCCCGGGCGAGCAGCGGGTGGGATAACGCGGCCACGTCGACATCCAGGGACCGCGGTAATCCTCATCAAACTCTTTCGGCAATTGTCCTGCATCTGCGCAGGGCTTCCGTCTTACTGTGGTTGGCAGAACGACTCGACCAGGGCAGACGGGGAGTGGCTCGACCATGAAGATCGTCGTCATCGGCGGCAGCGGGCTCATCGGCTCCAAGCTCGTGGAGAGCCTCGCTGCCCAGGGTCACGAGGCGGTGCCGGCGTCGCCGAAGACCGGCGTGAACACACTGACCGGCGACGGAGTGGCGGAGGTGCTCGACGGCGCCGACGCCGTCGTCGACGTGACGAACTCGCCGTCGCTCGAGGGCGCCGCCGCACTGGAGTTCTTCGAGACGTCCACCCGGAACCTCCTCGCCGCCGCCGCGGACGCCGGGGTGGGTCACTACGTGGCGCTCTCCATCGTGGGTGCCGACCGGCTTCCGGACAGCGGCTACATGCGGGCAAAGGTCGCCCAGGAGAAGCTCGTCGCCGCGTCCGGGCTCCCGTATTCGCTGGTGCACGCCACCCAGTTCTTCGAGTTCATCCAGGGCATCATCGACGCCGCCACGGAGGGTGACACCGTGCACCTCACGCCGGTGCTCATCCAGCCGATGGCAGCGGACGACGTCGCGGCCGCGGTGGCCGAGGTCGTGGTCGGCGCGCCGACGAACGCCGCGGTCGAGGTCGGTGGCCCGGAGCAGTTCCGCCTCGACGAACTGGGACGATCCTTCCTGGCGGCGAAGCAGGACCCTCGTTCGGTGGTGGGTAGCTCCGACGCTCGGTATTTCGGTACCACGCTGGAAGAACGCTCGCTCCTGCCCGCCGACGGCGCCCGCACCGCTGGTACGCGCCTCGATGACTGGCGAACGCGGGCGACCCACGGAAAGTGAGTTGGCGCGCTACGTGGGTGGGACGGGCGGGTCCGCCCGCCCACCGCGGCGCTGCACCAAATCCCGCACCGCCTCGGTGAACGGCTCCGCTGATTCGTCCGGGCAGTGCCTGTTATTCGGCGGGTCAGCTCCGGTATGGCTCGTTCGGAGTAGCGGGGTGGTGCGAACGGGTGGGCGGCCCGAGGCAGAACCGGGCCCGGAAGATCGCGTCACGCACTTGCCGCGGTCGAGGTCCGCCCCCCGCCGGCGGGTCGGGGAAGTCGCGCGCGACCATCGCCGCAGGAGCGCGGCGCCGACTGCGGCGGGATCGGAGAATGAGCAGGCCGCGACGATCAGCGTGATCAGCAACCCGCGAAGGGAGCCGTAGATCACCCATGTGCATGCCCGGGCAGGACCGGTGGCCACGGCAGCGCGGGCAGGCCCTTCCACCCGTCACCAAGTTCCTTGCTTGGGCGACGAAGACGACACCGTCCGGGTGCCGGTACGCCGCCCACACTGCCGCACCCGCCGCCACGGCTCCGACCGGCGGAACCAACCCCCGCCCCACTCCCGCCCCCGCGCCCCCGCGCCTCCTCCCTCCCGCGCCTCCTCCCTCCCGCCCCTCCGCCCCCGCTCCACCCGCGATCTTGCACTTTGCGCCCACGCAAACAGCCACATGACGCCCAGCAGAAGGGCCGAAACCGCAAGATCGGCGGGCTGAGGGGGAGGGGGCCCGGAGGGTGGGGGTGGGGTGAGGGCTAGTGGGTTGTGAGGGCGGGGCCCAGGCGGGCCGCCAGCCCGAGGTGGGCGGCGCGGGCCTGGCGGAACGCGTAGCCGAAGAGCGGCGCGGGCGCGGCCAGGGTGATCTCCACGTCGATGCGGACCACGCCGTCCGGCTCCGCCCGCAGCCGGGTGTGGTTGCGTACCGTCGTCGCCGGCCACTGCCGCGCGACGGTGACGATCTCGTCCGGCTCCTCGACGAGGACGTCGGCGCGGTAGGTGACCGGCAGCCGCACCGGGCCGGCGGTCAGCCGGTCGGTGATCAGGTAGCTGGCGCGCGCGCCGGGCCGGGGCGGCACCCGACGGACCCGGACGATCAGGGGGTGCAGTTCCCCCTGCCTGGTCAGGTCGGCGAGCAGGGCGGCGGCCTCCGCGACGGAGCAGCGCGCCTGGACGGTGTAGCTGAACGAATCCCGCCTGAGCACCCGGTCTCCCACCGTCGATGGTCGCCCGATCGTCGCGCATGGCGGGCCCGCTGGCAACGCCGCGCCGATCCCGCCCGGAGTCCGGACGATCGGCCGCCACCGCCACTACGGTCTGTTGATGGATGGTCGCGCGACGTGTCGATCGGCGGAGGGTGGCGCATGAACGGGTACGACGGATGAGCGGGCACGTGATGGTCTTCGCGCCGACGCCCCGGCTGACGGTGACGATCGACCAGCCCAGCGAGGCGCCGGAGCTGCACCTGCATCCCGGCGGCCAGGGCGTGTGGCAGGCCCGGATGGCGCTCTCGCTCGGGGTCGACGTGGTGCTCTGCACCGCCCTCGGCGGCGAGATCGGCCAGGTGCTGGAGCCGCTGCTGGTCAGCGAGGGGGTGAACCTCAAGGTGGTGCTGCGCGACTCCGGCAGTGGTGGCTACGTGCACGACCGACGCGAGGGCTCCCGGCGGGAGATCGTCGACGTGCCCGGCCAGCCGCTCAGCCGGCACGAACTGGACGAGCTCTACAACCTGGCGCTCGGCGAGGGGCTGCGCGCGGCGGTCAGCGTGCTCAGCGGGCCCAACGAGCCGTCGCTGGTCCCGGCCGACCTCTACCGGCGCTTCGCCGCCGACCTAGGTGCCAACGGCAGCCGGGTGGTGGTCGACCTCTGCGGTGAGCACCTCGACGCGGTGCTGGACAGCGGCGTCTTCTTTCTCAAGGTCAGCCACGAGGAGCTGATCGCCGACGGCCGTGCCGAGGGCGCCGACGAGGAGCAGCTCACCCGGGCGTTGTACGACCTGCACGCCGGCGGCGCCGAGAACGTGGTGGTGAGCCGGGCCGACAAGCCGGCGCTGGCGCTGGTCGACGGCGAGGTCTTCGAGGTGGAGATGCCCCGGCTGGAGGCGGCCGACCCGCGCGGGGCCGGCGACTCGATGACCGCCGGGGTGGCGGCCGTGGTGGCGCGCGGCGGCGACGTGCGCACCGCGATCCGTACGGGCGCGGCGGCCGGTGCGCTGAACGTGACCCGGCACGGCCTGGGCACCGGTCGGATCGATTCGATCACCGGCCTGGTGGACCGGGTGCGCCTCGTGCCGGCCGGCGGCCGGCCGCAGGAGCGGACCACCCCGGACGAGCTGGCCGACCGGGCGGCCGAGCGATGACGCTGCGGGTGCTGGTCACCAACGACGACGGGATCGTGGCACCGGGCATCCAGGCGCTGGCACGGGCGGCGGCGGACCGGGGCCTGGACGTGGTCGTCGCCGCTCCGCTGGAGGAGGCGAGCGGCACCAGCGCCGCGATGACCGCCGTGGAGCGCGACGGGCACGTGGTCGTCCGCGAGCACCCGCTGCCGGACCTGCCGGAGGTGCCGGCGTTCGGGGTGGGGGGCTCCCCCGGCTTCATCGCGCTGATCGCGGTGCACGGCGCGTTCGGGCCCCCGCCGTCGGTGGTGCTCTCCGGCGTCAACCGGGGCGCCAACGCCGGGCGCGCGGTGCTGCACTCGGGCACCGTGGGCGCCGCCTTCACGGCCGCCGCGAACGGTTGCCGGGCGATGGCCGTCTCGCTCGACGTGCTCTCGGCCGGGGAGGCCACGGCCGCCAGCGGGGGTGCCGCGGTGGCGGCCGCCGCCCGCGTACGCGACGCCGAGCGGCACTGGGCGACGGCCGCCCGGGTCGCCCTGGACCTGCTGCCCCGGCTCACCGCGGGACCGGTGGAGAGCGTGCTGAACGTGAACGCGCCCGACGTGCCGCACGGGCGGCTGCGCGGGGTGCGGCGGGGCACCCTGGCCAGCTTCGGCCAGGTGCAGATGACCGTGGCGGAGGCCGGGCACGGCTTCGTCCGCACCTCGCTGGAGGAGCCGGGGCAGGCGGTGCAGCCGGGCACGGACCTGGCCCTGCTTGCCGCCGGGTACGCCTCGGTGACGGCCGTCCGCGCCGTCACCGAGGCGGCGGACATCGACCTGTCGGGGCTGGGCGACGACGACTGAACGCCGCACCGAGGGGTCGAGCGCCGGGGGCGGCGACCTGGCGCCCGCCGGCAGGACCTCGGGGCGACGGCTCGACGCCCGCCGCGGGTCAGGCGCCGGGAAGGACCTCGGGGGTGGGCGCGCCGGCGTAGTAGGGCTCGGGGGCACCGAAGAGGCCGAGCAGGCCGGTCACCCAGAGCTGCCGGTGCACGAACCGGCTCGGCTCGGTGACGACGAGCTTGACGCCGCTGACCTCGGCGGTCTGGAAGCCGGCGACCATCGCGCTGATGCCCACCGAGTCGATGAAGGTGACGAGCCGCATGTTGAGCTCGATCCGGCCGGGGCGCCCCTTGGTCAGGACCTCGGCGATCGCCTCACGCACCTCGTACGCGGTGTCTACGTCGATCTCGCCCCGCGGGGCGATCTCGATGACACCACCGGGCAGAACCGACTTCACGATCGACAGGCTCACGCGAGCACCTCCACTCGCCCGTCCGACGGGCGCCTCATCAGTACGCGGGCCGCGACCGAGAGTATTCCTCTCACGGCCTCGGTCGCCACCCCTCGGGGATGAGCAATTCGCGGATTAGGACACGGCAAACCGCCCCTGATCCGGACTATTTGTCTGTTATGCCAACGATCCAGCTGCCGCCGACGCGTCGACGCCCCAGGGTAGCCGGCCGTTGCCAGCGCCGCCCAGCAGCCGGCTCCCGGGCGTGGCCTTGTCCCGCTTACCGCCCCGGCCCTTGCCCGTCCTGCCTAGCATCGGTTCGGAGAAGAAGACTACGACCGGGAGGAAGATCGATGATCAGGAGACTTGCCGCGCTGGCCGGCGCCGGCGCGCTGTTGGCACTTCTGTTGGCCTGCGGGTTCGGCGGCGGCGGAGGCGATGACGACGACGATGACGACTTCGCGGGGAGCGTGAGCACGGCGGTCGCCCTGCGCTGAGGTCGGCCGGGTTTGCGGAACCGCCGGGCGGGGCACAGGCGGAAGGAGCGAGCCGTCACACGCCGGTGAGACGCCGAAGTCCGAAGTGGCCGTCGGCTTCGGCACCCGAGGAGGTAACCCACCATGTTCGCAAGCAACCTGCTGGACCGCCGCAACAAGCCCGAGCGGATCGCGGACCAGGCGTGGCAACAGATGCTCACGGCGGTCAGCTCCGCCGGTGACAGCGTCCGCGACACCGCCCGGTCGGCCCGCCGGGGCGGTTCCGGCCTCGCCGACGAGGCCGGTGACCTGGTGGGCAGCGCGGCGGAGGAGGCCCGCCGCCGGGCCACCCTGGCCTTCGACGCGCTCGCCGGCCGCCGGCCCGCGCTGCCGTGGACGCTGCTGATCGGCGCCGCGCTGGTCGGGGCCGCGATCGGCTGGGCCGCCGGCACCGCCGCGCGGGCCGCCGGCAGCCGAGGCGACCGGGCGATGGACGACATCGAGTTCGTCGACGTCGACCGCCCCAACTCCCCCGTCGGCCTCGACGGCTGACCCGCCGCCCGCTGACGACACGGGTCCCGGTCGCCCCGCCGCGGAGCGACCGGGACCCGCGTCGTTTCCTCGCCCACGGGCGAGGCGACGCGCCGCCCGCGCGTCAGAGGGCGGCGACGCTCGCCGGTGCCCGCTCGGCCCGGCTCAGCGCCCGCAGCACCGCCGGCTGGCCGTGCCGGCGTACGGCGAGGCGGGCCAGCAGCGCCAGCACCGGGTCGACCACCTCGTCCGGCAGCTGCGGGGTGGGCAGGCCGACGCTGACCGCGAGGTCGTCGGCGTGCACGACGAGCTCCATCAGCCGGGTGGTCAGGTAGTCGTCCAGGGTCAGGGAGTACGCGCCCCGCACCAGGTGCACCACCCGGCCGGGCGGCTGCGCCGGCAGCGCGTCGGTCAGCTCGCGCAGCGTGCCGGCGTACCGCTCGGTCAGGGCGACCGGACCGTCGGCGGCGAGGCCGTCCCCGGCGCGGCGGATGGCGACGTTCACCGTGGCCCCGACCGGGGCGCCGAGCCAGGAGCCCCGCGCGTAGTGCTCCAGCAGGTCGACCGGCTCGCCGTCGGGCACGGGCGCCGCCAGCACGGCGGGGACACCGAGCACCTGGCTGGCGAGGTGGCCGGCCAGACCCGCCACGCCGAACGCGGGCAGCGCGCTCGGTTCGTTCCACCGGGCCGCGACGGCGGGGTCGGCGAGCAGGTCCGCCGCGGAGCGCGCGGCGGTGAGATAGATCGTCCTGATCGGACTCACGGGAGATTCCCCCTTCGACGACGGGCGATCTCCTGAGCCTAGGGCCCGGTCCGCCGGGGTGCCGGACCCCTCAGGCGGGCCCCGGCGGACCGGAGTGCGATGCCGACCGGCCGCCCCGCGCGACCGCGCAGGTCAGCCCCCCGGGTCGGGGTGCGCGGTCGGCGGGGCGGGACGGTCAGCGGGCGGTGCAGGTGACGGTCGCCGGTGGGGCGTTCGCCCCGGTCGTGCTCGCCAGGAAGCCGGCGGTGGCGGTGGCGCCCGCCCCGAGGGCGCCGTTCCAGCCGGCGTCGCGGACGGAGACGGCCGCCCCGGTCTGGGTGTGCGTGCCGCCCCAGAGCTGGGTGATCTTCTGGCCGTCGGGGAAGGTCCAGCTCACCGTCCAGCCGGCGATCGCGGAGCTGCCGGCGTTGCGGACCACCAGTTCGCCCTGGAAGCCGCCCTGCCACGAGCCGGTCACCCGGTAGCTCGCGGCGCAGCCGCCGGTCGGCGGCGGGGTGCTGGGTGGCGGGGTGGTGGGCGGCGGAGTGGTCGGCGGCGGGGTCGTGGGCGGCGGGGTGGAGCCGGTCGGCGTCGGGTCGGGCGTGCCGCCGAGCCGGTCGGCCACCAGGATGCCCCGGCCGTTGGTGCCGAGGTAGACCCGGCCGTAGACGCGGGGGTCGCCGGTCAGGGCCTCGCCGGCGTTGCCGTACTGGTGCTGGTCGTCGTTGATCCGCACCCAGGTCGCGCCCGTGTCGTCCGACCGGTGCACGCCGGGCTGGCCGTCGACGGTGCCGAAGAGGTAGAGCGCCGGGTACGTCCGGCCCGGCGCGGCCCTGCCGAAGCCGACGTTGCCGGCGGTCTCCACTCCGGCCAGCCTGGTGAAGGTGGCCCCGGAGTCGGTGGAGCGCCACAGCCCGCCCTCGCCGGCCAGCCACAGTTCGCCCTCCCGGCCGGGCAACGCCTTGAACTTGACGTTGCCGGTGGCGGGCAGGCCGGTGGCGGCCGAGGCGGTGAAGCTCGCCCCGCCGTTGGTGCTGACGTAGAACCTGCCGCCGGCGAAGCCGTAGAACCTGTTCGGGTCCACCCGGTCGGACTCGATCGTCGCGTTGGCCGGGATGCCCGTCGAGGCGTTCCACGAGGTGCCGAATCCGACCGAGTGCACCACCTGCTGGCCGGCGTCGCCCGGCGCCCAGACGAAGCGGCTGCCGTCGGCGGACGCGGCGACCGTGCCGCCGCTGTTGACTCCCGACGGCTCGGTGCCCTGGAACCAGTTGGCCCCGCCGTCGGTGGAGAACGCGACGTGGCTGTCGTTGGGGCGGTCCGCGTCGGCGAAGTTGCCGGCGCGCACCATCACGGCCGGCTTCGTCTCGGCGTAGTCCAGGCTCGTGGTGCTGGTGAAGTTCGGCTGGGTGAACATCATCGGCGGTACGGCGTCCAGGTCGGTGTGCCGGAAGCCGCCGATGTCGCCGAGCGCGCTGACCAGTGGCGCCCCCGAGGGCGGGCTGACCAGGTCGAGCACCGCGGTCTCCTCCAGGCCCCTGACCATCGGCCTGATGGTGAACTGCCCGCCGGTGTCCCACTTGGTGAGGTCGGTGCTGCCGTAGATGGTGGCGCCGGTGCCGTACAGGAAGCGGTTGCTGTCGTGCGGGTCGATCTCGACGGACTCGTTCATCCAGCCGAGCTTCGGGGTCTCCTCGGGCGGGGACGGGTTGCTGCCGAAGGTCAGCCACGGCACGGAGCTGACGTCCATCGTGTAGCGCTTGGACCGGTTCGGGTAGCTGGTGAACTCCCAGATCCGGGTCCAGGTGGCGCCCCCGTCGGTGCTGCGCCAGAAGATCGCGTCCGGCCACCACGAGATCTGCGTGGCCACCATCAGGGTGTTCGGCTTCTGCCGGTCGATCGTCAGCCCGCTGTAGCCGAAGTAGGCGTCGGTGCTGGTGGACGGGATCGGGCTGATCCGCGTCCAGGCGCCGGTGGCACGGTCGAACTTCCAGACGTCGCCCTTGCCGCCGTCGTACGGGCCGCCGGTGTCGCTGGTGGCGATGTAGAGGAAGCCGCCCACCGGGTCGACGACGCCCTTGTGCGCCAGGTAGCCGGTCGGCTGCCCGGCGATCCGCTCCCAGCTCGCGCCGCCGTTCGTGCTGCGGTAGACCGGGTTCTCCTTGTCGGCCACGCCGACGTAGATGGTCTGCGTGGCGTTGCCGGCCGTGCCCGTGCTCTTGTCGAAGCTGACCCAGGTCAGGCCCTGGTTCTGGCCGTTGTAGCCGTTCGGGTCGCTCGGGTCGGCCCGGTAGTTGCCGACGTTGGGGAAGTTGGCCACCTTGGCCCAGGTCGCCCCGAAGTCGGTGCTGCGCCACAGGCCGTTGCCGCCCTCGGCGCCGAAGTAGAGGATGCTGTTCCGGTTGGGGTCGACCGCCAGCCGCTCGCCCATGCCCCGGCCCGGCATGTTCCCGCCGTTCTTGAACGGCAGCTCGGTGGCCTGCCAGGTGGCGCCCTTGTCGGTCGAGCGCAGGATCGCGCCGTTGTTCGGGTCCCAGTCGTTGGTGTACATGCCGACGGCCGCGTACACCCGGTGGGTCTGCACCGGGTCCGTGGCGACGCTCAGCACGCCGTTCCAGCCCCACCTGTCGGCGCCGACCCAGTCGAGCAGCGGCGTCCAGGACTGCCGGGCCTGCTCCCACCGGTACATGCCGCCGATGTCCGTGCGGGCGTAGATCAGGTTCTTCTCGGTGGGGTTGAAGACGATGCCGGGGACGAAGCCGCCGCCGTCGATGCGGACGTTCCTCCAGGCGTACGGCTCGGCCGCGGCGGCGGTGGGCGCGCCGGCCGCGGTGAACGGTGCCGCCACGACGACGGCGGCGGCGACGACCAGCGCGGACACGACCGCGCCGACGTAACTTCTCCGCATCTGCGGTTCCTTCCGGGTGGAGACGCCGGGGCGGCGCGGTGGCGGCCGCGCCCGGCAACGGGGACGTGCGGAATCGCACCGGAGCTGCCCTGGCTCCGGGGTCGGCGCGACGGCTCCCGCACCCGAGGAACGGGCTTACCCTAGCCCATCCCGGCCCGACGTGGAAGCGCTCCCAAGAGCCACCCGGGACGGGTGAGGCTCCCTCACCCCGGCCCGCGCCAGGATCGGTCCCGGCGGGCCCGCGCGCGCCGGGCAGCAATCCCGTGAGGAGTGTTGAGATGGCCATCGCGACGACCAGCCGTACCGACCGGGACATCCAGTCCGCCGTCCTCGACGAGCTGGGCTGGGAACCCCGGGTGCGGCCGAACGAGATCGGCGTGACCGTCGCCGAGGGCGTGGTGACGCTGACCGGCCGCGTGGACAGCTATGCCAAGAAGTGGGCCGCCGAGCGGGCGGCGCACCGGGTGGCGCGCGTCCGGGCGGTCGCCAACGACCTGGCGGTACGGCTCGGCACCGGCGCCGAACGCGCCGACCCGGACATCGCCGCCGCCGCCGGACACGCCCTGGAGTGGGACGCGTTCGTCCCGCTGGAGCGGCTCGACGTGACCGTCTCGAACGGTTGGGTGACGCTGCACGGCGAGGTGGACTGGGAGTACCAGCGCCGCGCCGCCGAACGCGCCGTCTCACGGCTCACCGGCGTACGCGGGGTGAGCAACGGCCTCACCGTGCGCCCCGGCGCCCGGGCGGACGGACACGCCCTGGCCGACCGGATCGTCGACGCGCTGGCCCGCAACCGGGCCACCGAGGCGGAGCGCATCACCGTCCGGGTGCACGGCGACACGGTGGTGCTCGGCGGACTGGTCCACTCGATGCCGGAACGGGCCGAGGTGGAACGCACCGTCTGGTGCGCACCGGGCATCCGCGAGGTGCAGAACCACATCGCGGTCGCCCCGGTGCTCGGCTGACCGCACTCGGGCGCGGACCACCCGGGCGGGGTGAGCCGTCCTCACCCCGCCGGCTGCGAACCTGGCGGACATGACTGATCCCAGGGGGTCGACCCGGCCCGGGCGCGGCGCGCCCGGACCCTGCCCGCCGGCCGCCCCGGCCGGGACCCGCCACGGCGCCCCGACGCCGGGGGTGACCGCCCGATGACCACCCCGCACCAGGTCACCGCCCGCCTGCGGACCCCGGTGACCGACGACGACCACGCCCGGGGGCCGGTGGACGCGCCGGTGACGATCGTCGAGTACGCCGACTTCCAGTGCCGCTTCTGTGGTGCCGCGTACGCGAACCTGCGGGAACTGCTGCGGCAGCGGTCCGAGACGGTACGACTGGTGTACCGGCACTTCCCGATCACCAACATGCACCCGCACGCGGAGCAGGCGGCCGAGACGAGCGAGGCGGCCGGGCTGCGCGGGCGGTTCTGGGACATGCACGACTGGATCTACGAACACCAGGACCAGCTCGACCCGGTGCACCTGTCGATGGGAGTCGAGCAGCTCGGCCTGCCCGCCGACGAGGTCGTCGCCGAGGTCGAGGGGCAGGCGCACGGCGACCGGGTGCGGCGGCACTTCGTGGGCGGGATCCGCAGCGGCGTGGACGCCACCCCGACCCTGTTCGTCAACGGCGCCCGCCTCGACGGCGGGTACGACCTGGCGGAGCTGTTGGCGGCGGTCGACGCCGCCGCCACCGCCTGACCGAGCGCCGGCCGGCTCCGCGTCCCGCCGCCTGACCGACGGCCGCCGGTCGGCGTTCCGGCGGCCGTCGGGCGCGGGTCAGATCAGGTGCAGGTCGCGGGCCCGGCGGACGGCGTCGCGGCGACGGGTGGCGTCGAGCTTGCGGTAGATGTTGCGCACGTGCGTCTTGACCGTGTTGACCGACAGCGACAGCTCGGCGGCGATCTCCACGTTCGACAGGATGCTCTGCAGGTAGCGCAGGATGGTCAGCTCCCGCTCGGTCAACGGCTCGTCCAGGGCCGCGCCCCGCTCGGCCGGGACCGGCTCGGCGGGCGCGTCGGCGCCCCGGACCAGGTCGCTGACCGTCGGCCAGTGCGCGGTGCCGGTGTCCAGATGGGCGGCGAGCAGGTCGCGGACGCCGGGCTCGGCGCGGGTGAACGCGCGCCGGAACCCCTCCGGCCCGGCCAGGTCCAGGGCCCGCTCCAGGAGCCGTCCCGCCCGCCGCTCGTCGCCCGACCGGCGCGCCAGCGCCGCGTCCAGCACGGCGGCGTCCAGGCGTACGGCCAGCGGCCAGCCGGCCGCCTCCGGCGCCTCCCAGTCCGGCAGCGCGTACCCGGCGGCCCGCGGGTCGCCGGCGCGCAGCTCCACCCGGGCCAGCGCGACCGCCAGCGGCGGGGCGGACCCGTCGCGTACCCGGTCGGCGAGCAGGTCCCGGGCGGCGCCCAGATCACCCCGGGTTGCGCGCACGTCCGCCTCGGCGGCCAGCAGCCACTGGGTCAGCTCCGCGGCCCGGGGGCGACCGGTCAGCCGCTCCCGCGCCTCGGTGAGCACCCGGTGCGCCCCGGGCAGCTCCCCGGCGTCTCGCAGCAACTGCCCCCGGCACAGCGCCGCCACCGCCCCCACCACGGGCTCTCCGGTGGCCGGCGTCGCGAGCGCCAGGTTCGCCCCCGCCTCCTCGGGCTGGTCCCGGTGCAGCGCGACCAGGGCCAGTGCCAGGTACGCGTGGGCGCAGTCCTCCCGGCAGGACCAGCCCTGGCAGGGCGGCGTGGCGAGGGCGTCCCGGGCCAGCGCCTCGGCGGCCCGCAGGCCGCCCCGCACGGCGTGCAGCAGCGCCCCCCGGCTGGCGCAGACCAGCTCCGTACGCGGCCGCCCGGCGGTGCGCGCCGCCGAGAGCGACCGCGCGAAGGCGAGCCCGGCGGCGGGCAGGTCCCCGTCGGCGAGGTCGACCAAACCCAGCGCCGTACCGGCCACCGCCCGCACGTCGGCGTCGTCGGCGGCGGCCCCCCGGGGCTCGGCCGGCGCCGGCACGGCGGGGGCGGTGCCGAGCAGCCGGGCCGCGGCGACGCGTACCGCCTCGGCGTCGCCGGACAGCCGGGCCAGGGTGAGTTCCAGCGCGGCGACCAGCCGCCGGAACCGGTCCCGGCGGGGCGCGGGCAGCGTCCGGGCGGCCTCGACCGCGCCGCGCAGCTGCCCGGCCGCGGCGGCGGCGTCGCCGACCCGGGCGCGCTCGGCGGCGCAGGCCAGCCCCAGCTCCGGGTCGCGGGCCACGGCCTGCGACGGCGGGGCCCCGGGCGTCGGGCCGACGGGCTCCGCCCGGTCGTACGGGGCCAGCTCCGGCCAGTGGGCCACGAGAAGGGCGACGGCCCGGCCGTGGTCCCCTCCGGCCAGCGCGTGCCGCAGCCCTTCGGCGGGCCGCCCGTTCCCGGCGTACCAGGCGGCCGCGCGCCGGTGCAGTTCCCTCAGCTCGTCGGCGGGGAGCCGGCCCAGCTCGGCGCGGAACAGGTCGGCCAGCAGCGGATGGCAGCGGTACCAGGGCGGGTCGCTGTCGTCGCGGCGGAGCAGTCCACCGTCACCGGCCAGCCCCGCGAGCGCCTGCTCGGCGTCGGCCCGGCCGCCGAGCGCGTCGGCCAGGCCGGCGCAGACCGCGTCGGCGACGGCGCCGCGGCGCAGCACGTCCCGCGCGTCCGGGTCCAGCCCGCCGAGCACCTCCTCGCGGAGGTAACCGGCCACGTCCGGCTGGTCGCCGCCGAACCGCTCGGCCCAGCGCGCCGGGTCGGGCGCAACGCGCAGCGCCAACGCGGCGAACCGGAGCACGGCCGGCCACCCGCCGGTGCGTTCCCCCAGCCGGCGTACCCCGGCCGTCGGCAGCGCCACGCCGTGCGCGGTCAGCAGGTCGGCGACCTCGTCGCCGGTGAAGGCCAGCTCGTCGGGGCCGATCTCGGTCAGCTCCCCGGCCAGCCGCAGCCGGTGCAGCGCCAGCGGCGTCCCGGCGCGGGCGCCGACCACCAGCCGCAGCCGGCGCTCGGCGTGGCGCAGCAGGAAGTCCAGCCCGGTCAGCGCCCCCGGGTCGGTGATCCGGTGCAGGTCGTCCACGACCAGCAGCACCGGCCGTTCCAGGGCGGCGAGGCCCGCGGCCAGCACCTCCAGCTGCTCGGGCCGGGGCGACCGGTCGGGCACGGGCGGTCCCGGCGCACCGCCGGCCGGCGCCACCAGCGTGCCCAGCGCCGCCGCCAGGTAGCACCAGAGCCGGTCGCCGTCGTCGCCGGCCTCGACCGAGACCCAGGCCGCGCGCGGCCCGCCCGGTTCCGCCGGGGGGCCGGCCGCCGCGCCGAAGTCGCCGGGGGCGGCACCGGCCGGCACCACCTCCCGGGGTCCCTCGGCCGCGGCCGTCACCGGTCCCTGCCCCGCCCGGCCCCGGTGCGCTCCCGCCTGGCCCGCCGCCCGGAACCAGGAGGCGAGCAGCGTCGTCTTGCCCCAGCCCGCCGGGGCCCGGACCAGGGTGACCGGCCCGGCCGTCCCCGCGTCCAGCGCCCGCAGCAGGCGTGGCCGCAGCAGCAGCGGCTCCGGCGGCGGCGCCGGGCTCAGCCGGGACGCCAGCAGCGGCGCACCGGCCGCCCCGCCGGCAGGCGCTCCCGTGTCCCGTACGTGCTCCGGCATCCGGCCCCACCCCCACGGACGCGTCCACTCCCCCAGGTCCTGCGGGCGGCGGTTACCCGGCCCGGGCCCGTTCACCCATTCGGGGGGAGCCGGCTTCACCCCGGCCCGGGTCACGCTGGTCGGACGCGGAGGACCGGCCGCGCAACCGTGCGCGTCCGACGCCGCGGGACGGGAGGCGGGCCGAGGTGGACACGGAGGCACGGGTGGGACGGATCGCGGGCGCGGCCGGGGCGGCGCTCACCCGCGCGGCCGGGGCGGTGACGCGCCGGGCGCCGGGCGTACGTCGGCGCCGTTCGGCCTGGCCCCGCGCGGCCGGCACCGATCCGCGGCCCGCCCGCTGGCAGGTCGTGACCGTCGACCGCGCGCCCGGCGAGGTGCTGCCCGATGGCCGCTGGCCGGAGCCGCTGCGCCGGCTCGGCAACGCCGTGCGGGTCGAGCTGCGGCCGGCGCCCGGCTGCCGGGGCACGGAGCTGGCCGCCCGCCCGCTGGCCGGCGCGGCCCCCACCGGGCTCGCCGCCCACCTGGTCGGCGACGACCCCGGCCTGCTGGTCCGCCGGGCGCTGTGGGAGGTCAAGCAGGCCGTCGAGGCCGGCGAGGTGCTGCGGGCGGACCGCTCCCCGGTCGACCGTCCGGCGGGGCCGCCGCGATGAGGGCGCTGTGCTGGGTGGGCGACGGCGAGCTGGCGGTACGGCAGGTACCCGACCCGGAGCTGCGCAACGGCCACGACGCCATCGTCCGGGTCCGGCAGAGCGCCACCTGCGGCGGGGACCTGCCGCTGCTGGCCGGGCGGGTGCCCTTCCTCGCCGTCGGTGACGTGCTCGGGCACGAGTTCCTCGGCGAGGTGGTCGAGGTCGGCCCGGAGGTACGCCGGCACCGGGTCGGCGACCGGGTGGTGGTCTGCTCCTCGGTGGCCTGCGGCGGCTGCTGGTACTGCCGGCGCGACCTCCCCTCCTGCTGCGACAACGGCAGCGCCGACCCGGCGGTCGCCGAGGCGGCCTGGGGCCACCCCACCGCCGGCGCGTTCGGCCGGCCCCGGGCGGCGGGCGGCTTCGCCGGCAGCCACGCCGAGTACGTCCGGGTGCCGTACGCGGACGTCGGCGCGTTCACCGTGCCGGAGCCGGTCAGCGACGACCGGGCGCTCTTCGCCTCGGACGCCGCGCCGGCCGGCTGGATGGGCGCGGACCTCGGCGAGGTGCGCCCCGGCGACGTGGTGGCGGTCTGGGGCGCCGGCGCCGTCGGGCAGCTCGCCGCGCGGGCCGCGGGGCTGCTCGGCGCCGACCGGGTGATCGTCATCGACGCCGAGGCCGACCGGCTGCGGATGGCCGAGCGGCACGCCGGCGCGGAGACGATCGACTACCGGCTCGCCGACGTCCCGGCCGAGCTGCGCGAGCGCACCGGCGGGCGGGGCCCGGACGTCTGCGTCGAGGCGGTGGGCAACGCGGACGCCCCACGCTCGCTCGCCGACCGGTTCGCCGGTGGCGCCGAGCGGCCGGCCGCCGTCCGCGAGGCGGTGCATGCCTGCCGCAAGGGCGGCTCGGTCTTCGTGCTCGGCGAGTTCACCGGCTTCGTCGACGCCTTCCCGCTCGGCGCGGTGACCAACAAGGGGCTGACCGTGCGGGGCGCGCGGCAGCACGGGCAGCGCTACATCCCGATGCTGCTGGAGCGGATGGCCCGCGACGAGCTGCGTACCGAGCACCTCGCCACCCACCGGCTGCCGCTGGAGCGGGGCGCCGAGGGGTACGCGCTGTTCCGGGACCGGGCCGACGGCTGCGTCCGCGCCGTGTTCAGCCCCGACGCCCCGCCGGCCGGCGGCTGAGGCGGAACACTGCGACGGGCCGTACCGGGTGGCAGACTCGGCGGATGCGTGAGCAACGGACGTACGACGTCGTCCTGTTCGGGGCCACCGGGTTCACCGGGGGCCTGACCGCCGAGTACCTGGCCCGCACCGCGCCGCCCGGTCTGCGCTGGGCGCTCGCGGGGCGCAACCCCGGCAAGCTGGCCGCCGTCCGGGACCGGCTGGCCGCGATCGACCCGGCGCTGGCCGGGCTGCCCCTGCTCACCGCCGACGTCACCGATCCAGGTTCGCTGCGGGCGGTGGCCGAGAGCGCCCGGGTGGTGGCCACCACCGTCGGCCCGTACGTGCACCAGGGCGAGCCGCTGGTCGCCGCCTGCGCCCGCGCCGGCACCGACTACCTGGACATCACCGGCGAACCGGAGTTCGTCGACCTGATGTACGTGCGCCACCACGCCGAGGCGGAGCGCACCGGGGCGCGGCTCGTGCACGCCTGCGGGTTCGACTCGATCCCGCACGACCTGGGCGTCTGGTTCACGCTCAAGCACCTTCCCGACGACGTGCCGCTCGCCGTCGACGGCTTCGTCCGGGCGGGCGGGCGGTTCTCCGCCGGCACGTACCACTCTGCGCTCACCGCGTTCTCCCGCACGGGCGAGGCCTCCCGGGCGGCGCGCGAGCGGCGGCAGGTCGAGCCGCGACCCGTCGGCCGGCGGGTGCGCGCGGTGCCGGGCCGGGTGGCCCGCTCGAAGGAGCTGGGCATGTGGATGGTGCCGCTGCCCACCATCGACCCGCAGGTGGTCCGCCGCTCGGCCGCCGCCCGCCCGGAGTACGGCCCCGACTTCCGTTACCGGCACTTCGCGGCCGTGAAGCGGCTGCCCACGGTGTTGGCGGGCGGAGTGGGGCTGGGCGGCCTGGTGGCCCTGGTGAAGCTTCCGCCGACCCGGCGCTGGCTGCTCGGCCGGCTCGCCTCCGGGCAGGGGCCGACGCCGCAGCAGCGGGCCAGGTCCTGGTTCCGCGTACGGTTCGTCGGCACCGGCGGCGGGCGGCGGGTGCTGACCGAGGTGGCCGGCGGCGACCCCGGCTACGACGAGACGGCGAAGATGCTCGCCGAGTCGGCGCTCTGCCTGGCCACCGACGAGCTGCCGGCCACCTCCGGGCAGGTCACGCCGGTCACGGCGATGGGCGACGCGCTGCTGGACCGGCTGGTACGGGCGGGGATGACCTTCCGGGTGCTGGACACGCCGCACTGAACGGGGTCGGCCGGCGGGTTGACCCTCGACCAGGGTGAGACGGCAGGATCACCGCCGTGGAGAGCGACCTGCGCAGCATCGGCGAGCTGGCCCGGGCCAGCGGGTTGACGGTGAGCGCCCTGCGGTTCTACGACTCCGCCGGGGTGCTGGCCCCGGCCCTGGTCGACCCGACGACCGGCTACCGCTGGTACACCGGCGACCAGGTGGCGCCCGCCCGGCTGGTGGCCGGGCTGCGCCGGGTCGGCATGCCGGTGGCCGAGATCGCCGCCGCGCTCCGGGTCGGGCCGGCACAGGTGCACCGCCTGCTGGACGCGCACCTGCGCCGGCTGGAGGACGGCCTCGCCGACGCCCGGCGTGAACTCTCCCGCATCCGCGACCTGATCGGCCCCGAGGGGCCCGCCGCGGCCACCCGGGTCGTGCTCTGCGGCGCCGACCTGGCCGCCGCCGTGGACGCGGTGCGCTTCGCGGTCGGCGCCGACCCCGACCTGCCGATGCTCGCCGGCGTGCTGCTCGACGTCGACGAAGACGGCGTACGGCTGGTGGCGACCGACCGGCACCGGCTGGCGGCGGCGCGGGCGGGGGGCCGGGTCGACGGGCCGGCGGCGCGGGTGCTCGCCCCGGTCGCCTTCGTCGACGAGGCGCGGGCCCTGCTCGGCGCCGGCGCGGGAGGCGCCGCCGAGGCGCGCCTGACGATGGACGCCGGCACGGTCTCGCTCTCCGTGGCCGGCCGTACGGTCCGCGCCGACGCCCTGCCGTACGACTTCCCGGACTACCGGCGACTGCCGGGGGCGACCCCCGGCAACCGGCCGGCGCACCGGCTGACGGTCGACGCCGAGGCCCTGCGGGCGGCCCTGACCAGCGCGGACGCCCCCGTCGTCAGCCGGCGGCACGACGGCGCCGAACTCGCGGTGACCGTGCTCGGCCCGGACGGTCGGGGCGGGGTGCGGCTGCTCGGGGCGGACGAGCTGAACGGGCGGGAGGACGCGTTCCGCGTCGGCGTCAACGGCGGGTACCTGCTCCAGGCCCTCGACGCCGCCGGCCCGGGTCAGCTGCTGCTGGAGCTGGACGGCCCGATCGCGCCGCTGGCCGTACGCCGGTCCGACGACGCCGACGCGTTCTCCGTCCTCATGCCGATCCGGCTCTAGCCCTCCGGAGGGCCCGCGGCCCGGGTGGCGGCGGACCCGGAGCGCGCGGTGCCCTCCGGCGGGCGTGGTGAGACCGGGCCGGGCCCGAGCGGGCCGCGACGGTAGCATCGGTGGGTCCACCAGACGTCCGGACGGAGGCGTACGGAGCAGCATGCTCGACATGGAGTTGATCCGGAAGGATCGCGAGGCGGTGGCGACCGCGCTGGCGAAGCGACTGGATCCCGCCGAGGTCAACCGGGCCCTGGACGAGATCCAGCGGCTCGACCAGGAACGCCGTGCCCTGATCAGCGCGATCGACGGCGAGCGGCAGCGCCGCAAGGCCGAGGCGCGGGCGTACGCGGCCGCGAAGCGCGCGGGCGCCGAGCCGGAGGTCTCCACGCCGGAGGCGGGCCGCAAGCAGCTCGCCGAGCTGGAGTCCGAGCTGGACGAGGTGCAGTCCCGGCTGCGCGCGGCGATGAGCGAGCTGCCCAACCTGCCCGCCGACGACGTCGTGCCGGGCGGCAAGGAGGCCAACCGGGTCGTCCGGGCCTTCGGCGAGCCCCCGGCGATCGAGAAGGTCCGCGACCACGTCGAGCTGAGCCGGATGCTGGGCCTCGTCGACCACGAGCGCGGCGTCAAGCTCGGCGGCTCCGGCTTCTGGATGTACACGGGCATGGGCGCCCGGCTGGAGTGGGCGCTGCTCAACTTCTTCGTCGACGAGCACATCCGGGCCGGCTACGAGTTCCTCCTCCCGCCGCACCTGCTGCTGGAGAGCGCCGGCTTCGCCGCCGGGCAGTTCCCCAAGTTCTACGACGACGTCTACCACCTGGACCGGGACTCCGCCCCGCGCGGGCAGTTCCTGCTGCCCACCTCGGAGACGGCGATCCTCGGGGCGTACCAGGACGAGATCCTGGAGACGGCCAAGCTGCCGCTTAAGGCGTTCGCCTACACGCCGTGCTACCGGCGCGAGGCGGCCGGGTCGCACTCCGACGAGCGGGGCACCGTCCGGGGCCACCAGTTCAACAAGGTGGAGATCTTCCAGTTCTGCCTGCCGGAGCAGGCCGACGCCGCGCTGGAGGAGATGCTCCTGCACGCCGAGAGCCTGGTCGAGAAGCTGGGCCTGCACTACCAGCGCACCCTGCTCTCGGCCGGCGACGCCAGCGCCTCGATGAAGAAGACTCTCGACATCGAGGTGTGGATGCCGAGCACCGGCAAGTACAAGGAGGTCTCCTCGGTCTCCTGGGCCGGCGACTACCAGGCCCGCCGGGCGGCCATCCGCTACCGGGAGCCGGGCGGCAAGCAGACCCGCTTCGTGCACACCCTGAACGGGTCGGCCCTGGCCACCAGCCGCCTCTTCCCGGCGATCCTGGAGCAGTTCCAGCAGCCCGACGGCTCGGTCCTGGTCCCCGAGGTCCTCCAGCCCCGCCTGGGCACCCCCCGCCTGACCCCCCGCTGACCCCCCGCTGCCCCCCGCTCCCCCTCCCTCTCCCCCACCCCACTCAGCCGGCGATCTTGCACTTTCCGCCCCGGCGAAGGCGACATCAGGGCGATGTCGAGGGCCGAGAGTGCAAGATCGCCGAGGCGAGGGCGGGGCGAGGCGGGCGAGGCGGGCGAGGCGGCGGGCGCGGGAGGGGCGGCGGGGGTGGGGGTTAGAGGGGGGTCAGGCGGAGGGCCAGTCCGGGGCAGGTTCTGACCGCCCTGCGGGCGCCCTCGCGTAGCCAGGTCGGCACCGGGGTGGGCGGGAAGGCGGGGTAACCGTTCGCGTCCAGCCGGATGAAGTCCGGCACCACGTGCGCGCAGAGCCCGTGCCCGTCGCAGCGGGACCAGTCCAGGGTCAGCCGCTGCGGGTTCTCCTCGGGCGCGCCGGGCAGGCCCGCCGATCCCCGGACCCGTCTGCCGCAGCCCTCCCCGGTGGTGTGCAGCCGCAGGTCTTCGGCGAAGACCTCCATCGCGGAGAGGGCGAACCGGGCCGTACCGTCGGGATGGCCGCACGCCCCTCGGCCCTTCACCTCGCCGGCGGCGGCCCGGACCACCTCGACGGGGGCGCTGCCGGCGACCGCCAGGTCGACGGCGCGGGCCAGGTCCGGCAGGCCCATCCGGCAGGGGCCGCACTGACCGGCGGACTCACCGGCCAGGTAGCGGACCACCTGCGCGGTCTCGCCGAGCGGGCAGGTGTCGGCGCCGAGCGGCACGACGATGCCCGCGCCCAGGGTGCCGCCGACCGCGGCGAGCCCCGCGCGGGAGATCTCGGCCCGCTCCGCCGCCTCCCGGGTGATCCACCTGCCGTGGTAACCGCCGGTCAGGACGCCTGGGCCGGCCGGCACCTCGCAGAGGTCGAGGATGTCCCGCAGGGCGGTGCCCGCCGCGCACTCCACCACCGCCGGGCGCTTCGCCGCGCCGGTGACGGTGAGCAACACGGTGCCCGGCTCGTCGTCGGTGCCGAGCGCCGCGTACTCGTACGGGCCGAGCCGGGCGGCGACGGCGAGCTGGGCGTACGTCTCGGCGTTGGAGAGCAGGGTGGGCAGGCCGGCGACCCCGGAGTCGCTGGAGCGCCGCTTGGTGCCCGGCGGGATGTGCGGCAGGCCGTTGATGCCGTTGACCAACGCACCACCCTCGCCGGAGATGAACCGGTGCGGCACGGTGACGACGCTGGTCGGCACCGGCGCGGGACGCTCCCGGAGCGCCCGGGTGAGAGAGTCCCGACCCACCCCGTCGTCGGCCACCGCGACGACGATCTCGTCGGCGTCGAGCGCGTACGCGGCCAGCGCGGCCCCGTCGAGTAGCAGGTGCGGGGCCCGGGTGAGCAGCACCTTGTCCTTCCAGCTGGCGGGCTCCCCCTCGGTGGCGTTGACCACCACCACCGCCGGGAGGTCCCGCCGCCCGCAGGACTCCAGCACGGCGCGGAGCTTGCGCGCGAACGGGAAGCCCGCGCCGCCCCTGCCCCGCAGCTGGACGTCCTCGGCGAGCCGGAGCAGGGCGGCCGGCTCCATCGGCCCGACCGGCCCGTGCACCTCCTCGTGGGCGGTCAGGTCGAGCCGGCCGAACTCGGCGAAGCCGGCGGTGAGCCGGGGTTCGCCGACACAGGCCACCGGCGGCAGGCTCGGGCGGGTCACTTCGCCTCACCCCGCAGCGCCGCCCAGTACGCCCCGTCGACGGCGTCCGCGGCGCGGCGGCGGCGACCGGAGCGCCCCTCGCCGGCCGCCCGGCGTGCCCGCCGGGACGCGAGGTCGGCCAGGGTCGGGGTGTCGTCGGCCGGCAGCGGGGCGTCCTCGGGGACGTACCGGGCGGGGGGCCGCCAGTAGTCCGGCTCGACGTCCGGCTCGTCCTCGGCGCTGTGCCGGCCGCCGCCGCTCGGCCCGACGCGGAGGGGCCCGATCGGGGCCGACCCGACCGCGACCGGTCCCACGGGGGCCGGGGCGGGTTCCCAACGCCCGGGGCTGTCCCAGGGCTCCTCGACCGCCGGGCGGCGGGCCGGCGCGGAGTAGCGGCCGGCCCCGTCCCGCCCGGCCCGGTCCCGGCGGGGCTCCCGCTCGGCGGAGCCGCGCCGGCCGGTCGGCTCCGCCTCCGCCG
>NZ_JBAKHV010000005.1:0-184065 GCF_036906775.1 Micromonospora sp. CPCC 205561 | reverse complement strand
CGGCCGGCCGGACCGGGCCGGTGCCCGGCCACGGCGGCGGGGCCCCGGTGCCGGTCCCGGCCGGCGGGCCGGGGCGGCCGGGACCGGTGGGCCGGGTCGGGTTGGTCGTGGAGCGGGGCTGTTCGGCGGGCGGGGCGAACCAGCCGGGGTTCGCGGGCCGGCCGGGCTCCGGTGTCGCCCGGGCGGCGTCGGGAAAGGCCCGCTGCCGCCCGGTGAGGGGCCCGTCGGGCGTACGACCGGCTCCGGCCGCCGGCTCGGGACCGCGCGACGGGCGGGGCTGTGGGGAGCGGGGCGGCAGCGTCGGCTCGGGCCAGGCGCCGGGCGCGGCGGGACGGGCCGGGGTGGACCCGGGCCGGTCGACCTTGGGCAGGAACGCGGTCGGCGCGTCACCCTCGTCCCGGTGGCGGGCGTCGCGTTCCCCGGGCCAGTCGTCCGGCGCGCGGCTCACCGGGGCACCGTCGCCGAGCGGAGGGTGGTCGAGTCCTCGAACGCCGGCACGGTCACCGAGGAGACGGTCTCCTTGTAGCCGAGCTTGTAGTCGTCGACCAGGTCCCTGAACAACCGGACTCCCTGAGAGTCGGCGAGAGCCCGCTGCAGAGCCGCGGGGTCGCCGATTGCTACGATCTTGAATGGTGGGGAGTACACCCGGCCGTGCAGCAGCAGGGTGTTACCCACGCAGCGTACCGCGCTGGTCGACAGCACGCGGACGTTCATGATGGACATGGCCTCGGCGCCGCCCGCCCAGAGGGCGTTGACCACTGCCTGCACGTCTCCCTGGTGCACGACCAGGTCGTCGTTGGTCGCCCCGGGGGGCAGGGCGCCGTCGTTGCGCCGGGGGGCGTCGTTGAGTTCCACCGTCACCCCGGGACCCGCGAGCGCGGTGAAGCCCGCGGCGTTGCGGCTGGCGGCCGCCCGGTCCTGCTGCTCCTTGATCGGGCCGTCGGAGCGGGCCAGCGCCGTGGTGCGCCCCTCGACCTCGTCGCGCAGGTCGCCCGCCCGCCGTTCGCTGGCCGCCACCTCCGCGCGCCGGTCCTCGATCAACTGGTTGAGCTGGGGGCGGCGGTCCTCGCGCAGGGCGGTGCCGCCGGCGGTGGTCGCGGTGGTGGTGAAGAGCAAACCGGCCGCGGCGGCGATCAGCGGCACCCCGATCGACCAGCCCGGTCGTCGCTGCCGTGGTCGCCGAGGCAGCAGCCCGGCGACCGCCCGCCGGAGCACCTTCTGCCAGGAGGCCGCGCCGGATGTGTACTCCACCGAGCGTTCCTTCCCCGTCGTCTGGTTCAGCCCGCGGCGGCGCGAGCCGCCGCGGCGACCCGAACAGTCCCGCCTATTTCGGTCACCCCGTGTACCGGCCTCACCCTATTCGTGGATTGCACGGGCCTTCGGGACTACGCTAGCTGTCGAACATTATTGGCCATGGACCGTCGCCCCCGCGCCCGGTTGTCAGGCCGGACGAGGTCGTAACCCCTCTGGAGAGCGTCGTGCCCAAGTCTCAGGTCCGCAAGAAGAAGGTGTACACCCCGCCGACGGACGTCCGTCCGACGGCGACGGCGGCGACGCGCAAGCCTAGCCCGGTCTGGCTGCCGGTCTCGGCCGTCGCCCTGATCGTCTTCGGCATCGGCTGGCTGGTGGTCTACTACCTCTCCGAGCAGGAGTACCCGGTCATGGCGTGGGGTTACTGGAACCTCGCGGTGGGCTTCGGCGCGATGGTCGCCTCCCTGATCCTGCTCTCCCGCTGGCGCTGAGCGCCGCCGCCACCCCGCCGCCGGTCCGGCGGCGGGGACCCCGTGGTGCGACGGGGCGGCCGCCGACGGCCACGGCGCGCCGGGACCGGTCCCGTGGCGGCCGGTCGGCAATCCACGTCACTCGCTGGCGCCCCTGATCGGCGAGTCGTGCCGCCGCGCCCTATGGTGTGCGCAGGGCGGCGCGGCCTGGTGCGAGATGTCTCACGTTACCGCTGGGTAACCTTGCGCGTAGGCTGCATTGCATGACCGAGCGGAGCGAGGTCA
Organism: Micromonospora sp. CPCC 205561; assembly: GCF_036906775.1. NCBI lineage: Bacteria > Bacillati > Actinomycetota > Actinomycetes > Micromonosporales > Micromonosporaceae > Micromonospora > Micromonospora sp. CPCC 205561. The sequence continues at coordinate 182,059 of NZ_JBAKHV010000005.1, read as the reverse complement.
TCGACCGGTCCGGTCGAGGGTGCGGCAGCGGCGGCTCGCCGATCGCGCCCTGAGCCGGCCCCGGTCGCCGAGCCGCTCGACAGGCAGCAGACCGGGAGGCCAACTCGATGGGCAGCGTCCAGATCGTCACCACGATCCTCGCGTTCGCCATCACCGCCGTGGCGGTGTGGCTTGCGGTACGCGCGGTCATGAAGATGGTGGCCGTCATCCGGCTCGGTCAGCCGGATCCGTCCCGCACCGGCGACAAGGGCACCCGCGCCAGGACCATGCTGGTCGAGACCGCCGGGCACACCCGGATGCTCCGCTGGGGCGTGGTGGGCGCGGCGCACTGGTTCGTGATGGTCGGCTTCATCGTGCTGTCGCTGCTGGTGCTGGAGGCGTACTTCGAGGTCGTCTCCCCGACGGGCGGGCTGCCGCTGATCGGCGGCTGGGCGATCTACGGGCTGGTCACCGAGTGGCTCGCGATCCTGGGACTCGTCAGCATCCTGGTGCTGATCGCGATCCGGCTCCGCAACCGGCCCACCCGGCCGGGCGGGCGCTCCCGGTTCACCGGCTCGACCATGTGGCAGGGCTACTTCGTCGAGGGCATCATCCTCGCCGTACTGGTCATGGGCTTCGTCATCCGGGGCTTCAAGGTCGCCACCGACCACTTCGAGTACCCGGTCTGGGCCACCCCGCTCAGCCACGCCGTCGGCGCGGTGCTGCCGAACTGGGAGGCCGGCGTCAGCATCGCCGCGCTCATCAAGATCGTGATTTCGATGACCTGGCTCATCGTGATCGCGCTGAACGTCACGATGGGCGTCGCCTGGCACCGCTTCCTGGCCTTCTTCAACATCTTCTTCAAGCGCGACCCGGGCGCCGACGTCTCCGGCCTCGGCGCGCTGCGCCCGATGACGAGCCAGGGCAAGCCGCTGGACTTCGAGGAGGCCGACCCGGAGAAGGACCAGTTCGGCGTCGCCCAGGTCGAGCAGTTCAGCTGGAAGGGCCTGCTGGACTTCAGCACCTGCACCGAGTGCGGTCGCTGCCAGTCGCAGTGCCCGGCCTGGAACACCGGCAAGCCGCTGTCGCCGAAGCTGCTCGTGCTGAGCCTGCGCGACCACGCGTACGCCAAGGCGCCCTACCTGCTGGCCGGCGGCGGCAAGGACCTGACCGGCGAGGAGAAGGCCACCGCCGCGCAGCTCGCCCACGTCGACGTCCTCGCGCTCGCCGAGGCCGAGAAGCCGCTGATCGGCACCGCCGAGGAGGGCGGCGTCATCGACCCGGACGTGCTCTGGTCCTGCACCACCTGCGGCGCCTGCGTCGAGCAGTGCCCGGTCGACATCGAGCACGTCGACCACATCGTCGACATGCGCCGCTACCAGGTGCTGATCGAGTCGAGCTTCCCGTCGGAGGCCGGCGTGATGCTGCGCAACCTGGAGAACAAGGGCAACCCGTGGGGCGCCCCGCAGAACACCCGCGAGGACTGGACCAAGGGCCTGGACTTCGAGGTGCCGCGGGTCGGCGAGGTCGAGGACTTCGAGTACCTCTTCTGGGTCGGCTGCGCCGGCGCGTTCGAGGACCGGGCCAAGAAGACCACCCGGGCGGTCGCCACGCTGCTCAACGAGGCGGGCGTGAAGTTCGCGATCCTCGGCGAGGGCGAGACCTGCTCCGGCGACCCGGCCCGCCGCATCGGCAACGAGTTCGTCTTCCAGATGCTCGCCCAGCAGAACGTCGAGACCCTCAACGAGGCGTTCGAGGGCCGGGAGAAGAGCAAGCGGAAGATCGTCGCCACCTGCCCGCACTGCTTCAACACGCTGGGCAACGAGTACGGCCAGCTCGGCGGCGAGTTCGAGGTGGTCCACCACACCCAGCTCCTGGCGCACCTGGTCGCCACCGGCAAGCTCACCCCGGTGCAGCCGGTCGACGGCGGCGTCACCTACCACGACCCCTGCTACCTGGGCCGGCACAACCGGGTCTTCGCCCCGCCGCGCGAGGTGCTGGGAAAGGCCATCTCCGGCGAGCTCACCGAGATGCCCCGCAACAGCGAGCGCTCCTTCTGCTGCGGTGCCGGCGGCGCCCGGATGTGGATGGAGGAGAAGATCGGCAAGCGGATCAACGTGGACCGGGTCGAGGAGGCCATGTCCACCGGGGCGAAGACGGTCGCGGTCGGCTGCCCGTTCTGCTCGACGATGCTCAACGACGGCGTCAACGGCAAGGACGCCGGGGAGCAGGTCGAGGTGGTCGACGTGGCCAGCGTGCTGCTCCGCTCGGTCAAGCCCGAGCAGGCGCCCGGCGGCACCGACACCGAGCGGCTGCCGGTCGCCGGCTGACGCGTACCCCCTGCGACGCCCGACGGCGGCGGCACCTCATCGAGGTGCCGCCGCCGTCGGCGTTCAGGAGGACGTGGTGGTGATGACGGTGACGGTCGTGGCCGTCGTGGTGGCGATCAGCACGGCCGCCTGCGTCTCCTCGATCGCCTTCCGGGTCGCCGCCGACGCCCAGTCGCCGGCGGCGATCTCGGTCAGCCGGCGCTTGACGTGCTGCTTCGGCAGCTCCTTGAAGAGCTTGCGGTCCAGGCCGACGGCCCGGGCGAGGCCGACGAGCGCGGCCGTCCGCCCGTCCACCGGGCCCTCGCCGGCCACGGCGGCGAGCATCCGCTGCCGGGCCTGCGTCTCCACCGCCGGCTCCGCGCCGGTCGAGGAGGGATAGCGGGTCCGCGGGAAGACCCAGAGCACCTTGTCCGCCTCGCGGCGGAGCACTCCGGTGGAGACCAACCCGTCGAGCACCTGCTCGGGCAGGTTCTTGACGAGCCGGCTGATCCACTCCTGCGGCTTGCGCCGCTTCTCGTCGGCGGCGATCCGGGCGAGCGCGTCGTCGAGCTGCGGCTGCCCGACGGGGGTCGGATCGGTCACCACCAGCCGGCCGTCGGCGACCTCGATCCGGTCGGCGAGCGCGAGCTCCAGCAGCAGCGCGCCGGCCAGGCCGTAGTCCAGCGTCGGCCGGCCGAGTTGGTTGACGCCCGCGTCGTCGTAGCCGAGCAGGGCCAGTTCGTGGGCGAGGGTGAGCGGGGCCATGCCCCGACGGTAGCCGGGCCGGGCGGGTCCGGCAGGGCTCCGTGCCCGTGCCCCGCGCCGCCACCCGTGCGAGAATCGCGCGGAGGTGAGACGACCATCGATGGCCTGTTGCTGAGCACGCTGCTGCCCCTGGTCGGTTTCGTCCTGCTGACCGGCGGCAACGCGTTCTTCGTCGCGGCCGAGTTCGCCCTGGTCACCGTGGACCGCCCCGAGATCGACCGGCGGGTGACCGCAGGCGACGCCCGGGCCGCGACCGTACGCCGGGCGCTGCGGGAACTCTCCTTCCAGCTCTCCGGGGCGCAGCTCGGCATCACCCTCACGGCCCTGCTCACGGGCTACCTGGCCGAGCCCGCCCTGGCCCGCCTCTTCACCCCGCTGCTGCGGCCGGTCGCCGGGGACGCCGCCGGCCGGTTCACCCCGTTCCTCGCCCTGGCCCTGGCCACCCTGCTCTCCATGCTCTTCGGCGAGCTGGTGCCGAAGAACCTCGCGCTGGCCCGGCCGATGCCCACCGCCCTCGCCACCGCCGGCCCGATGCGCGCCTTCTCCCGCGCCTTCGGCTGGCTGATCCGAGGGCTGAACGAGTCGGCGAACCGCCTGGTCCGGCTCCTGGGCGTCGAGCCGCAGGAGGAGCTGGCCAGCGCCCGCTCACCCGAGGAGCTGGGGCTGCTGGCGGCCATCTCGGCGCGGGCCGGGGCGCTGCCGCCGGACACCGCCATGCTGCTGCGCCGGACCATCCGGTTCGGCGACAAGCGGGCCGCCGAGGCGATGACCCCGCGGGTCGACGTCGTCGCGCTGCGGGCCACCGCCACGGTGGCCGAGCTGCTGGCGCTCTCCCGGCGGAGCGGGCGCACCCGGTTCCCGGTGTACGAGGAGACCCTCGACCTGGTGACCGGCGTGGCGGGGGTGCCCGACGCGCTGGGCGTGCCGCTGGCCCTGCGCGCCTCGACCACGGTCGGTTCGGTGGCCCGCGAGCCGGTGTACGTGCCGGAGAGCCTGGACCTCGACGGGGTGCTGGCCGCGCTCCGGCGAGCCGGGGCCGACCTCGCCATCGTCGTCGACGAGTACGGCGGCACCGACGGCGTGGTCACCACGGAGGACCTGGTGGAGGAGTTGGTCGGCGAGATCGCCGACGAGTTCGACCCGGACGCGGTGGCGGATCTCGGGCCGGGCGAGCTGACCGTGCCGGGTGGGGAGCGGACCGTCCTCGTCGACGGGATGCTGCGCTCCGACGAGCTGGCCGAGCAGACCGGGTTCCGGCTGCCCGAGGGGCCGTACGAGACGCTCGCCGGGTTCCTGATGGCCCGGCTGGGACACATCCCGCTGGCCGGCGAGACCGTCGAGGAGTCGGGGTACGGGTTCACCGTGGTCGAGGTCGAGCGGCACCGGATCGAACAGGTCCGGGTGGTCCGCCCGGAGGAGCCGGACGGCGATGCCTGAACTGCTGGTCACCGTGGCGCTGCTGCTGGGCAACGCGTTCTTCGTGGGCAGCGAGTTCGCGCTGATCGCGTCCCGGCGGACCGTGGTGGAGCCGTTGGCGGCCCACTCCAGGCGGGCCCGCTGGGCGCTGTCGGCGATGAACCAGATCCCGCTGATGATCGCCGGGGCGCAGCTCGGCATCACCGTCTGCTCGCTGGGGCTGGGCGCGATCGCCGAGCCGGCCCTGGCGCACCTGCTGGAGCCGGCGTTCCACGCGGCGCGGCTGCCGGAGCGGGCGGTGCACCCGATGGCCTTCGTGCTCGCCCTCGCCGTGGTGGTCTTCCTGCACACGGTCGTGGGCGAGATGGTGCCGAAGAACATCACGCTGGCCGGGCCCGAGCCGTCGGCGCTCTGGCTGGGCCCGGCGATGCTGGCGTTCTGCCTGGCCACCAAGCCGCTGCTGCTGGCGATGAAGTGGGCGTCCCGGCGGGTGCTGGGGCTGTGGCGGATCGAGGCGACCGAGGCGGTGAAGACGGTCTTCACCGCCGAGGAGCTGGCCGGGCTGGTGTCGCAGGCGCGTACGGAGGGGCTGCTGGACGCGGAGGAACACGCCCGCATCACGGGTGCGCTGGCGCTGCACAGCCGGACCGCCGCCGACGCCCTGCAACCGTGGTCCACGGTGACCACTGTGGCCGAGGACGTCTCCCCCGCCTCGCTGGAGGTGCTGGCCACCCTGACCGGGCGGTCCCGCTTCCCGGTGGTGCAGCGGCACACCCGCCGTGTGCTCGGCTTCGTGCACGTCAAGGACGTCCTCGGGTACGGGGGCGCCGCCCGCCGCGCCCCCGTGCCGGCGGCGGTCTACCGGCCGTTGGCGGTGGTGCCGCCGGACCGTACGCTCGCCGACCTGCTGCTGTCGATGCGCCGTGAGCGGCGGCACATGGTGCTGGTCAGCGACGGGCGCCACCCCCTCGGCGTGGTCACCCTCGACGACGTGCTGACCGCCATCGTCGGCCGGCGCGGCGACACCCTCGGTGCGCGGGCGGTCGCGCAGGCGTGATGTGAACGTTGGTCGCCTTGATTCCGCTGCCGGCCTTCCCTAGTGTTGGGCACCGGCCGCTGTGGGTCGTCTGTCTCGCCCCTCTTCCCTCGCGCGAGGCGCCCGGCGGTCGGGTTGCAAAAGGAGTCGGTGCCGGTGGCAACCATGCCCCCTCATCGTCACGCACCGGGACGGTCTGCTCGTCCGGGTGGCCTGCGTCGGGTCGCCCACCGTCTGCTCACCCTGGTCGCCGCGGCGGCGGTCGGTGCCGGCATGCTGGCCGCGCCCGCGTACGCCGAGCCCTCGGTCGACGAGATCGAGGCCGCGATCGACAAGAAGTGGGAGCAGTTGGAGCCCACCATCGAGCAGTACAACAAGGTGCGGGCGCAGCTCAAGGTCAACCGCAAGAAGTCGGCGGACCTCCAGAAGAAGATCCAGCCGCTGGCCCTGGAGAGCGAGCTGGCGATGGACCGGGTCGGCGACCTCGCCTCCCGCTACTACATCTCCGGCCCGTCCCAGGAGATCGGCGCGCTCCTGGTCAGCGCCAAGCCCGACACGCTGACCGAGCAGCTGACCCTGCTGGACCGGCTGGCCGCGCACGAGCGCAGGCAGCTCCAGGGCGTGACCAACCTCCGCGAGAAGTACGACGCCGAGAAGCAGAAGCTCGACGCGTTGATCGAGACGCAGACGAAGCAGCAGAACGACCTGGCGGCTAAGAAGAAGCAGATCGACGCCGACATCAAGAAGCTCGAGGCGTCGCTGCCGGTGACCACCGTCAAGACGGAGAAGTGCCCGACCATCAACGGCGTGGTCAGCGACGCGGCCCGGACCGCGATCAGGACCGCCTGCGCCCAGGTCGGCGACCCGTACGTCTGGGGTGCCACCGGCCCGAACTCGTTCGACTGCTCCGGTCTGACCCAGTACGCCTACAAGGCGGCGGGCATCCACCTGACGCACTTCACCGGTGCGCAGTGGAACGAGGGCAAGGCCATCCCGCGCTCCGAGGCGCGCCCCGGCGACCTGGTCTTCTTCTTCAGCGACCTGCACCACGTCGGGCTCTACCTGGGCAACGACAAGATGGTGCACGCCCCCCGGGCCGGCAAGCCGGTCAACGTCTCCAGCATCAACACGATGCCGGTGGCCGGGTTCCGCAGGCCCGGCTGACCCCGCACCGATCACGAGAGGGCCCCCGGTCGGATCGACCGGGGGCCCTCGTCGTGCGGTGGGATCAGCGGGGCGCGCCCAGCGGGGACGGCACCAGGTTCACGTCGTCCCGGTTGACGTACATGATCCGGTGTCCGAACTGGATCTGCACGTACTTGTTGTCGCCGCGGACGACCGTCCGGTCGTGCGGGGCGGAGCCGTCGAACGAGGTCGCCCGGTAGTACTCGCCGGGGAGCAGGTTGCCGACGGCGTACCGCTGGCCGGCCGAGAGGGTGTACTGCAGCGGCGAGATCGTCTGGTACGGCACGCCCTCCGGGTACGCGGCCTGCTCCGGGTAGGCCCGGCCGTACACCGGAATGGTGGCCTTACCGGCCTTCGGGCTCGCGACGAGCCCGACGGACCACTTCGCCGTCGGTTTGGCGGCGGGGTTGTGGAACCACCCCTTCTGGCCGAGGTACCAGATCGCGGTCCAGTCGCCCCGCACCTCGGCCAGCGCGTACGTCTGTCCGGCCGAGACCCGGGCGCCGTGGTCGGAGACGTACGTGGTGTTCGGGGTGCCGTCGGGTCGCAGCGCGATGTCGTTGAGCAGCGGCGCGTCGTGGCTCGGCGCGTTGTGCAGGAACAGCGCCGAGGAGCCGCGCAGCGGACAGGGGGCGGTCGCCGGGGGCGGGTTCGGCACGCCCGGGGGCTGCCGGTTGCAGCCGGTGAAGGGCGGCTGGTTGGTGGCGAAGTCCGGGTCGATGGTGACCAGTCCGGTGCGGTGCGTGCCGGTCGAGAAGAACGGCGCCTTGAGCAGGTCGAAGTAGTGCGACCAGTTCCAGTACGGTCCCGGGTCCCAGTGCATGCCGCGCACGTTCGCGGCGACGGTGCCGGGGACGTTGTCGTGCCCGATGATGTGGTCGCGGTCCAGCGGGATGTTGTACGCCCGAGCCAGGTGGCGGACCAGCTTGGCGGAGGTGCGGTACATCGCCTCGGTGTACCAGGTGCCGTGCCCCGCGAAGCCCTCGTGCTCCAGGCCGATGGACTTGGAGTTCACGTACCAGTTGCCGGCGTGCCAGCCGACGTTCTTGGTCTTGATGTGCTGGGCGATGTGGCCGTCCACCGAGCGCAGGGTGTAGTGCCAGCCCACCCGCTTCGGGTCCTTGACCAGGTTGACGCTCGGCCCGAAGTAGCCCTCGGTGTCGTGGATGACGATGTACTCGATCTTCTGCTGCGCGGGCCGGTCGGCGAGGTCGTGGTTGCCGTAGTCGCCGAGCGTCGGGCCGTACTGCTGGTAGGGGGCCGGGATCCACTCACAGGAGATGTCGCTCGGGCACTCCAGCCCGTCGGGCCGGGTGAGCTTGCGCAGGCGCAGCCGGTCCAGCCAGGAGCGGTCCGGCTGGATCGCGCGGCCGGCCAGCGTGACCCGCTGCCCGTCGTCGGTCACCCGGCTGTCGCCCGTGGCGATGGTCGCGTACACCTCGTTGGCGAAGGCCGCCGCGGCGTCGGCGCTGTCCGCGCCGGAGTACCGGGCGACCGCGCCGTACCAGGCCGCCGGGTCGGTGCCGGCGCCGACCGGGGCGCCGATCTCCTTCTGGTACGCGGCCAGCAGCGCCGCGCCGCCCCGGATGTTCGCCGTGACGTCCGTCCGCAGCGTCTCCTCGCTGGCGCCGGTCAACGCGGCGGCGGCGTCGACGGTACGCAGCGCGGCCTCGGCGGGAGGCGGGGTGGCCGGCGGCTCGTGCGCCTCGGCCAGGGAACGACGGGAGTCGTCGCCGCGCGGGTCCTCGGTGCCCTCGTCGTGGTGGGTGCCCCCGGAGAGGGCGGCCACGTGCTCGGCGTCGGTGAGGTGCATGGGTCCGTAGCCGCCGCTGGTGCTCGGCGTGCCGGCGTTGGTGTCCCAGCGGGACTGCAGGTAGGAGACACCGAGCAGAACGCTCTCCGGCACGCCGTACTCGGCGGCCGCGGCGGCGTACTGCTGCTGCCGATCGGTCGTCGGCGCGGCGGTGGCGGAACCGGCGCCGGCAAGCGGCGTCGCCGCCAGGGCGGCGGCCACGGCGGCGGCCAGCAGGACGCGTCTGCTCCTCGTTGTCGCTGACAGGTGCATCAGACCCCCAGGTCGGACGGGAAAATATGGGTCACCTTCGCCCCGCCCGCCGCCTCCGGTCAATACCTTCCTGTCAGACACTTCAGAAGGAAGGAAATTTTCGTCGCCCGGGTTGCGGTTCTGCCCGACCCAGGTCAGTACGGAGTGTCACGTCCCGGAGGGTTGCGGATCGATAACGGCCGTCTCTACTCTGGTCTTTCGTCGGCCGGTGACACTCCGTCCATCCGGGGCGGTGACGGTCCGACACCGCCGAGTCGCTCCCGAGCGAGCCGGGGACCCAGGTTCTCCGGGGTGAATCCGCAGCCTCTGCGGTAGGGCGTTCCCTTCCCGCCCGAACCCGTCAGCTAACCCGGTAGGCGGAGAGGAAGAAGGAGTCCGGACCCCGGTGGCACACCATGCCCCGCGGCCACCGTCGGCACGGTCGGTACCCGCCGGCCCCACGACGGCTGCGCCGCGCCCACGCTGGTACCGCTGCACCACCGCCCTGGCCGCCCTGGCCGCGTTCGCCGTCGTACTGACCGGCGGCGCCACGGCGGCCCACGCCGAACCGACGGTAGCCGAGATCGAGCGCCAGATCGACGAGGACTGGAACGAGCTCGAACCGGTCATCGAACGGCACAACGCCACCCGCCAGGACCTTGCCGCCAGGCGCAGGCAGGCCGACGCCCTCGCCGCGCAGATCAAGCCGCTGGAGAAGCAGGTCGACCAGGCGATGGAGAAGGTCGGCGCGCTGGCCGTCCGCGCCTACAAGGGCGAGACCCTCTCCACCGTCAACGCCCTGCTCGGCAGCCGCTCGCCGAGCGAGATGGTCGGGCAGCTCGAACTGCTCGACCGCTTCGCCCACCACCAGCAGCAGGACGTGCGGCGGGTCGTCGAGCTGCGGGACCGGCTGGCCGCCAAGAAGGCGCCGCTGGACGAGATGGTCGGCCAGCTCGGCCGGACCGAGGCCCAGCTCGCCGCGAAGAAGAAGCAGATCAACGCCGAGATCGACCGCTTGCAGAAGCTGCGACTGCGGATCTACGGCAGCGGCGGCGGCGGGCCGCTGCGCCCCGCGCCCTGCCCGGCCAGCTATCCCGGCGGCGCGGCCGGCACCGCCGTGAAGTTCGCCTGCGCCCAGATCGGCAAGCCCTACGTCTGGGGCGCCGAGGGCCCGAACTCGTACGACTGCTCCGGGCTGATGCTCGCCGCCTGGGCGAAGGCCGGGGTCTCGCTGCCGCACAACGCCGCACAGCAGCGCCGGGCCACCGCCACCGTCAGCCGGGGCGAGCTGCGCCCGGGTGACCTGGTCTTCTACTACAGCGACCTGCACCACGTGGGCATGTACGTCGGCGGCGGCTGGGTGGTGCACGCCTCCCGGGCCGGGGTGCCGATCAGGATGAAGAAGGTCGACGACGGCCCGATCCACAGCTACGGCCGACCCGGCTGAGAGCGACAGGAAGGGCCCTCTTCCCGCCGCTCCGGCGCGGCAGAGGGCCCTTCCTCATGCCCGAAGCCGGGTCAGCGGGTCGGCCAGGTGCGCCAGTGCTGCCAGGAACGGCTCGGGGTGGGGCCGCGCTGCCCCTGGTAGCGCGAGCCGTAGACGGCCGAGCCGTAGGGGTGCTCGGCCGGCGACGAGAGCCGGAAGATGCAGAGCTGACCGATCTTCATGCCCGGCCAGAGGGTGATCGGCAGGTTCGCCACGTTGGACAGTTCGAGGGTGACGTGACCGGAGAAGCCCGGGTCGATGAAGCCCGCCGTGGAGTGGGTGAGCAGCCCGAGCCGGCCCAGGCTCGACTTGCCCTCCAGCCGCCCGGCGAGCTGGTCGCCGAGCGAGATCACCTCCAGCGTCGAGGCCAGCACGAACTCGCCCGGGTGCAGCACGTACGGCTCGCCCTCCGGCACCTCGACCATCGAGGTCAGGTCGTCCTGCTGCTGCGCCGGGTCGATGTGGGTGTAGAGGTGGTTGTTGAAGACCCGGAAGAGCTTGTCCAGGCGCACGTCGATGCTGGACGGTTGCACCAGCGCGGGCTCGAACGGCTCCAGCGCGAGCGTGCCCGCCTCGATCTCGGAGGCCAGGTCGCGGTCGGAGAGCAGCATCGGAACACCTTAGCGAGCGGCGGGCGTGACCTGCGTGTCGGAGTGCGCCTTCGTACATTTGTTCGATAGAATGCCGGCATGGCTTCCTGGTCCGAATTCGCCGCCGACGAGCCCCGCCTCGCCGACGGGATCCGCCTTCTCATGCAGCAGTACGGGCCGGGCTTCGGCTACCTGGCCACCGTCCGCGCCGACGGCGGGCCCCGGGTGCACCCCGTCTCCCCGGTGATCACCGACGAGGGGCTCTTCTGCTTCGTCGTCGACTCGCCCAAGCGGCGCGACCTGGAGCGTGACGGCCGCTACGCGCTGCACTCGTTCCCGCCGGAGGAGAGCGACGACGAGGCCTACGTCGCCGGCCACGCCCGGCCGGTCACCGACCCGGCCCGGGTCGCCCGGCTCGCCCACGGCCACCGGGCCGCGCCGCAGGTCGACTGGCGCGTCTTCGAGTTCACCGTCGACGTCGCGATGCTGGCCCGACGCGAGCCCGGCGTCGCGGGCGGCGCGGGCGACACGCACGCCCGGCCCGCCGTCCAGGTGTGGCTCGATCCCCAGGCGGCCGCGGTCGGCGCCGCCGTGCTGCCCGAGCCCCGGTCGGCACGCGCCGGCCAGGCCGCCCGTCCGGCCGCCTGAGACTCGCGGTGCGGCGTCCCGGGCCGTCCCCGTCCGGGCGCCGCACCGCGGCCCCGCCCCGCCCGGCCGTGCGTACAGACGACGGTGCCGGCCCCGTCGACCGGGGCCGGCACCGTCGGGCCGTACGGCGGGATCAGGCCGCGCGGTACGCGTTCCAGGCGGTCAGCATGCGGCTGGCCTGCCCGGGGGTGAACTGGTACATGCAGGAGTCGTAGCTGTAGTCCATGAAGTTGGTGATCGGGTCGACGCCCGGCGCGGTGCAGGTGTTCCGTCCGGTCGGGCAGCCGGAGGCCGGCGACGCCTCGGCGGCGGTGTCGCTGACGCTGTCGCCCGAGCCGGAGCAGCCGCCCTGGAAGGTGTGGTAGAGATTCAGCCAGTGGCCGACCTCGTGGGTGCCCGTGTCGCCCTGGTTGTAGTTGGTGGAGGTGCCCGCCGGCAGCGACTCGTTCAGCACCACGACGCCGTCCATGCTGTTGAGCTGCCGGGTCGGGAAGGTCGCCCAGCCGAGCAGTCCGCCGCTCAGCTCGCCCAGGTAGATGTTGAGCGTGTTCTTGCCGCCCGTACGCAGCGAGGTCTTCATCGACCGCTCGGCCGAGGAGCCCTGCACGATCGGGTACCAGGACGGGTTCGTCACCCGGTTGATCTTCTGGAGCTGGAAGCTGAACGCGGTGGACGCCCCGCCGGTCGCCCCGCTGAACGACTGGTTCAGCACGCTGATCTGCGAGTTGACCATCGAGTCGGGGATGTTGCCGCCGGCGCGGGTGCTGTTCTCCTGGATCACGTGCACCACCACCGGGACGGTGACGGTCGCGGCCATCGTGGAGGCGCCCGCGCCGGCGCGGAACCGGGCCCGCTCGCGCAGCGCAGCGGCTAGGTCGGCCTCGCGCTCGCGGGTCTCCGCGAGGGTCAGCTCGTTCGGCTCGTGCTGGGCCCCGCCGCCCGGCTTGACACGGGCGTCCGAGTGGACGTCGGCCGGTTCGACGCAGACCTCCGCCGGGGCGGCGGAGAAGGCCGAAGCGGCGGGTACGACGCCCACGGCTGCGGTGCTGAGCAGCAGCGCGAGGGTCGTCGACGCGACACCGGCCGTACGCCGGGTCAGCAGGTTGGGACGGAGTCCCATGGGCCCACCTCTTTCTGGCGACACGACAGGGGGTATGTCGCGCCGTGGCTGAGAACGTTGGGCAGACGTTACAACCGATCGATGCATTTGAGAATGACCATGTGTCGCCGTGGGGAAACTTCTCCTGGTGGCGGGTGGGCGTCCATCGACACTCGGCCACGGGCGCGCGACTCGCGGTGCCGGTCCGGCGTCGAACGACGTAGCCCATGTCGCGGCGGGGCGGTCGCGCGTCGGGCGGCGGGTTCCTGGTGAGTGGGGGCCCTCCGGCGGTCGAGCCGTCGCAGGATCTCGGCAGCGGGTGGCGTCGGAGGGGTACCTGGGTGCACCGACGTGACGACTCAGGTACAGTGATGCCGCCTGCGGGTGTAGTTCAATGGCAGAACATCAGCTTCCCAAGCTGACAGTGCGGGTTCGATTCCCGTCACCCGCTCCACGTGCGAAGGCCCTGGTCAGGACGCGAGTCCTCGCCAGGGCCTTCGACTTTTTTCGGAGCAGGGACGATGCCGAGTGCCGCGAAGCTCCGGTCGGAGGAGGCGGCTCTGCCTGCGAGGTCGAGCCGGGACGAGGGCAGTCGCCGAAATGCGCTCGGTCGGTGGCAGGTGGCTGGGTCAGCGGCTGTCGGATGCCCTGTTGAGTGGCGATGTCGGAAACCAGGAGCGCAGAGTGCTGGGCCGGTTGCCGAGTCGGCGCTGACGCCGTGCGTAGCTGACCAGCAGGACCAGCACGAGTGCCGACGTGGCGAGGCCGCCGACGAGCACCGCGCCGCTGCCGTCCCCGTCCGACGTGGGGTTGGTGGCGCCCGGGAGGGTGAAGGTCACGCGGGCGGTGGCGTTGCGTCTGGTCCAGCCGCTGGCGAGCTTCAGCTCGGCGGTCCAGGGACCGTTGGGTAGGTGCTGGCCGACCGGGACTGCGAGGTTGGTGGTGGCGCCGATGGCGAGGGTGGGGGCATCGACCTTGAACGGTCCGGTGCCGAGCCCGTCCGGCCCGTCGGTCAGGGAGAGTGTGCCGTCGAGGTCGAGGGCGCGTTTACCTGTGTTGGCCACCTGGGCGGTGAGGAGGGCGGTGCCGTCCGGGGCGCGGGTGCCGGCAATGCCGCTGATGGTGAAGTCGGAGGGAGGCTCGCCCCCGGGACCGACGGACAGGTAGACACGAACTCCCACGCGGTTGACGGCGCGAATGGGCCCCTCGGAGCGTGGGGCGACGCTTTCGGCCCAGATCACCGCGTACCGCTCCCCGGCGGAGGCGTCCTTGGGTACGCGGATGGTGGCCCAGGCGGTCGTCTCAAGGTCAGGTTTGAGGTCGAGGTGGTCGCGGTCGAGGGTGATCCAGCTCGACAGCTCGTTGGCCGTACGGTCGGGGGCGACGGTCCACTCGTCCTTCTCGACGGCGGCGGCGGCCGGGTACACGGCCACGTCCTGCCTCAGCTGGCTCGGGTTGGCCACGACGATCCGGCGCCTGATCGTCGTGCCGGGGTTGACGTGGTCGACGACGTACTGGTGGGCGCGGGCGTCGTCGCGGCGGCTGACCGGTGCGTCGAGGAGCCGGATGCCCACACCGGTCTCCGGCGCCGGGGGTGGAGGGGTCGGTGACGCGCTGACGGCGGGGGCCCCCGCCAGCACCAGTGTGGTGATGACGAGGGCGAGTGCCGGTGCGGCCTGCCGGTCACGACACAGAATGGGTCACCGTCCCGGTGTAGAGACCCCCGACCGCGTCGGAGGGAATGCTGAGGATGAGTCTCGGGGTCCAGGTGACGGTGTTGTTGCCGGAGCCGGAGGTCTTGGAGAAGGCGACGCGTGGCTGGTTGAGGGTGATCGCCTGCTCCTGGGTGGGTTGGCCGGGCACGAAGGTGCCGGTGCCGGTGCTGGATGTGGCGGGACCGGACCAGTATTCCGCCAGCTGCGACTGGATGATCTCGGTCGGCTCGCCGGTGCCCGTGGCGAAGTCGCTGGCGACGACGGAGGCGACCCAGGTGGCGCTCGCCGCGGCCCGGTCGTCGCGAACGGTCACGGGACCGATGGGGCCTCTCAGTTCCTGCCCGGGAAAGGCGGAGCCGAGGTTGACCGACGTCGGTGCCTCGATGTTGAGGTTGGCGGTCGCGACGGTGAACGTGACCTGGGTGTCGGTTGAGGGCTGCGCGGCCGCCGGTGCCGCGATGCCGAGGATCGCTGCGACGGGGAGGCACAGCACGAGTGCCGAGGTTCTCTTCATGTACCGGTTATAGCAGCCGAAATGGGACGAGACAGGGCAAACCTCAGCCAGGCGTCAGCTCGGGCGGTGTGTCAGGAGACCGAGTGCGTCACGGTGCCACGGTAGAGACCGGAAACCGCCGTTGCCGGGAGATTGAGCACCAGGCCCGGGCTCCACGTGACCCGGTTGTTCGCGTTGCCCGAGGTCTTGCGGAAGGCGACGCGGGGTGCGGCGAGCGTCTGAGCCTGCGGCCGGGTCGGCTGCCCGGGGATCAGGTTGCCCCCGCCGGTGGAGCGGATGGCCGGCCCTGACCAGTAGGAGAGCTGGCTCGCCGGAATCGTGGCCGTCGACGTGCCGGTGCCGGTGGTGAAAGCCGTCGACGTGACAGTCGCCGTCCACGTGTTCGGGTTGACCGGCCGGCTGTCGCGAACCGTGACGGCAGTCAGCTGTCTGCTGGGGGTCGCCCCCGGCCGACCACCCCCGAGGCTCACCGATGCCGAGGCCGATACCTCCAACCCGGTCTCCAGGGCCCGCGCGATGACGAACGAGGCGCCGACCGCGGGTGCCGACCGCACGACTGCGGCACCGGTCACCAGCACGAGGGAAAGCCCCATCAAAACCACCAAACGCCTCATACCGACAGTATATGCAGTTACAGGGCCGGGACCGATCCGGCCCGGCCCTGTCGCCGCCTCCCATCCGCTCGCATGTCGTGGCTCAAGGGATGAAGCCGTCGGCTCAGGCCTTCGGGTCGTCGCCGGTCGCCGGGGACGTGGCGAGGCGGTGCAGCCAGGCCAGGTCGGCGCGGTCGACGTCGCGCGGCTGGTAGCCACTGTGGAACACGAGCTGCTGCGCCACCGAGATGCAGTCGACCCGGCGACCGGCGATCGACCCGATGGTGAAGCAGTCCTTCGGCCAGCGGAAGCTGCCGCCGTCGGGGCCGGCCTGGTGGCCGTCGCCGGCCTGGTCGAACGTCAACGGGTGCAGGTCGACCCGGCCCCGCCCGGCGGCGACGACCTCCACGCGGATCGGCCGCCAGTCGGTCTCGACCAGGTAGCCGAGCCGGCCGAGGGCCCGTAGCGCCGCGGCTTCGTGTTCGACGGCGATGGCCAGGTCCAGGTCGCGGTGCGTACGGGTCTGGTGCCCGACGAGGGCGTCGACCCCCCATCCGCCGCCGATCCATGCCCTGCACCCGGCGGCGGCCAGCGCGGCCAGGACGGCGTGGACCTCGTCGGCTTCCATGCCGGCAGAGTCGGTCATGGCCACCGTTCTAGCCCCCGCGGGCGCCCGGAGCCACCCGATATCGGTCGCCTGGGCCGCGAGCGAGGCACCGAACGCGCGGGGTCCGTGCTCGGGCGGATCCACTCGCCGGGCTCCCCGGAGTTCGCCGGGCCGTGGCGGCCGGCCCGGCACACGGTCCACATCCCGAGGTTTACGACGGCGGGATCGTCGACACCGACGCCCGGCGACGTCGGCGCGTCGCTCCGGGCCGGTCAACCGGTGGTGGGCAGCGGGTCGGGGCCGCGCCGGGGGGCGGCGGCCAGCGCCAGCCCCAGCAGCGCGGTCGCCGCGCCCACCACGAACAGCAGCGAGGCCGCCGGCTGGCCGAGCCACTCCCACAGCGGGTGCCACGTCGGGTGCGGTTCGTCGAGGTGGTGCCGGAGTAGGGGCGGGACGGTCAGCAGGACGGGCGTCCACCAGAGGAAGAGGGTGATCGCGAACAGGACGCCGACCGCCCCCCGGGCCGGGTGCGCCGCCTCGGTGCGCCGGCTGGCCCAGCCGAAGACCAGCCAGCCGATCCCCGCGCCGAGCAGGCCGCCGGCGATGCCGGCCGGCAGCACGGCCGGCGGAGTGGTCCGGCTCAGGGCCAGCGAGAGGTGACTGCCGTCGACGGGCGGCGGGGAGGTGACGTGGAGTTCGAGGACGGTGTCGCCGCGCCGGGCGAGCAGGGTGGTGCCGATGCTGGTGACGGGCGTGGCGCACGTCTTCTCGGGGCAGCTGGGGGTGCTGTCGGAAAGCGGCTCGTACACCTGCCAACCGGTCTCGTGCAGGCGACGCCGCGCCAGCGCGAGGGTCTCGCCGGCGGGCATCCGGGGTGTGCCGGCCGCGACGGCGACGACGGAGCTGCGCTGGTACTCGCCGCCGTCACCGAGGAGCACGTTTTCGAGCGACCGCACGGTGAGCGGCTGGCTGTAGAAGGTGAAGAGCGCGGGCGCCGGGTCGACGTCACCAAGGTCGTGGCCGGGCAGCACGGCGGCGAAGACGCCGGCCGTCTCGGCCCGTCCGGGCTGCGGTGGGCTGGTCTCCCAGGCGGCCCGGGTGGCGAGGGCGGCCGTGAACAGCCCGCAGATGACGGCGGCGAGGGTGGCCCACACCCCGACGGTCCGGCTGGCCGGTCGTCCCAGCCGGCAGCGCAGGCCGTGCCGGATCAGGTTGGCGGCCTCGCGGACGGTGGGGCGGGTGCGGCCGGGCGGTGCCGCGTCCAGCAGGACGCCGACCATCTCGTCGGCCCGGGCCCGCCGGTAGTCGCGGGGGTGGCAGAGCAGCAGCCGCCGGTAGCGGCGGGCGAGCGGGTCGCCGGTCGGCGGCATGGCCGTTCCTTCCGATCGGTACGCACCGGCGGGGCGGTGCGGCTGGGGTGTGCGGGTGGTGCGGGCCCGGGCCGACGTGCGACCCGGGGCGGCGCGGGTGGGGTAGCCGGGCGGGCGCGGGCTGGCGGGTGAGCGGTGGCGGTCAGGCGGTGCCGGGGCGCAGGGCGCGCAGCCGGGTCTCGGCGGCGGTGGTGAGCTGGCGCAGCCGGGTGGTCTCGGCGTCGAGGGCCGCGATGCCCTCGGGGGTGAGGCGGTAGTAGCGCCGGAGCCGGCCGTCGACGGTCTCCTCGCGGTCGGGCGCGACGAGCCCCTGCGCGTGCAGCCGGTCGAGCGCCGCGTAGAGGGTGCCCGGCAGCAGCGTGACGCGCCGGGCGGAGAGGGCGGTGACCTCCTGGATGACGCCGTAGCCGTGCCGTGGGCCGCCGGCGAGCGCGGTGAGGATCAGGAACGTCGGCTCACGCATCGCGGTCACGGGCGTCAAGATAGTCAGATGATCGATATATGGTCAAGGGCCCGCGCAGCGGACGGCCGCAGGGTGCGTCGGCGGTTAGGCTGGTGATCATGCGGATTGGCATCGTGATCCTTCCCGACCAGCGCTGGTCCGAGTCGCGGCGACGCTGGCGGCAGGCGGAGGAGTGGGGCTTCGACCACGCCTGGACGTACGACCACCTGGGCTGGCGGGACCTCGTCGATGGGCCCTGGTTCGACTCGGTGAGCACGCTGACCGCCGCCGCGACGGTGACCTCCCGCATCCGGCTCGGCACGCTGGTCGCCTCGCCGAACTTCCGTCATCCGGCGGCGTTCGCCCGGCAGGTCACCGCGCTCGACGACGTCTCCGGCGGGCGGCTGCTGCTGGGCCTCGGCGCCGGCGGGATCGGTTTCGACTCGGCCGTGCTCGGTGGCGAGACGCTGCCGCCGCGCCAGCGCGTGGACCGGTTGGCGGAGTTCACCGAGCTGCTCGACCTGATCCTCCGCGAGGACGGCACGACCTGGCGGGGGGAGTGGTTCACCGCCGTGGACGCGCGGAGCAACCCGGGCTGCGTCCAGACGCCCCGGGTGCCGTTCGTGATGGCCGCCAACGGGCCCCGGTCGATGCGCCTGGTGGCGCGGTTCGGGCAGGGCTGGGTCACCACCGGTCCCGGCGGGGACGACCTGGAGAGCTGGTGGGGTGGGGTCGCCGAGGTCTCCGCCCGGATGGACGAGACGCTCGCCGCGGCCGGCCGGGACCCGGGCACCCTTCCGCGCTACCTCTCGCTCGACTCCGCGCCGGTCTTCTCGCTGCGCAGCGCCGGGTTCTTCACCGAGCAGGTCGGCCGGGCCGCCGCCCTCGGCTTCACCGACGTGATCACACACTGGCCCCGGGCCAGCAGCTGGTACGCCGGCGACGAGGCCGTCCTGGCGGACGTGGCCACCCGCCTGCTGCCCGAGCTGCGTCGGGCCTGACCGCCCCGTCGACCGGACGCCGGGCGCTCGGGCCGCGGAGACGCCTCGGGCCCGGCGTCGTCAGGTGCCGAGGTCCCCGGTGGCGATCCCGCCGTCGCCGGCGGAGACCAGCCGGAACCGGATGCAGACGACCTCGCTGTCGGCGGTGACGGGGGTGCCCACCCGCGCCCAGTAGGCGGCGTGCCCCTCACGCCACTCCTCGATGGAGCGGTCGCCCTCCCCCTCGGAGCGGGCGAACTCCCACGGCACCTCGGCGAAGCGGACCACCTCGACACCCGTGACCTGCACGACGCCGACCAGCGCGTCCGCGTCGTCGACGAGGACCAGCCGCTCGCCGACCCGCTCCAACTCCTCGCCCTCCCCGGCGTACTCGGTGAGCAGCCCGGCGGTCGCGGTCTTCACCCCGGCGAGCACCAGGGTGTTCAGCCGGGCCCGCAGCTCGCCGGGGGTGCCGAGGGCGAGGGTGCGCAGTCCACCGATCCGAGGCCACATCCTGCCGACGCTACCGCCGCCGCAGATCGCCCGTCGCGGCATTTCCGCCCCCACGCTCGGTGCCGATGGGGCTACGGTGGGTCGGGCGACGATCGGGAGGCGGCATGGCGGGGCGACGGGCGGTGCTCATTCCGGGCCGGGGTTACGACACGCGGTTCCCGCTGTTCGTCTACGCCGGCGAGGCGCTGCGCCGGGTGGGTTACTCCCTGCACGGCATCTCCTGGGAGGTGCCGGAGCGCTTCGACCCCGACCGGGAGGGGCCGGGCCCGACCATCGACTGGGTGATCGGGCAGGTCGCCCCGACCCTCGCGGAGCCGACGCACCTGCTGGTCGGCAAGTCGCTCGGCTCGATGGCCACGCCGCTCGCCGCCGACCGTGGGCTGCCGTCCGTCTGGCTCACCCCGCTGCTGCAACTGCCGGCGGTGGTCGACGGGCTGCGCCGCGCCACCGCGCCGGTCCTGCTGGTGGGCGGCACCGCCGACCCGTCCTGGGACGGCTCGGTCGCCCGCCGGCTCACCCCGCACGTGGTGGAGGTCGACCAGGCCGACCACGCGCTGATGGTGCCGGGGCCGCTTGCCCGCTCCGCCGAGGCGCTCGGCCGGGTCTGCACCGCGGTGGAGGAGTTCGTTCAGATCAGCTGACCGGCGTAGCCGGCCGCGGCGAGCACCCGGTCGTCGCCGCTGGCCGCGTGCGCCTCCAGGACCGCGTCGGCCAGCTTCACCACGTGGGCGTCCCCGTGCCGGGCGGCGCGGGCGAAGACCTCCGCCGGGTCACCGGCGGCAACCGCGGGCGGTGCGGCCGGCCGCACCGGGGCGTACATCGCGGTCACGGCCGCCGTCGCGGACCAGGCCGCGGCGACGCTCGGCGCCCAGAGCGCCGGGTCGAGAGCCGGCAGGGTACGCAGCACGGCCGTCGGTGCGGTCACCGCGTGCACCAGCATCACCGGCTCGGCGTGCCCGAAGCGCAGGTAGTCCAGGCTCGCGCCGTGCACCAGCGCGGCCAGGTCCCACCCGGCCCCGGCCGGGGTGGACGCCGGAGGCAGGGCCGCCAGCGCGGCCGGCCAGTCCGGCAGGGCCGGCAGCCGCCCCAGTCGGTCCCGGATGCCCCCGCTGCGGTCGGCGATGCGGGGCAGCCCGGCCAGGGCGGACGCGACGCGCGGATCGCCGTCCCCGGGCGCGCCCGTGGGCGTCGCCGCCCGTCCGGCACCGGTCGACGGGTCGGCCCCGGGGACCGGCTGCCACCGGGCGGCCCAGTAGCCGAGGGCCTGGCCCAGCTCGGCGAGGCGCTCGGGGCTCTCCCGCGCCTCCCGCAGGGCGCGCACGGCGTGCCCGACCCGGATGACGCCGTGCGTGGCTCCGGCGGCGATCCCGGGCAGCAGCCGGGGCCACCAGGTGCCGAGCACCTCCCGCCAGGGGCGCTCGCGCAGTTCCCGGTCGAAGTGGGCCAGCCAGTCCCCGGCCCGCTTCGGGTCGCCGAGGGCCTCGCGCCAGTCCTCGACGGGGCGCAGGCCGCGCGGCAGCTCGTCCAGCCGCCCCAGGTACGCGTCCAGCCAGCGGTGCACCGCCCGGCCGTGGCCGTGCCGGACCAGCGCCTCCACGGCCATCGGCCCGTGGTTGGAGAGCCAGCCCTCGTACTCGGGCCCGGTGCGGTGCAGTCGTCGGTACGCCTCGTCCAGGATCTCCTCGCCCATGGCGACGATCGTCGGACCTCAACCGAGGTTGAGGTCAACCCGTGAGCTCCGCGCCGTCCACGAGCCCCCGTACGCGCAGTTCGGCGGCGACCGCCGGCGGGCAGTCCAGCACCACGGTGGCGGTGCCGACCGGTTCCGCCCCCCGCGCGGCGCAGATCTCGTAGAGCGCGCGGACCTGCGCCCCGGTGGCGACCCAGTCGTCCACCACCAGCACCCGGTCGCCGGGGCCGAGACCGTGCTCCCGGACGGCCAGGTCCACCCGTCGGCCCCGGAAGTCGGCCGGGCTCCGCGCCCAGGTCAGCGGCCCGGCGGGCAGCCGGCCGTCGCCCGGCTTGTGTGCCGGCACGAAGCCGACCCCGAGCGCCGTCGCGGCCAGCGGACCGAGCAGGTATCCCGTGACCGCGGGCGAGACGACCACCGTCGGCCGGGCGGCCCGGAACGGCTCCACCAGGGCCGGCCCCAGGCGGGCGAGGACCACCGGGTCCCGCCACCAGCCGGTGACGTCGCTGACCAGGTGACTGGCGGCCGGGCCGGGGTCGATCCACCGGACCAGTTCGGCGAGGCGTCCGCTCAGCTCGGAGGGCATGGGCACCATCCTGCGCCACCGGGGGCGGGACGGGTGGCCCGCCCCGGACCCGGGCCGCGCGGCCCACCCGGGGTCGGATGATCGGCCACACGTATGCCTCTAATTCCGGCGATACCACCATGATCACGTTGACTTCGGAAGTGCTTCTCTCGTTACGGTCCGACCCGGTTTGTTGAGCTCACGAAAGGACCGGACCGGTGGCTGGCAGGCACTCCCGTCCCCGCATCTTCTCCTCGCCGGCCGGCATCGCGGCCACCGCCGCGGTCGGGGTCGCCCTCGCCGTCGGCGGCACCGTCGGCGCCGTCCAGCTGACCTCGGACGCGCGGCCCGCCCCGCCGCCGGTCGCCGCCGACCTCCCGCCCACCGGCGTGCCGAGCGTCGCTCCCTCCGGCTCGCCGGCCGCCTCGCCGAGCGCCAGCGCGTCGCCGAGCGCGACCGCCAGCCCGAAGGCCGCCCGGTCCACCCAGGCCCCCTCGCGCGGCAAGCCGCGTACCGCCGCGCCGAAGCCCAGCGCGGCGAAGAAGAAGAGCAGCACCGCCCGCCCGGTCGTGGAGAGCGGCTCGTGCGGCGCGTCGTTCTACTCCGAGGGGCAGCTCACCGCCAACGGCGAGCACTTCGACCCGTCGCAGCTGACCGCCGCGCACAGGACCCTGCCGTTCGACACGAGGGTCCGGGTCACCAACCCGTCCACCGGCAGGTCCGTGACGGTACGCGTCAACGACCGCGGACCGTTCGTCGACGGGCGCTGCCTCGACCTCTCCCGGGCCGCGTTCGCCGAGATCGCCCCGCTCGACGCCGGCCACGTCGAGGTCCGCTACGAGGTGCTGGGCTGAGCCCCGCACCGGGCGATCGGCCGGCGGCGCGAGCCGCGCGGGCAGAACATCCTCGAATGACGGGCCAGGTTCATTCACCCGCTCACGTCGATCAGGCATGCTGTCCCTCGTACGCACGCGACCCTTCCAGTCGGGCCCCGGCCCGCTGAGTCCCGGATCCCGCGCCGGCCTCGGCGCGGCCCTCGCCCTGCTCGCGATCGTCTCGGCGGTGGAGCTCGCCGACGGCCGTCCGGCGAACTACATCGCGCTCATGGTGGCCGCGCCCTTCCTGGCCGCGGCGCTGGCGTCCTGGCGGATCACGCTCGGCGTGGGCGTCGCCGCCACGGCCCTCGGGATCGGGTTCGCCCTGGGCGCCGACACCATGGCGCTCCCCACCGCGGTCGCCGTCGCCTGCATCGTGCTGGGCACCGCGATCGCGGTCGCCACGGCGGCCGTGCGGCAGCGCCAGGCCCAGCAGATCGTCGAGTTGTCCCGGTTGGCCTCGGTCGCCCAGCAGGCCGTGCTCCGCCCGCTCGGGCCGCAGGTCGGAACGCTCTCGGTCGCCGCCCGGTACATCTCCTCCACGGCCACGGCCGAGATCGGCGGCGACCTCTACGAGGCGGTCGACACCCCGTACGGGGTGCGCATGATCATCGGTGACGTGCGGGGCAAGGGGCTGGACGCGGTGCGGTTGGCCAGCATCGTGCTCGGCTCCTACCGGCACGTCGCGTACGAGCGGGCCGACCTGCGGGCCATCGTGGCCGACCTGGACCGGGCGGTGGCCCGGAGCGTGGGCGACGAGGACTTCGTCACGGCGGCGCTGGTCGAGGAGCGGGGCGGGACGCTCACCATCGTCAACTGCGGCCACCCGCCGCCGCTGCTGCTGCGCCGGGGCGCCGTCATCCCGCTCGAACCGCCGGCCCCCGCCCCGCCGCTGGGCTTCATGCCGGCGGTCCGCCCCCGCGTCGAGCGGCTGGAACCCGGCGACCGGCTGCTGCTCTTCACCGACGGGCTCGGTGAGGCCCGCCGGGACGGGGAGTTCTTCCCGACCGCCGACCGGGCCTGGCGGCTGCTCGGCCACGGCACGGTCGCCGACGGGCTCGCCTCGCTGGAGACCGCCCTGGTCGAGTGGGTGCACGGCCGGCTCGACGACGACATCGCCCTGGTCCTGATGGAGTACACGGGCTCGCGCGGGGTGGCCACGGCGGCCGTGCCGAGCTGGGAGGTCGGCGCGGCCGAGGGCTGAGCCGGCCCCCGCGGCGTGCCGGGTCACGGCGGGCCGTTCCGCAACCCGAACGGCAGGTGTGTAATCGCCGTCACTTCCGAGATCGGGTTGTCGCTGCCTACCCATCGGTAATACAGTCGGGGTTACTGATCGGTAACACCTGTCCGGAAGCGGGGCCAGCGAGCATGACCCACTACAAGAGCAACCTTCGGGACCTCGAGTTCAACCTCTTCGAGGTCTTCGGGGCGGACCAGGCGTTCAGCCAGGACCCGTACTCGGAGCTGGACGTCGACACCGCGCGCGACATCCTCGCCGAGGTGGACCGCCTCGCCCGCGAGGACCTGGCCGCCAGCTACACGGACAGCGACCGCAACCCGCCGGTCTTCGACCCGGCCACGCACACCGCGCCGCTGCCGGAGTCGTTCAAGAAGTCGTACCGGGCGTTCATGAACTCCGAGTTCTGGCGGCTGGAGCTCCCGACTGAGCTGGACGGCAGCAACGCCCCGCGGGCACTCGTGTGGTCCCTCGCCGAGCTGATCCTCGGCGCCAACGCCGCCGTCTGGATGTACTCCTCCGGCCCGTCCTTCGCGCACGTGCTGCACGTCGAGGGCACCGAGCAGCAGAAGCGGTGGGCGAAGCTCTTCGCCGACAAGCAGTGGGGCTCGACGATGGTGCTCACCGAGCCGGACGCCGGCTCGGACGTGGGCGCCGGCCGCGCCCGGGCCGTCCAGCAGCCCGACGGCTCCTGGCACATCGAGGGCGTGAAGCGCTTCATCACCTCCGCCGAGCACGACCTGAGCGACAACATCATCCACTACGTGCTGGCGCGCCCGGTCGGCGTCGAGGGCGTGGGCGGCCCGGGCACCAAGGGCCTCTCCCTCTTCGTGGTGCCGAAGTACCACTTCGACGAGAACACCGGCGAGCTGGGCGAGCGCAACGGCGTCTTCGCCACCAACGTCGAGCACAAGATGGGCCTGAAGGTCTCCAACACCTGCGAGGTGACCTTCGGCGAGCACGGCGTACCGGCCAAGGGCTGGCTGCTCGGCGAGAAGCACGAGGGCATCCGCCAGATGTTCATGATCATCGAGAACGCGCGGATGATGGTCGGCACCAAGGCCATCGCCACCCTCTCGACCGGCTACCTGAACGCGCTGGAGTACGCCAAGAGCCGGGTGCAGGGCGCCGACCTGACCCAGATGGCGGACAAGACCGCCCCGCGCGTCACGATCACCCACCACCCGGACGTGCGCCGCTCGCTGATGTTGCAGAAGGCGTACGCCGAGGGCCTGCGCGCGCTGGTCTGCTACACCGCCACCTGGCAGGACAAGGTCGCCATCGCCGAGGCGGCCGGTGACGAGAAGGCGACCAAGCTCGCCAAGCGGGTCAACGACCTGCTCCTCCCGCTGGTCAAGGGCGTCGGCTCCGAGCGGGCGTACGAGCTGCTCGGTCACGAGTCGCTGCAGACCTTCGGCGGTTCCGGCTTCCTCCAGGACTACCCGCTGGAGCAGTACGTCCGGGACGCCAAGATCGACACCCTCTACGAGGGCACCACCGCGATCCAGAGCCTCGACCTCATCTTCCGGAAGATCGTCCGGGACAACGGCAAGGCGCTGATGGCGGTCGCCGGCGAGATCCAGGAGTTCATCGCCACCGAGGCCGGCAACGGCCAGCTCAAGGAGGAGCGGCAGGCGCTGGGCAAGGCGCTCGCCGAGATCCAGAACATGGTCGGCGTGCTGACCGGCTGGCTGGGCGAGGCGCAGGGCGGCGACTCCCGGGCGCTCTACAAGGTCGGCCTGAGCAGCCGGCGCTTCCTGCTGGCGATGGGCGACCTGGTCGTCGGCTGGCTGCTCCAGAAGCAGGCCGACGTGGCGCTGAAGGCGCTGGCCGGCGAGGTCTCCGCCGCCGACAAGGCGTTCTACACCGGCAAGGTGGCTGCCGCCCGCTTCTTCGCCCGCGAGGTGCTGCCCCGCATCGGCGCCGACCGGCGGATCATCGAGGGCACCGACCTGGACGTCATGGACCTCCCGGAGGAGGCATTCTGAGGCGGGCCGCGACACGAGGCGGCGCGGCCGGGGTGACCCGGCGCTGATCCGGCACGGGCGGCGACGTGGTCGGGGCGACCCGGCGCTGATCCGGCACGACGGCCGGGTGGGGTGACCCCCATCCGGCCGTCGTCGTCCGTGCTCCGGGGCCGTCGGTCGGCGCGCCGCCACCCGGCGCCGCGCTGTGCCGGGGGACTACCGTGGTCAGCCGGCGGACCTTCGACGGTGGGGGCTCAGTTGACTGGTATGTGCGTCTGTGACCGGGTGCTGGTCCGATTCTCTCCCGGTGACGACAAGAGCATGATCGACTCGTCCCGTACCACCGCCAATCTGCTCCAGCGGGTCGCTCTGGGGGACATGGTCCTGCTCCGGGCGGACTGCCCCCTGGAGCGGACCACGGCGATCTTCGAGTCGGAGACCCGCTACACGCTGCGGCACTACCTCGGCTGCCGGGTCTGCGACCGCACCATCCTCTACGGCCTCTGCGTCCGCGGGCTGCCGATCTACCGGCACGTCGACGCGGACGAGCCGGTCACCGTCAGGTGGGAACGGTCGGAGACCTTCGTCGACCACCTCGGCGGCATCGTCGACTGGTTCGAGCCCCGACGGGCCGGTTGACGCCGGCCGTGCCCGACGCCCGGCCCCGGGCGGCCGGCGGGACCGGCCCGCGGGACTATTCGCGGGCGCCATCCGGGTAGCCCCGCGACGTGGCGGGTAACCGTCGCGGAGCCACGTCAGAGAACGCCCAGAGCCACCGCACGGGGGAGTGCAGCGCACATGGGCATTGGTAGCGGAATCTTCCTGATCGCCATCGGCGCGATCCTCACCTTCGCCATCAGAGCCAACGTCTGGTGGGTCGACCTGCGGGCGGTCGGCTGGGTGTTCATCCTGGCCGGGCTGGGCGTACTGCTCACCACGCTCTGGTTCTGGCAGGACCGGCGCAAGCGGGCGCGGACCCTGATCGTCGAGGAGAACCGGCTCTCGCACCCGACCGCGATGATGCCGCCGCCGCCCGACCCGCCGCCGCCGACGGCACCGCCGTCCTGATCCGGGGCCGTCGCCGGCCCCGTTCACCGCCCGGTCCGGCGGTGTCCCCGACGCCACGAGCGGCCCCCGAGCCACCCGTCACGCACAGGCGGGTGGCTCAGTGGCGTGCGGTGTGCCGGTCGACGACCGGCGCCCGGCCCCGGTCGAACTCCGCCCAGTCGTCGGCGGACCGGTGCACCACCACGTCGGCGGTGCGCATCCCGTCCTGATCCGCCCGCTCCGGGTCGAGCAGGGCGGAGAGCAGCGAGACGCCCGGGTTGTGGGCGACCAGCAGCACCGTCCGCGCCGCCGGGTCCACGCCGCGCACCAGGGACAGCAGTTGCTCCGGGCTCGCGTCGTAGGCGTCCGCCTCGTAGCGCACGACGGGGGCGGGACCGGCCGAACCACCCTCCGGCGGCGAACCCGTCATCCCCATCGCCACGCCGTGCCAGGTCTCCCGGGTGCGCCGGGCGACCGAGCAGATCACCACGTCCGGCAGCAGGTCGTGCCTGGCGAGCCACGCGCCGGCCGCCGCGGCGTCGGCCCGCCCCCGGTCGGCCAGCGCACGGTGTACGTCCGGCGTCTCCCCGGGCTGCTCCGCCCTGGCGTGCCGGAGCAGCACCAGTGTCCTTGCCCGGGCGTGATCGTCCGTCATGTCCCCAGCTTGCCCGATTGGCGGTCGGAGCGCCGGGGTAAGTCGATGGATGCCGCACCCTCACCGATGGCCGCGGCGGAAGGAAACGCCAGGTAACAGCTGAGGAGGGCGACGACATGGGCTTTGGTGGCAGCATCTTCCTGATCGCGTTGGGTGCGATCTTCGCGTTCGCCGTGGAGGCGGATCTGGGCTGGCTCAACCTGGCCGTCGTCGGCTGGGTGCTGATGCTCGCCGGCGTGGCCGGCCTGCTGCTCACGCTCCACTTCTGGAACTCGCGCCGCCGGACCGTGGTCGCCGCCCCGGCGCGTGGGGACCGGGTGGTCACCGAGCGGGTGGTGCCGGTGCAGGGCGAGCCGGTCGTGCAGGAGTACCGCGAGGTGCGCCGGCCGGGCGGCACCGTCTGAGTTCGGCGTCAGCGTCTCTTCCGGGGGCTCCGCCACGCGGCGGGGCCCCCGGCGCGTGCCCCGGTGATCCGTCGCCGGGCTCCCGTAGAACCCCGGGCGGGACGTCCGGGGGCCGGGCCGGAGGACGACGCCGGGCGGCGCGCGCGACCGGTCAGGCGAAGAGCGCGAAGTAGATGGCGATGTGGTGGCTGAGCGCGGCCAGCAGCGTACAGGCGTGGAAGAACTCGTGGTGGCCGAAGACGGCGGGCCAGGGGTTGGGCCGGCGTAGCGCGTAGCAGACCGCTCCGACGCTGTAGATCGCGCCGCCCACGATGAGCAGTACCAGCGCGGTGACCCCGCCCTGGTGCAGGATGTCGGGCAGCATCGCGACCGAGACCCAGCCGAGCGCCAGGTAGAGCGGCGCGGAGACCCAGCGCGGGGCGTGCGGCCAGACCAGCTTGACGGCCACCCCGGCAAGGGCGCCGCCCCACACCAGCGACAGCATGACCGCGGCCGGCCGGGGTTGCAGCAGCAGTACGCAGAACGGCGTGTAGGTGCCGGCGATGAACACGAAGATCATCGAATGGTCCATCCGGCGCATGATCTGGAACCCGCGCTCGGTCCACACCCGCCGGTGGTAGAGCGCGCTGGTGCCGAAGAGCCCGCACACCGTCAGGCTGTAGATGACGCAGCTGACCAGGGGCGCCCAGCCGGGCCTGGTGGCGGCGACCGCGCTCAGCGCGACGCCGCCGACCGCGGCGACGAAGAACGCGTACGTGTGCAGCCAGCCGCGCATCCGGGGTTTACCGATGTCGACCGGCTTGAGTCGCGGTGCGGAGGTGGTCACGTCCAATAGGTTACGACACCGTAGGTTACTTGCAAGTAGTGCCCGTGGTCACGTGGGACGGCGCCCCGCCGGGCGGGACGCCGCGCGCCCGTCGGGAAGTATGGCGGAATGCGGACCAGACCGGTCGGGGCGCACGCCCTGCTGCTCGACTGTGACGACGCCGACCAGGTGGAGGGGTGGCGGGCGGAGCTGTGGCGGCGGCGCGAACGCGGCGAGCTGGCCGCCGTCGAGATAGTGCCGGCGGCCACCACCGTCTTGCTCGACGGGGTGCCCGACCCGGCGGCGACGGCCGCGCGGATCGCCGGCTGGACGCCCCGGCCCGCCGCCCCCCGCCGCGCCGCCGCCCTGGTCGAGGTCCCGGTGACGTACGACGGGGAGGACCTGCCCCGCGTCGCCGAGCACTGGGGCGTGGGCGTGCCGGCGGTGGTCGAACGGCTGCGGCGTACCCCGTTCCGGGTGGCCTTCTGCGGCTTCGCCCCCGGGTTCGCCTACCTCACCGGGCTCCCCGCCGAGCTGGCGGTGCCCCGGCTGCCCACCCCGCGTCCCCGGGTGCCGGCCGGCTCGGTCGCCCTGGCCGGCCCGTACGCCGGGATCTATCCCGCCGCGTCGCCCGGCGGTTGGCTGCTGGTCGGCCGCACCGACCTCGCCCTCTTCGACGTGCGCGCGGACCCGCCGGCCCGCCTCGCCCCCGGCACCCCGGTACGCCTGGCGGCCGCGTGAGGCGGGCGGTCGAGGTGCTCCGCGCCGGGGCGCTGACCACGGTCCAGGACCTTGGCCGGGCCGGC
The DNA here is from genome assembly GCF_036906775.1 of Micromonospora sp. CPCC 205561. Taxonomy (NCBI): domain Bacteria; kingdom Bacillati; phylum Actinomycetota; class Actinomycetes; order Micromonosporales; family Micromonosporaceae; genus Micromonospora; species Micromonospora sp. CPCC 205561. The sequence continues at coordinate 152,717 of NZ_JBAKHV010000005.1, read as the reverse complement.
TGGGCACACCTCGGCGTACCCCGGTCGGGAGCGCTCGACCCGGCGGCGCTGCGGCTGGCCAACCGGCTCGTCGGCAACCCGGAGCCCGCCGCCGGCCTGGAGATCACGATGACCGGGTGCGAGCTGCGCTTCCCCCGCGCGGCGACGGTCGCGATCACCGGAGCCGACGCCGCCGTCCGGGTCGGCGACCGACCGGGGGACGTGGGCCGGCCGCTGTCCGTGCCGGCGGGCGCGGTGCTGCGGATCGGCCCGCCCCGGGCCGGCCTGCGCAACTGGCTCGCCGTCGGCGGCGGGATCGACGTCGAGCCGGTGCTCGGCAGCCGCGCCACCGACACCCTCTCCGGGCTGGGCCCGCCGCCGCTGCGCGACGGCGACCGGCTGCCCCTGGGCACACCCACCGGGCCACCCGCCCCGGTGGACCTCACCGTCGCGCCGCCCACCCCGGCCGAGCTGCGGCTGACCCTGCGGCTCGGCCCCCGCGACGACTGGTTCACCGCCGCCGCGCTCGACCTGCTCTTCGACGGCGCGTACGCGGTGAGCCCGGTCGGCAACCGGGTCGGCGCGCGACTCACCGGCGCGGCGCTGCCCCGCGCGGTCGCCGGGGAACTGCCCAGTGAGGGCATCGTGCTCGGCGCGGTGCAGGTCCCGGCGGACGGCCAGCCGCTGATCTTCCTCGCCGACCACCCGACCACCGGGGGATACCCCGTCGTCGGGGTGGTGGACGACGTGACCCCGCTCGCGCAGGCCCGCCCAGGCACTACGGTCAGGTTCCATGGACCTCAACGCTGACCTCGGCGAGGGTTTCGGCATCTGGCGGCTGGGCGACGACGCCGCGCTGCTGGACCTGGTCACCTCCGCCAACGTCGCCTGCGGCTTCCACGCCGGCGACGCGTCCACCATGCGCCGGGTCTGCGAGGGCGCCGCCGAACGCGGCGTCGCCGTGGGCGCGCAGGTCGGCTACCGCGACCTCGCCGGCTTCGGCCGGCGACACATCGCGTACGCCTTCGCGGAGCTGCGCGACGAGGTCACCTACCAGCTCGGCGCGCTGGAGGCGTTCTGCCGGCTGTCCCGCACCCGGGTCCGCTACCTCAAGCCGCACGGCGCGCTCTACCACGCCGCCTCCTGCGACGAGACCCAGGCGGCGGCGCTGGTCGCCGCGGTCGGCGACTACGACGACCAGCTGCCGCTGCTCTGCCCACCCGGCTCGGTGCTCGCCCAGCTCGCCACCGGGGCGGGGCTACGGGTCGTCGCCGAGGGTTTCGCCGACCGGGGCTACCTGCCCAACGGCGCCCTGGTCCCCCGCGGTGCCGCCGGCGCGCTGGTCACCGACCCGGAGGAGGTGGCCCTGCGGGCCGTCCGGATGGCCACCGAGCGGTGTGTGGTCGCGGTCGACGGCACCGTCGTGTCGTGCCCGGTCGAGTCGATCTGCCTGCACGGCGACACCCCCGGCGCGGTCCGCTGCGCCGAGCTGGTCCGCGCCGCCCTCATCGACGCCGGCGTGCCGCCCGCCCCCTTCGCCTGAGCCGGCGCGCCGCGCGGCTCAGGCGTCCAGGCCGCGGAGCACCAGGGCGAGCCGGGCGGAGGCGCCGTCGGCCACCCGGACCGGGACGCCCCAGTCCTGCCGGGTCAGGTGGCAGGCCGCGTGCTCGACGTCCGCGTCGCAGGTCGCCGCCTGGGCGGTCACCTGGAGCACGCCCTCGGCCACGTCGCCGTTCACCACCAGCTGGCGGGAGAGCTCCGTGCCGGTGCCGGCCCCCGACAGCAGCAGCTCGGGCGGGGACGCGGAGACCACCAGGCGCGTCGACGGGCCGTACGTCTCGTCCAGCTTCTGCCCCGGCGCGGGCGTGAAGACGATGTCCAGGGTCAGCTCGCCGGCCGGCACGTCGGTGGGCCTGCGCTCGGTGCGGTGCCGGGGACCGTCCACGGTGCTGGCGCCGGCCGCCGAGAGCGCCCCCGGGGCCAGCCGGGTCAGCCGGTGCGCGGCCGACTCCACCACCAGCACGTCACCGGCGGGGGTGAGCACCAGGTCGCTCGGCTCGGCGAGCCCGTCGGCGACCGTCGAGACGAGGTCGCTCTCCGGGTCGAAGCGGCGGACCGCGCCGTTGTACGTGTCGGCGACCAGCACCGAGCCGTCCGGCAGCGCGCACACGCCCAGCGGGTGCTGGAGCAGCGCCTCCGCCGCCGGCCCGTCGACGTGGCCGAAGTCGAAGAGCCCCTGCCCGACGGCGGTGCCCATGACGCCGTTCTCCACGTACCGGATCGCGCTGGTCTCGCTGTCGGCCACCCAGAGCCGGGTGCCGTCGGCGGAAACGGAGAGACCGGACGGCTGCGCCATCCACGCCTCGCCCAGCGGGCCGTCGCGCAGCGCCTCGACGGTGGTGCCCGCGTACATGCCGGCGGTGCGCTTCACCGGGTCGAACCACCAGAGCTGGTGGATGCCGGCCATCGCGATGACGACCTTGTCGTCGTACCAGGCCAGGTCCCAGGGGGAGGAGAGGTCGACCGAGAGCGCGTCGTGCGGGTGGTCGTCGACCGTGGAGCGCCACTGCCGGCCGGTGCCGGCGACGGTGACTACCGCACCGTCCGCCAGGCGTACGCCGCGCAGCAGGTGGTTGACGGTGTCGGCGACGACGAGGTCGTAGCCGGCCACCTCGGCGGTGTGCGCCGGCAGCAGGCAGAGCCCCTGCGGCTCGGAGAAGGCCGCCGCCCCGGGCGGACCGTCCTCCCGACCCCGGGTGCCGGTCCCGAGCCGGCGGAGCAGCGTCTCCCCGTCGGGGGCCAGCTCCACCAGCGAGTGCCGGGCCGAGTCCGACACCAGCAGGTTGCCGTTGCCCAGCAGCACCGCCTTGCCCGGGAAGCGCAGCGTGGTCTCCGGCTCGGCGGGCGGGACGTACGGGCCGTCGCCCCGGTGCAGGGTGCCCTTCGCCTCGTGGGTGGCGATCAGGTCGTCGATCAGGCGGGCCAGCCCTTCGGCGTGGCCCTCGCCGGCCATCGTGGCCACCACGTAGCCCTCGGGGTCGATCACCGCCAGGGTGGGCCAGGCGCGGGCCGCGTACTGCTGCCACATGTCCAGCTCCGGGTCGTCGAGCACGGGGTGGTGCACGCCGTACCGCTCCACGGCGGCGGCCAGCGCGTCCGGGTCCTTCTCGTGCTCGAACTTCGGCGAGTGCACGCCGACCACGACGAGCACGTCGCCGTACTTCTCCTCCAGCGGGCGCAGCTCGTCGAGCACGTGCAGGCAGTTGATGCAGCAGAAGGTCCAGAAGTCCAGGACGGCGATGCGACCCCGAAGGTCCTGGAGGGTCAGGTCCTGCCCGCCCGTGTTGAGCCACTGCCGGCCCCGCAACTCGGGGGCACGTACGCGCGCTGTCGTTCCCATGCCCGCCAGCCTGCCATGCCGGGCTCGGGCCGACCGGGCTCCGTGACCCGGACGACAGGCGGCGCGCCGCACCGGCCGGGCGCGCCGGGCTACAGGACGGGCGCCGCCCAGTTCACGAAGCGCCGGTCCACGTCGGCCGGCGACGGGCCGCCGTCCTGGACGGCCAGCTGCTGCGCGGCCTCGGCCTTCAGCGTTCCCAGGTAAACCATCAGGCCCTTCCGGTTCTCGCGGTACTCGCCGAGGAGCCTCAGCTTCGCCGGCGAGCACGGCCACGCGATCCCGCACGACTGGCAGCGCCAGGTGGGCCGGGACGGCAGGTGCGGGAGGATGCGACGAGGAACCATCAGCCAGTTCTCACGGGCGTCCGGGGGAGCGGTCGGCGGACGGTTCTCGCTGGGGCGGGCGGGGTGTCGAGCCGGCGCAGCCCTTCGCGCAGGGCGAACAGCTCGCGCTTCGCCACGGCGACGCCCTTCCCGTCGACTGGTAGCCCTCGAACCACAGCCAACCGTGGTACGTGAACCGCTCGGGAAGCTCGCGGATCACGCGGATCACGATCGGATTCACGAACTGCGGGGATGCGGCGCGGGTCAGGTGAACGACGTCGCCGGACTTCAGCTTCACCGCGTGCCCCCGTGTGCCCCGCCGACCCAGCGGGACGCGGGGACGACGTTCGTCACGCGGCCGGGGCTCCTGTACGGCGGAACGAAGGGGCCGATCGGCCCGGGGACGATCGGACGCGCCGGCGGCGGGTCGGTTCTCGGCGCGGGGCTCGGGGCGGGCTTCGGTGTCTCGTCGGGCCCGGCTTCCCCCTCGGTCGATGGTCGGAGGGAGGCCGCCGAAGTGCCGGTCCCCGGCGGCCCCGGGGCAACGCGATCGGCGGGTTCGGGTGTCTCCGCCGGCTCACGCCGTCTACGCACAAGATTGCCGAGAGCGACGGGACCAGTACACGACGAAGGTTTATTCTCAGGAACGCCTAGGACGTCCATGCTGGAGGCGGGATGAACCATGCGCTTCAAACGGCCATGGCCGAGGCGGGCGAGACTGCGGAAAGCCTCGCAGCGCAGACAGGGGTCGATCCGAAGACGGCCGCGCGGTGGATAAGCCCGGGACGGGTCCCGCAGCCGCGACGACGCGCGAAGGTCGCGGCGATCCTGCGTCGGGACGTTGGGGACCTATGGCCCGATGTCCTGAAACGCCGCGAGCCGCAATGGCTTCGCGAGTGGGTCGAATGGGAGCGCGAGGCGGTCGCGCTGCGCTGGTTTGAGCACACATGGATTCCCGGCCTCCTTCAGACCGAGGCTTATGCGCGGGCGACGCTCACGGGCGAGGCGTTGACGGCCGAGGAGGTAGACAACGCCGTCGCGTCGCGCATCGACCGTCAGGCCGTTCTGAGGCGCGAGCGCCCGCCGCTGTTCGTCGCGGTTGTCCACGAGTTGGTGCTGTATCAGTCGGCGTACGGCGACCGCGAGCTGATGCGTGATCAGGTCACCCACCTTGTCAGGTGCGCGGCGTTGCCGTGCGTTCAGGTGTTGGTCGTGCCGCGACGTCGGGATGTATCCGGGCCTCGGCGGGGGCTTCATCGTGGCCGAACTACCTACCGGCGAGCAGGACGCGCACGTCGACAGTCAGGCGCGGGCGCAGATCGTAAACGAAGCTACGGACGTTGCTACGCTGAATCGAAGGTGGGAGCGCATCAGAAGCGAAGCCCTCTCCCGGCCTCAATCCCTAGAGCTGATCAGGAAAGCGGCAGCAGCATGGACATGACCGGCGCGCAGTGGCGCAAGAGCACAAAGAGCGGCAACAACGGCGGGTCATGCGTTGAGGTCGCGGACAACATTCCGGGAGTCGTCCTCGTCCGTGACACGAAGGACCGGGACGGCGGGACGCTGAACTTTTCCCCGGCTGCCTGGCGTGCCTTCGTCGCCCAGGTCACCGACCGGACCTGACCGACCCGAAGCCGAGAGCGCCCGTCCCCGTCCCGGGGCGGGCGCTTCGCTTTCCCGGAGGCCACTGTCCGCCGGCCCGGGGTCCGGCCGGGCGGCGGAGGGCAGTCCATCGGGCGCCCGCGAGTCGGCCGGGACCTTTCGGGGCGTTCGGACGGTGGGCGGCACCGCTATCGTGCGGGGATGGGTGCGATCAAGCCGTGGCACATCGCCACGCTGTGCTGTCTCGTCTCGTCGGTCGTGCTCGTCGGCGGCCTGGCCTGGTTCCTGGTCAGGAGGACCAACCGCCGCTAGGCCTGTGTCGAGGTCGGCGGTGGCGGCTGAGCCGGTGTGACTGCTCGGCGTGTCGAAGGCCAGGAATCGTCATGGAGTAGGCGGCGGTTGATTGGTGGGATCCGGGTGGGCGCCCGAGCCGATCCCGAGCGAGGACCGGGCGGCGACCCTGGCACGCGGTGCGTCGCGTAGCCCCTATTCCGCTGCCAGCCGTTGACATCGAAGCAGTTCGTTGACACAGTCCGGGCCGGTGAATAGTCCCGGGGGAGGCTGCGGTGCCGTTCCGATCCGTGCCCGCGCAGTGCGCCCTCGCGACGGCCTCCGCCGAGATCGACCGGCTCGGCCTCACGGCGCGGGTCGCGGTCCTCGGCCCGGCCGCATCGCCGACCATGCGCGTCACGCTGTTCCGGGACGGGGCCCGGGTCGCCGTCGGTGCGGGGAAGGGAGCAGGTCCCCAGGGCGCGGCGAGCGCGTACTTCGAGGCCCTGGAGCGCTATCTCATGTCGGCCCGGGGCAACCGCCGATGGACCGCGGACGCCACCAGGCTACTGCCGGCGAGCGTCGTGGCCGGGCAGTCCGCCCTGGATTCCGACCTGGTCGTGCGGCGGTGGGCGGCGGAGTTTCCGGACTCCGTCGCGGCGTGTGCCTCCTACGGCGAGGTCCGTTATCCCACCTTCCTTACCGATCCGCGCTACTACCGGTGGCCGGTGGCGGGTGACGACGTCCGGCCGTACCGCAGTCTGCTGCGGTACTCGTCCAGCCTGGGCACAGCGGCAGGCGTCGACCTGGCAGAGGCCGTCTATCACGGCCTCTGCGAGCTGATCGAACACGACGGGCTCGGGCAGGCGCTCCTGCGCTGGTACGTCGCCGGAGTTCCGGACGTCGACCTCGTGCCGGTCGGGGAACTGCCGGACGGGTTGCGTTCGCTGCACGCGGGCGCCGTACGGGCGGCCGGCGCACCCGTGCACCTGCTCGACATCACGACCGACCTGGATGTGCCGGTGTACCTGGCGGTCAGCCCGGCGGCCGGCGGCGAGCCGACCCGGCTCGGGGCCGGCGCGTCGCTCTGGGCCACCGACGCCGCGTCGCGTGCCCTCGGCGAACTGATCCAGGTCTGTGCGCTCTCCCCATCCACGGGCTCGCCTGCCGTCCAGCGTCTGGCGACCTGGCCGGCACTGCAACGGTGTGCCTCGATGCCACTCGACGAGCTGCTCTCCGGCCCGGTGCGGGCGGTGCCGCTACGCGCGGACGTAGCAGGTGACGGCAGCCCACGGTGGGGGCTGGAGCACGTCCGGCGGGCTCTGGCCCGTCACGGCATCGGCTACCACGTGTGCGAGGTCGCGCCAGTCGGCTCACCGATCGCGGTGGCCACCACTATCGCCCCGGGGCTGGAGCGCTTCAGCCTGGTGCGGCACGGGGTGCCCGTCGTCCCGACCGGGCGGGGGTGGCACCTGTGGCCGTCCCCGGAACGGACGACGGTCACCCGACCAGGTCCAGTTCGAACGAGATGAGGGAAACGTGTCTGCTGACAACTTCTACTTTGGCCCCGGTGACAAGCACGATGAGCTGGTAACTCGCCACGGTGTGCCCGGCGGCGTCTCCCCCTGCTTCCACCCCGGCGACGAGGACGGTGAGCTGACGGCTCGTCTTTCTCCCCCGGGCGGCTCCATGTGCTTCCACCCGGGCGACGAGGTCGAGGAGCTGATGGTCCGTAGCGTGGGGCCCGGTGGCGGCGGCGGCCATTTGTGCTTCCACCCGGGCGACGAGGCCGAGGAGCTGATGGCCCGTAACGACGGGCCCGGTGGCGGCGGCGGCCAAGCGTGCTTCCACCCCGGCGACGAGGTCGAGGAGCCGATGGCCCGTAACGTCGCCCCCGGCACCGGCGGCGGCACTTGTTGCTTCCACCCGAGTGACGAGGAAGGTGCGTCGATGACTCGCCTCGCCGACGATCTGGCGGCGGACCTGCACCTCGCACTGACCAGCATCGACGATCGGCAACTCGCCCTGCTGGGCTGAAGCAGGCCGTGACGCAGCGCACCGAGGCAGCCGGCGTCGAAGGACGCCGGCTGTTTCACCGTGACTTCTCCTTCTGGTACCTCGCCCGATCGATCTCGGTCGCCGGGACCGCTGCCAGCGCCGTCGCCCTGCCGCTGCTGGTCTACCGTACGAGCGCCTCCCCGACGCTGACCGCGGCGGTGGTCGGCCTCGAAGCCCTGCCGTACCTGTTGTTCGGGCTCTTCGCCGGCGCCGCCGCGGACCGCCTGCGGCGCAAGCGCATGATGATCACCGCCGACGTGTGCTGCGCTCTCCTGCTCGCGACCGTTCCGGTCGCCGCGCTCTTCGATGCGCTGGCCTCCTGGTACCTGCTCGTCGTGGCGTTCGGCGTGGGCTGCGGTTTCTGCTGGTTCGACGCCGCGGCCTGGGGCGCCTTCGTACGCATCGTCGGCAAGCCAGGGGTGACCCGGGCGAACAGCCTCGTCTGGTCCACCGAGATCGTGCTGGAGATCGCCGCGCCCGCCGCCGCCGGACTGCTGGCCGCGATCGCCGACCCCACGCTGGTGCTGGCCGTCGACGCCGCCACCTATCTGGTGTCCGCCGCGCTGCTCGTCCAGATCCGCACCGGCCTGGACCCGGGGCCGCCGGTGGCCCGCCGGCTGCGGGCCGAGATCGCCGAAGGAGTGCATTTCCTCTGGCGGACGCCCGCCCTGCGTACGCTGACCGCCGCGGGCTTCGGCCTCAACGTCGCCGCCGGCGGCGTGCTGGGTCTGCTCGTCGTCCACGCCGACCAGGCTCTCGGTCTGAGCCCGGAGGACCAGCGCCTGGGCCTGCTCTACGCCGCCGCCGCGGTCGGCTCGCTGATCGCCGCCGTCATCCTGCCCCGAGCCAGCCGTCGGGCCGGCCAGGGAATGGTGTCCATCGTGGGGCTCGTCATCTTCGTCGCGGCCCTCGTCGGCCTGGCCGGCACGTCGGCGTTCACCCTGGGGCTGGCCGGGTGGGCGATGTGGGCCGTGGCGCGCCTGACCGTGAACGCGAACGGCATCACCGTGCGCCAACTGCTCACCCCCGACGTGCTGCAGGGCCGCGTCAACACCACCGGGCGCATGCTGGCCTGGGGCGGCACTCCGTTCGGTGCCCTGATCGGCGGGCTGGCCGCAGACACCTACGGGGTCCGGGTCGCGTACCTGATGCTGGCTGTGCCCGTCGTGATCAGCCTCGCCCTGGTCATCGCCTCACCGGTGCGTGACCTGCGCATTCCGGTCGACTAGCCAGAGCCGGCGCCGTGCCCGGCGGCCGTGGCGGTTGGCCTGGTCGGCTGTTCGCGGGACGAGCGGCGCGCTGGGCTGGTGCGTCGTCGCGGGCGGGTGAGAATGGCGGTATGCCGAGCCGTCTTTCCTACATCGCCATCGACGCCGTCCGACCAGAACTGATCGTGGACTTCTGGTGCTCGGTGCTCGGCTGGCAGGTCGTCGACCGGGAGGGGGAGGTGATCACCATCGGAGCCGCCGACCGTTCCGCACCGATGATCGACGTGGTGGCTGTGCCGGAGGGCAAGGTCACCAAGAACCGGTTGCATTTCGACCTGCGCGCCGACGGCGTGTCCACCGAGGAGGAACTCGACCGGTTGCTGACCCTCGGCGCACGACGCGTCGACGTGGGACAGCCTTCCGACGCGAGCTGGGTCGTGCTCGCCGACCCCGAGGGCAACGAGTTCTGCCTGCTGTCACGTCCTGTCCAGGAGCTCTAGGACATCTCCGGTCAGGCGTACCGGGCACCACGCGCCCGGCATGGGGTGCCGACCGACGGGGCGCGTACCGTCGCGGGCCGCCCGGCACCGTCCGCGCTTGCCGGGGCCGGCCGGAGCCGGACGCACGACGGCGGGGTCACGGCTCACCGTGGCCCCGCCGTCGTGAGGTGGCTACTGGCCCGCCGGCTTGAGGCAGAGCACCCGGTTCGCGCCGCCACCCTGGAGCACCACGTGCGGCTGGGCTGGGTCGGCGCACTTGTCCCTGGCGTCCACCCTGGAGACCACGGTGAAGGCGCCCGCCTCACCGCAGTCCGCCGCCGCCGCGCTCTCGCCCGACTTCTTGACGCAGCTGCCGACCGCCGGGTCGAACGCCGGGGCCTGGTCCTCGCCCCCGATCTTGCCGAGCAGCATGAGCAGGCCCAGCGGCACCGCCAGGATGAGCACCGCCGCGACGAGCACCGCGGCGAGCACCCGGCCGTTGCGAATCTTGGGCGTGGGCGCCTCGGTCTTCGGCTCGGCGATCGGCTTGAACGAGTCGAACCGACCCTGGTCCTGCTCCGGGGCGCCCTGGTCCCAGGAGGAGCCGGGCTGCTGCGGGGGCGGCGGGAACGCGCCGCCTGACGTGGGCTCGGCCATCGGTGCGGGCCCGTAGCCGGGTGCCGCCCCGCCGGCCGCCGGGGCGCCGAACTGGTCGGCGGGGCGGTCGCCGCCGCCGTGCGGCCGGACCCCGTTCACGGGCCGGTCGTTGGCCGGCGCGTCGACGAAGGACGGCACGCCCGGCGGGAAGGCCGGGGGCGCGGCCGGCGAGGCGGGCGCGACCGCGCCGAAGGTGGCGGTCCCGCCCGGTGCCCGGTCGTCGAAGCGGGGCTCAGACGGCTGGTCGAACCGGGTCTCCGGACCCCGGCCGAAGCGGCTGTCCTGGTCCTGGTCGAAGCGGCTCTCCTGGCCGTGGTCGAACCGGTTGTCCTGGCCGTGGTCGAAGCGGGGCTCCGGAGCCTGGTCGAAGCGGGGCGGCGGAGCGTGGTCCGCCCAGCGGCCCGCGTTCGGCTCGTCCCGCTCCGGCTCGTCCGCGGGCTCCGGGCGGGACGGGCGGCCGTAGACCCGGGGCTGCGGCGCGGGCGTGCCGCCCGGGCGCAGGGCCTGGTCGGTCGGGGGCATCACCCGGCTGGCGAGCGGCACCGACGCGCTCGCCGAGACGCTGCCGGCCGCCGGCTCGGCGGCCTCCGGCGACGGTACGGACGCGCGCCCGCCCGACTCCGGCGAGGTGCGCGGGGCGGGGACCACCGGCCCGGCCGGAGACTGCGGCTCGTCGTGCCGGGAGCCGCCCTGGGCCCAGGCCGGCTGCTCCTGCTCGTACGGCGGCAGGCCGCCCTCCCGGCCGGACTGCTCGGGGGTGAACGGGGCGGGTGCGGCGTAGTCGACCGGCGGGGCGGCGGCCAGGCTGGCGCCCGGCACCCGCTGTTCCTGGGGCGGCAGCGGTACGGCGTTGGCCGGCGAGATACCGGGGCCCGGGGCGGGCTGGTAGGCGGGCGGCTCCTCGGCCCGCTCCGGCTCCCAGCCGTTGCCGGCCCGGCCGGCGGCGGGCTCGCTCGACTCCGCGCGCCCCCACGCCTCGTCGGCCGACCACGGCTGCACGTCCGGCACGGCCGGACGCTCGGCGGGGTTGCCCGTCCACTGCTGCGGGGCCTCCGTGCCGGAGGCCCACGGCGCCGGCCCGCCGTCACCGGGCACCGGAACGGAGGCCCGGCCGGGCGGGGTCGCGGCGGGCGGGGCGGCGCCCCACCCGGTCGCGTCCCGGTCGTCGGTCTGCTGGGGGACGGAGGCCGCACCGCGCGGGGAGCGGGCCGGCTCGTCCCCGGCCGGCCACTCGCCGCCGCGCGGCTGGTCGTCCCGGGGCGCGTCGGCCCAGGACCCGCCCGGCCGTTGCTCCGCACCGGCGTCCCAGCCCGGCTGCTCGTCCTGCTGCCCGGCCCACACGCCGGGGCGGTTCGGGTCGCCCTGCTGCTGCCCGGCGCCGGCGGGGTCCTGTGGGGACCCGGCGGGCCAGCCGCCGGGGCGGTTGGCGTCGCCGTCCTGGGCGGGCCAGGGCTGCGGGGCGGCCGCGGGCTGCGGCACCCGGGCGGCGCCACGGGCGGCGGGCTCGGGCTGCTGCGCCCAAGCCGGGGCGGCCTGTTCCGCCGCCGCCCAGGCGGGCTGCCCGTCCTGCTGCGACGCGGCCCAGCCGCCGGAGCGGTTCGGGTCGTCCTGCTGCGCGGCCCAGTCGTCCTGCCGGGGCCGGTCCTCCGCCGCCCCGGCGGAGTGGCCCTGCTCGTCCTGCTGCCCGGCCCACACGCCGGGTCGGTTCGGGTCGCCCTGCTGCTGCCCGGCCCAGCCACCGGGGCGGTGGGGATCTTCCTGCTGCCCGGCGCCGGCGGGGTCCTGTGGGGACCCGGCGGGCCAGCCGCCGGGGCGGTTCGGGTCGCCGTCCTGGGCGGGCCAGGGCTGCGGGGCGGCCGCGGGCTGCGGCACCCGGGCGGCGCCACGGGCGGCGGGCTCGGGCTGCTGCGCCCAGGCCGGGGCGGCCTGTTCCGCCGCCGCCCAGGCGGGCTGCTCCGGAGCGGCGTGCGGCTGCTGGTTGGCGTGCGGTGGCTGCGCGTCGGCGGCCCAGGCGGGGCCGGCCTGCTCCTGCGCGCCCGGCCACGCCGGCTGGGTCGACCCGCCGGCTGGCGCCCACTGGCCGGGCTGGGGCGGGTCGTTCTGCTGCGGTGCCTGGGCGGCCCAGGCCGGGGCCGGCGGCTGCCCGCCCTGCGCGCCCCAGGTGGGCGGGCCCGGCCGCCCGGACGGCGGCGGAGGCGCCCAGCCCAGGTCGGGAGCGTCCGCGCCGTAGCCGTTGTCCTGCCGCGCCGGGCGGTCGCCGTATGGCGCCGGTCCGCCGGCGCCCGGAGACACCTCGTCCGGCTGCTGGCCGGGGTGGTGCGTGCCCTCGGACGTCATGCGTGCGCCTCCTCCATCACCTGTCGGCCACCGCTGCCGATCGGTCTGCTCGGCAGGGCGGCCGGCGTCGCCGGCGTGCCGGCCGTGCCGGCTCCCCGCACCGTATCCGGTGGCCGCCCGAGGGCGTCCGGGGAGCACGGTCGTCACTCCACGTGGCCGGGTGGTGTCGAGCGGCTTCTATCGACTCGACCTTCTCCGGCCGGTGCGCGACGACCGAAGCCCACCGTACCGGGCGCTGCGGCGAGGTGGAATCCCGGTGCCGACGGGCGGGAAAACGCCGACGACCCGCCCGGGCGGACCAGGCGGGTCGTCGATCTGGAGGAGGTGAGGAAGGTTCTGGGCGTCAGCTCATGTGACGCTGGGCGATGGCGAGGATCTCTTCGCGGACCGCGGGCGAGTTGGCGGAGCGCAGCGCGTGCTCGATGGCACGGGCGCGCCGGTTGGCGTCGCGGCGGGTACGGATTCGCTCGATCATGCTCACGGTGGCTCTCCTCCTGGCTATTCGGTTGTCAGCCCCTTGATGTCTCCATTGAACCCCACGGCAGCCCCAGCCGCCATCGATTATTAGGTGAGCTGGGACACGAGCCGAACAATCGAAGGTGAGCCGGTTGGGTGACCTACGTTTATGTCGCCCAACGGAAGCGGCCGGTGTGCCGGGGCGAACCCCTGCACACCGGCCGTCGGCTGGCGTCGGAACCGGTCAGGTCCAGGCGAGCAGCGCCGCCTCCGGGTCGGCCAGGAACTCCCCGATGTCGCGCAGGAACTTCGAACCGAGCTCACCGTCGATGATCCGGTGGTCGAAGGAGAGGCCCAGCGTGGTGACCTGACGCGGGCGGACCTTCCCCTTGTGCACCCAGGGCATCTCGCGGACCGCGCCGAAGGCCAGGATCGCCGACTCGCCCGGGGGCAGGATCGGCGTGCCGGTGTCCACCCCGAACACCCCGACGTTGGTGATCGTCAGCGTGCCGCCGGACATGTCGGCCGGCGAGGTCTTCCCCGCCTTGGCCGTCTGCACCAGGTCGGTCATCGCGTCCGCCAGCTCGCGCAGCGAGAGCCGGCCGGCGTCCTTGATGTTCGGCACGATCAGCCCGCGCTCGGTGGCCGCCGCGATGCCCAGGTTGACGTACTCCTTGACCACGATCTCGTCGCCGGCCCAGGTCGAGTTGACCATCGGGTGCCGCCTGACCGCCAGCAGCACCGCCTTGGCGACCAGCAGCAGCGGCGAGACGCGCACGTCGCGCCACTCGCGCCGGTTGCGCAGCCGGTCCAGGGCCTTCATCGCCCGGGTCACGTCGACGGTGAGGAACTCCGTGACGTGCGGCGCGGTGAAGGCCGAGCGGGCCATGTTCTCGGCGGTGAGCTTGCGTACCCCCTTGACCGGGATGCGCTGCTCGCGGTCCGCGCCGAAGCTCGCGGCCGCCGTGACCGGGGCCGACGCCGCGAGCGGCTCGGCCGCCGCGGTGGACCCGCTCGCCGCCCGCTGCACGTCCTCGCGGGTGATCGAGCCCAGCGGGCCCGAGCCCGCCAGGGTGGAGAGGTCGACGCCGAGGTCCCGGGCCAGCTTGCGTACCGGCGGCTTGGCCAGCACCGGCCCACCGGCCGGAGCGTGGCCGTTCGACGGCGCGCTGGCCACCGGGGCCGGTGCCGCCGGGGCGACGGGAGCGGCCGGCGCGACCGGCGCGGCGGGGGTGCCCGCCTGGGCGGGCACCGGGGTGCCGCCCTTGCGCGGGCGCCGCTTGGCCGCCGCGGTCCGTGGGCCGTAGCCGACCAGCACGGCGGTACGCCCACCCGGGGCCGGACCGCCGATCAGGCCCGGCTCGACCGCCCCCTCGCTCGGCGCCACCTCGACCGCGGCCAGCGAGGCCGCCGACGGGGTGGGCAGGGCGGCGGACGGCGCGCCGGTCGTCGACGCCTCGATCGGCCCCGCACCCGGGTCGGTGTCGATAGCGATGATCGGCGTGCCGACCTCGACCGTGCTCCCCTCCGGGTGGAAGATCGCCTGCACCTGGCCGGCCCACTTCGCCGGGATCTCGACGGCCGCCTTCGCCGTCTCCACCTCGACGATCGGCTGGTTCAGCTCGATCACGTCGCCGACCTTGACCAGCCAGGCGAGGATCTCGCCCTCGGTCAGGCCCTCGCCCAGGTCGGGCAGGTTGAACTCCTTGATCCGAGACATGCCGCTCACCAGCCGAAGGTGCGGTCGACGGCGTCGAGCACCCGGTCGAGGTCGGGCAGGTACTCCTCCTCCACCCGGGCGGCCGGGTAGGGGGTGTCGAAGCCGGTCACCCGCAGCACCGGGGACTCCAGGGAGTAGAAGCACTCCTCGGTGATCCGGGCCGCGATCTCCGAGCCCAGGCCCAGGTTGCTCGGGGCCTCGTGCACAACCACGCAGCGGCCGGTGCGCCGCACCGACTCGTACGCGGCGGCCAGGTCCAGCGGGGAGAGCGAGCGCAGGTCGATGACCTCCAGCTCCCGGCCGTCCTCGGCGGCGGCGGTCGCCGCGTCCAGGCAGGTGCGCACCATCGGCCCGTACGCCAGCACCGTGGCGTCCGTGCCGGGCCGGACGACCCGGGCGGAGTGCAGCGGGTACGCGCCGGAGAGCGGGGCGTCCAGCTCGACGGGGCCCTTCTCCCAGTAGCGCCGCTTCGGCTCCATGAAGACGATCGGGTCGTCCGAGGCGATGGCCTGCTGGATCATCGTGTACGCGTCCTGCGGGTTGCTGCAGGACACCACCTTCAGGCCGGCCGTGTGGGCGAAGTACGCCTCCGGCGACTCGGAGTGGTGCTCGACCGCGCCGATGCCGCCGCCGAACGGGATCCGGATGACCATCGGGATCCGGACCTTGCCCTGCGAGCGGTAGTGCATCTTCGCCACCTGCGACACGATCTGGTCGTACGCGGGGTAGACGAAGCCGTCGAACTGGATCTCGCAGACGGGCCGGAAGCCGCGGATGGCCAGGCCGACCGCGGTGCCGATGATGCCGGACTCGGCGAGCGGGGTGTCGATCACCCGCTGGTCGCCGAAGTCCTTCTGGAGGCCGTCGGTGATCCGGAAGACGCCGCCGAGCTTGCCGACGTCCTCGCCCATGATGACGACCTTCGGGTCGTCCTCCAGGGCCCTGCGTAGACCGGTGTTGAGTGCCTTGCCGAGGCTGAGCGTCTCCGTGGCCATCAGTGCGCGCTCCCCTCGAACGACTCCAGGTAGCTGGTGAACTGCGCCCGCTGCTCGTCGAGCTCGGGGGACCCGTGGGGGTAGACGTGGTCGAACATCGTCACCGGCTCGGGGTCGGGCATGGCGAGCACCCGCTCGCGCAGGTGCACCGACTCGGTGCGGGCCTGCTCGTCGACGGAGGTAAAGAAGTCGGCGTCGGCGATCTTCTGCTTGGTCAGGAAGGACTTCATCCGGGCGATCGGGTCCTTGGCCTGCCACGCCTCGACCTCGCTGGCGATCCGGTAGCGGGTCGGGTCGTCGGAGGTGGTGTGCGCGCCCATCCGGTAGGTGTAGGCCTCGATCAGGCTGGGGCCCTGGCCGAGCCGGGCGTTGTCCAGCGCGTGCCGGGTCACCGCGTACGACGCGAGCACGTCGTTGCCGTCGACCCGGACGCCGGGGAAGCCGAAGCCGCCAGCGCGCTGGTAGAGCGGCACGCGGGTCTGCCGCTCCAGCGGCTCCGAGATGGCGTACTGGTTGTTCTGGCAGAAGAACACCAGCGGGGCGTTGAAGACGCTGGCCCAGACGAACGACTCGTTGACGTCGCCCTGGCTGGTGGCGCCGTCGCCGAAGTAGGCGATCACCGCCTCGCCGTCCTCGGTCCCGGTCTTGCCGTCCATGTGGACGCCCATGGCGTACCCGGTGGCGTGCAGGGTCTGCGCCCCGATCACGATCGTGTACATGTTGAACTTGAACTCGTTCGGGTCCCAGCCGCCCTGGTCGACGCCGCGGAACAGCCCGAGCGGCATGATCGGGTCGATGCCCCGGCAGTAGAGGACGCCGTGCTCCCGATAGGTCGGGAAGGCCATGTCCTGCGTACGCAGAGCGCGCCCCGAACCCACCTGCGCGGCCTCCTGGCCCAGCAGGCTGGCCCAGAGGCCGAGCTCGCCCTGGCGCTGAAGCGCCGTGGCCTCGGCATCGAGCTTGCGGACCAGCACGAGGTCGCGGTAGAGGCCGCGGTACTCCTCGTCGGTGAAGTCCACGCGGTACTCGGTCCCGTCCGGGCCGGTCGCGCTCTCCACCCGCTCACCCTCCGGGGTGAGCAGCTGCACCAGCTGCGGGTCTCCGGTCGCACCCTTTCTCGACCGGGGTGCGGCGCGTCGGCCGCGGCTGGAGACCCCGGGGTCGCCCTTTGCCATCCGTCTCTCCCTGTCTGTCTGCGTCGGCACCGGGGGGTCACCCGGCCGCGCAACTCGTGCGCCTGTCCGGCTGGTGCCGGACCGGTTCCTGGCGGTCGCGCCTAGCCCCGGTGGGGGTTGCCGCGCGGCGTGAGCCGGATTCTTGGCCGAACCCGGATCGGGAGCGCCGGCGCCCAGCCGCGCCTGCCGCGAGGGTGCGCGGAGGTCGTGGCTGCGTTGCCGTCGTGGTCCATATTCGCATCACACGTGACTGCGCCCACACCGCGCCCGGGCCCGGCCGCCGCGGCGGCCCGCTTCGTCGCACGGAGCGCAGGTTGTCCGGTGCAACGACGCGCGGCCGATCCGGCGGTGGTTCGTCACCGTTCGGCCAGATACGCGTGTCGACACGCTGTGCGGGGTTGGCTGACTGAGCGTTACTGGTCCAGGCTGATTGGCACGGGATCGTCCCCGTCGGGCGCGGTTTGCCGTTTCCCGCCTGCGGGTGCCACCGGGCGCCCGGGGCCGGTCGCCGTGCCGTCCGCCGTCGGGTGCAACGAGGAGGAGTGCGCGGTGTCCGAGCCAGCCGAAGGTCCCGCCGCCACGCCCTTCCTCGGCCGGCACCGCGCCCCCGGGGGCTACCGCCGGGTCGTCGGCGCGCACCGGGCGCCCGGTGCGGGCGGACCGGCCCGGGGCTACCTGTTCACCGTGGCGCTGCTCGCGGGCACCGCGTCGATGCCGATCCTCGCCGCGATCAGCACGGGCTCCGCCACGGTCGGCAGCACGGCCCTGCCGGACGGCAGCACCCCCTTCCTCCCGACGCCGTCGGTCGGCCCGGTGGTGATCCCGCTGCCGGTGACGAGCCAGCCGCCGCTCGTCCCGTCGACTCCGGCACCGGCGGTGGCGACCCCTACCGCCTGGGGGCCCTTCGCGCCCGACCCGCGTACGCCGATCGTCGCGGCGCCGCTCCCGCCGCCGGAGCACGGCGGGGTGGGGCGCCCGAAGCCTCCGCCGCCGCCGGTCCCGCCGCCCCGGCCCAGCGGTCGACCGGTTCCCCCCGCGAGCCCGTCCCCGAGCCCCTCGCCGTCCCCCAGCCCCGCACCGGATCCCTCGCCGAGTCCGAGCCCGAGCCCGGTGCCCGGGCCGAGCGACCCGCCCACCGGCACGCCGTCGTCCGTGGAGCCGACCGCGTCGCTCTCGCGGCCGGCGCCCGAGCCCACCCCGCTGCCCGCCTCCCCGGCGTCGCCCGCCTCCCCGGCACGGGACGACCCGGTGGCCAGCGCGACGGTCGACCCCGGCGCGAGCGCCGCGCCGACCCGCCCCGACCGCCCGACGCGGACACCCACGGGGGCCGGTCGACCACGGGTACGGTGACGATCGACGGCAGGTGGTCGCCGTGACCCGCGCCGGGCCCCGTGAGGGCCGGTGGCGGACGCCACGGGGACGGCTCCGGGTGGCGGCCCGGGGTGGATCAGGGGCGGAACGCTGAGCGGAGCGGAAGGTACGGGCGCGGGACCCGGGGCCCGGCCGGCCGCCGCGCCGCCACCCGGTCGGACCCTGCGGCTCGCCCGGTACGTGACCGAGCTGACCGCGCCCGCCGTGCTGGTCTCGGCGCTGACGCTGGCGGTCGGCTGGCACAGCGCCCGGGGCGGCGCGCACGGCCTGGCCTGGGGACTGCTGGCCACGCTCTTCGTCAGCGGCATCCCGTTCGCGTACATCCTCGGCGGGGTGCGGCGGGGCCGGCTGACCGACCATCACGTCGGGGTCCGCGAGCAGCGCCGGGTTCCGCTGCTGTTCGGGCTCTGCTCGGTCGCCGCCGGGCTGGCCCTGCTCGCGGCGCTCGGCGCGCCGCGACCGGTGCTGGCCCTGGCCGCCGCCGGGCTGGTCGGCCTGGTGGTGGCCGTCACGGTGAGCCACTGGTGGAAGATGTCCATCCACTCGGCGGTGGCCGCCGGCACGGTGGTCGTGCTGGTGCTGACGTTCGGGGCCGCCCTGCTGGCGACCGCCCCGCTGCTCGTGCTCGTCGGCTGGTCCCGGGTCCGGCTGCGCGACCACACCGTGCCCCAGGTCGTCGCGGGCGGCCTGCTCGGCGCCCTCGTCGCGGGGGTCGTCTTCGCCGCCCTGCGCTGAGCCGGTCGAGCGCCACCGGGGTTGGCGGTGGGCACCCTGCGCACGGCGTGCCGCCCGCAGGGTGCCACCCGAGCCCGTCAGACGCCGTCGTCGGCCAGGCGGTGCCGGTTGGCCTCGATCCAGGCGTCGAGGGCGGCCGGGTCGTCGGGGTCGACGCCGTCTGCCATCAGCTGCGCGACCGCGGCGGTGGCGGGGCTGCGGCGTTCGCCCGTGCTGTAGAGGCGGGCGAACTCCGGCACCATCTCCTCGATGGCCGTGTCGGTCTGCTCCGCCGCCTGCTCCGGCAGGCCGCGCTTGCGGGCGGCGTACCCGGCCCAGCCGCGCAGCACCCGGGGCAGCAGCGCGGCGTCGTCCATGTCCAGCACGGCACGACGGTGCACCCAGTCGAGCAGGAACAGCCCGGCCACGGTGGGGCTCCACCGCATCGGGTCGGCGTCCGGGAAGCTGGCCGAGTGGTCCAGCAGCAGGCTGAGGCAGAAGTGCAGGGAGGCCAGCTCCGGCCCGTCGACGGCGTCCAGGCCGAACCGGGCCGCCTCCGGCGACGCGAGGAACCGGCGGACCAGCTCCGTACGTCCGGCGGCGGAGAGCGGTTCCGGGGTGGGCGCGGAGGCCGCGCCGCCGGCCCGGGGCAGCCGCGCCAGCCGGGCGCCGAGCAGGGCCCGGTCGGTGGCGAGCGAGCCCTCCCCGGGCAGCTCGGTGAGGCCGTCGGTGATCGCCAGGTGGCGGGTCACCTCGGCGCGCATCCGGGCCGGCTCCTCGTCGCGGAACCAGGTCAGCTCGTCCCCGTCGCACATCTGCCGGACCTGGTCGAGGATCCGGTCCGGCGGCCCGCCGACGAAGACGTCCTTGGCGATGCCGATGTTGTGGTCGAGGAGGGTCACCACCGCGTGCGGCCCACCGCCGGACGCGTCGTCGTAAGCGAAGGTGGCCAGGTAGGAGGTCTGGTCGCCGTACACGTCGCCGTACGACCAGCAGCCCGTCAGGTGCACCTGGCCGAGCTGGGCGGCCCAGGCCGGGGTGGCCGCGCCGGGGCGGACCCGCTCGGCCCCGTCGGCGTCGGGCACCAGCGCGGCGAACACGGCGCGGATCGTGGTCGCCGCGGCCGAGCGGCGGCGTGCGGTGGCGGTCAGGAAGCCGGCCACGAAGTCCCGGACGGCGGCGTCCCGCTCGGTCTCCGCGACCGAGTAGACGCTGCCGAGCAGGGCCGCGCCGAGCATCTCCGCGTCGAGGGCGTTGTCGAGCTTGGCCACGTCGCGGGCGGCGTGCAGCACCGCGTCGTACGGGGTCTGAGGCGTTCCCATCCACCGACCCTACGCTGCCGCCCGCCCCCGGACGGCACGAGCGACCCGGGCGTCCGCCCCGCGGCACGGCGCACCGCCGCCGACCTGCGGCCGCCGCCGGGCGGGATCGGCGGCTCAGCGGCCGGCGGCCTCCCGCAGCGTCGACCGGGCCTCGCTGTAGGAGGCGAGGACGGCCCGGACCGGGGTCAGCACGTACTCCTCACCGACGGCCGCCACGGCGCCGGTGAGGCGCTGCTCGGCCCGGCGTCGGGCCCGGCGCGCCGCCCACCGGATGACCGGCCTGGTCAGGAAGGCCACCAGTAGCCCGGCGAGCAGGCCGCCGAGGAGCAGCAGGGTGGGCAGCGGCACCTCGCCGACCATCGGGTGCTCCAGCGCCGGCAGGCCCAGCACGCGCAGCCCGTAGCCCAGCGCCAGCCAGCCCAGCCCGGCCAGTGCGGCCAGGGTGACCAGCCACTGGAGGCCGCCGACGAGCCGCCACCAGAAGGGCCGCCGGTCCATGCCGAGGTCCGTGCCGGCCACCGCGCGGTCCAGCGCGTCCGGCAGGTCGCCGAGGCGGGACCGGGCGGCGGTGGTCACCGCGGCGGGCCAGGAGGCGGGCAGCTCCGCCCCGGCCCGGTCGGCCACCGACCGGATCGCCAGCCCCAGCGCCGAGCGCTGCGCGACGGTGGGGTCGGGCACCGACGTCGCGGCGACCAGGCTCTCCGCCGGCTCGTCGCGGCCGGCAGCCGGGAGGGGCAGGTGCAGCCGGCGCAGCGGGTCGGGCCGCAGCCGCCGCCAGCCCCGGACCAGCGGCCAGCCGGTGGCCGCGCCGCCCCGGTGCCGGTAGGCCCGCTCGACGGCCTCGGCCACCGCCGGCACCCCGGCCGCGCCCGCCAGCGCCCGGTGCAGCCCGGCGACGGTGGCGTCGTCCGCCCCGTCGGTGGGCGCGGCGCCGACCAGTTCGTCGAGCCCGGCCACCACCGCGTCCAGGTCGCCCTGCAGCCGTCGCAGCGCGGCCTGCCGCTCGGCGACCGTGCGTTCCAGCGCCTCCCGCAGCCCGACCATGCCCGCCGGGTCGACGGCGGTGGTGGCCAGCAGCGGTACGCCGTCCAGGCCGTCCGCGTCGAGCAGCCGGCGCAGGTCGGCCAGGACCCGGGGCAGCTCGGCCGGAGGCAGCCGGTCGGCCTGGTTGAGCACGACCAGGGTGACGTCGCGGTGCCGGTGGAACTCGCTCAGGTAGCTGGTGTGGATGACGCGGTCGGCGTACTTCTGCGGGTCGACCACCCAGACCACGAGGTCGACCAGGCCGAGCAGCCGGTCCACCTCCAGCCGGTGGGAACGCTGCACCGAGTCGAAGTCCGGCAGGTCGAGCAGGATCAGCCCGCGCAGGGCGGACTCGTCGTCGGCGTCCAGCACGCTCTCCCGGACGAACCGGTGCCGGGGCAGCACGCCGACCCAGTCGAGCAGCCGGTTGCCGCCGTCGAGCGGCCCCCAGACGCAGGCGTGCGTGACGCCGGTGGTCGGGCGGCGGACCCCGACCGGGGAGAGCGTCATCCGGGCGAGCGCGTTGAACAGGCTGGACTTGCCGCTGCCAGTCGCCCCGGCCAGGGCCACCACCGTGTGGTCGCGGGAGAGCGCCAGCCGGGTGCCGGCCCGCTCGACCAGGGTGTGCGCCGGCACGAGCCGCGCGTCCGGCAGGTGGCCGTCGACGACGGCGAGGAAACGGCGCACGGCGTCGAGCCGGGCGACGAGCACGTCGGCGTCCACCCGCTGGTCGCCGCGGAACGCCTCGCGCATCCGCCCGACGATGTTGGTCATGACCCTCCGCCCTCGGTGCCGGGCAGGCCCGCGACCGCCGTGTCGGCGAGGCCGCTCCGGCGCCGGGCCAGTTCCACCCCGTTGGCGGCCCGGCGCAGGGACTGTGCGGTGTCCGCCGTGGGCCGGGCGCGCGCCGTCAGGTCCAGGTAGCGGGCGGCCTCCTCGTCGAGCAGGGCCCGCACCCGGTCCAGCAGGTCGGCCCGGGCCTTGGCGGCCAGCGTACGCACGGCCTGGTCGCCGAAGATCGCCTGGAGCACGGTCTGCGCCGCGACCGTCGTGCCGGCCCCGGCGGCCACCTCCAGCCCGGTGGGGATGAACGCCGTCGAGGCGAACACCGCGATCATCACGGCGAGCCCGGTGGCGTTGACCGCGTACGCCGCCGTCCGGGCCACGAAACGCCGGTCGCCGCCCTCGACGCGGACCAGCTCCAGCACGCCGCGCTGCCACTCCCGGACCAGCCGCTCGGCCCGCGCGGGCAGGTCGTCGGCGGGGTGGGCGAGCCCCGGTTCGAGCAGCGCCGCCCCTGCGGGATGCGCCCGCCACCCGGTGTGGGCGTTCTCCGCCGCCTCGGCGGCCACGCCGCGCAGCAGGGTCACCAGCTGGGACTCGATCGCGTCCCGCAGCTCGGAGGCGGGCGCGGGACGGCCGGTGACCGCGGCCACCACCCGGTCGCGGAACCGCCCGATGCGGGCCTCCATGTTGCGGAAGAACTCGCCCGTGCCGACGAACTCCTGCCAGCGGGCGAGCACCTCGCCGCGGAGCAGCCGACCGTCCCGCAGCCCCTGCTCGACGGTCCGGTACGCCCCCCGGTAGGCGGCCAGCACCCGCTCGTCGAGCGCGTCGGCGGCGGTGACCTGCTCCTCGGCGGCGTCGGCCAGCCCCTCGGTGGCCGGATGCAGCGCGGCGAGCGCGCCGTCCAGGGTCTGCCGGACCACGGCGGCCCGGGCGTCGGCGTCGGCGGCCAGCCGGGCGAACCAGGCGGCGAGCGGGGCGGTGACCCGCTCGGGCAGCAGGCCCTGCCCGTCGACCCAGGTCTCGGGCAGCACGAAGAGCGGGGCCGCGCCAAGATCCTGCGCGGCCAGCATCTCGGAGAGGTGGGCGGCGATCTCGTCGGCCGCCTCCGGGGGGACCCGGTCCAGCACCATGGCGATGACCGCGCCACGGGCCCGGGCGCTGCGCAGCAGCTCCCAGGGGACCGCGTCGGCGTAGCGGGCGGCGGTGGTGACGAAGAGCCAGAGGTCGGCGGCGGCCAGGAGCTGACCGGCCAGGGCCCGGTTGGCGTCGACCACCGAGTCGATGTCGGGAGCGTCGAGGAAGGCCAGTCCCGCCGGCAGGGCGGGGGCGGTGACCAGTTGCAGGGTGCCCGGATCCTCGCCGGGCTCGCTGGTGCGGGTGAGACCGGGCAGCAGCTCGCCCTGGCGGAACCAGCCCGAGTCGGCGGGGTTGCACACGAGCACCGGCGATCGGGTGGTCGGACGGAGCACCCCCGACGCGCTGACCCGGGCCTGCACCAGGCTGTTCACCAGGGTGGACTTGCCCGCGCCGGTGGAACCGCCGACCACCACGAGCAGTGGCGCGTCGAGCCGCCGCAGCCGGGGCAGCAGGTAGTCGTCGAGTTGGTCGGTGAGGCTTCCGGCGGCCCGTCGCGCGGGCTCGGCGGAGGGAAGCGCGAGTGGGAACCGGGCCGCCCCTATCGCGGCGCGCAGGCCGGCCAGTGCGGCGGGCAGGTTGTCGTCCCCGGTGGTGGCGGGCCGGTCCTCCCCGGCGTCCGTGGGGCCGGTGCGGGCTGCGACGGTGGGCGTGCCGGCCGGGATGGCGGGATCGCCGTGCGTCGTCACCGCTAAAGCGTGCCCGACCGACGCAAGGGAAAACAACCGGTCGGTCACAAACCGGGGTTGCGTGGGGTCGGCTCAACTCGACTTGACGATTTCGCGGGGCGTGGCACTATTGAGTCAGGTTCACTCAACTTGTGGTGGGGTCGCTGCGGGCGACGCCCGCCGGGCAGCTCGCGGGCAGGGCCCGTGGCCTGCCCACAACGTCACGAAGCGAGGAAGCGAAGATGGCACGTGCGGTCGGTATCGACCTCGGCACGACGAACTCCTGCGTCAGCGTCCTGGAGGGCGGTGAGCCCACCGTCATCGCCAACGCTGAGGGCTCGCGGACGACCCCGTCGATCGTCGCGTTCGCCCGCAACGGGGAGGTGCTCGTCGGTGAGGTCGCCAAGCGCCAGGCGGTGACCAACCCGGACCGGACGATCCGCTCGGTCAAGCGGGAGATCGGCACCAACTGGTCCGTCGACATCGACGGCAAGAAGTACACCCCGCAGGAGATCTCCGCCCGTACGCTGATGAAGCTGAAGCGGGACGCGGAGGCGTACCTGGGCGAGCAGATCACCGACGCGGTGATCACCGTCCCGGCCTACTTCAACGACGGCCAGCGCCAGTCGACCAAGGAGGCCGGCGAGATCGCCGGCTTCAACGTGCTGCGGATCGTGAACGAGCCGACCGCGGCCGCCCTGGCTTACGGGCTCGACAAGGGCTCCAAGGAGCAGACCGTCCTGGTCTTCGACCTCGGCGGCGGCACCTTCGACGTGTCGCTGCTGGAGCTGGCCGAGGGTGTCATCGAGGTCAAGTCGACCAGCGGTGACAACAACCTCGGTGGCGACGACTGGGACCAGCGGATCATCGACCACCTGGTGAAGACCTTCCGGGGCGAGCACGGCATCGACCTGGGCCAGGACAAGATGGCCCTCCAGCGGCTCCGCGAGGCGGCCGAGAAGGCCAAGATCGAGCTGTCCGCCGCCACCACCACCAACATCAACCTGCCGTACATCACGGCCGGCGCGGCGGGCCCGCTGCACCTGGACGTGACCCTCAGCCGGGCCGAGTTCCAGCGGATGACGCAGGACCTGCTGGACCGCTGCAAGGGCCCGTTCGAGCAGGCCGTGAAGGACGCCGGCATCAAGGTCGCCGACGTCGAGCACGTCATCCTGGTCGGCGGCTCGACCCGGATGCCGGCCGTCACCGACCTGGTCAAGCAGCTCACCGGCAAGGAGCCCAACAAGGGCGTCAACCCGGACGAGGTCGTCGCCGTCGGCGCGGCCCTCCAGGCCGGCGTGCTCAAGGGCGAGGTCAAGGACGTCCTGCTGCTCGACGTGACCCCGCTGAGCCTGGGCATCGAGACCAAGGGCGGCATCTTCACCAAGCTGATCGAGCGCAACACCACCATCCCGACCAAGCGCTCCGAGGTCTTCACCACGGCGGACGACAACCAGCCGTCGGTGCTGATCCAGGTCTTCCAGGGCGAGCGCGAGATCGCGGCCTACAACAAGAAGCTCGGCACCTTCGAGCTGACCGGTCTCCCGCCGGCGCCGCGCGGCGTGCCGCAGATCGAGGTCACCTTCGACATCGACGCCAACGGCATCGTCAACGTCCACGCCAAGGACCTCGGCACCGGCAAGGAACAGAAGATGACGATCACCGGCGGCTCCTCGCTGCCGAAGGACGACATCGAGCGCATGCGCCGCGACGCCGAGGAGCACGCCGAGGACGACAAGCGCCGCCGCGACGAGGCCGAGACCCGCAACCTGGCCGAGGCGCTCCAGTGGCAGACCGAGAAGTTCCTGGCCGAGAGCGGCGACAAGCTGCCGGCGGAGTCCCGTGACCAGATCAACGAGGCGCTCGGCGAGCTGCGCGGCGCGCTCGGCGGTCAGGACATCGAGAAGATCAAGTCGGCCCACGAGCGGCTGGCGCAGGTCTCCCAGCAGGCCGGCTCGCTGCTCTACAACCAGCAGGACGAGCAGCCGGGCGAGGCCGGTCCGGGCGCCGCGGGCGCCGGCGCGGCCGGTGGCGCGCAGGCCGGCGGTCCGGCCGGTGGCGCGGACGACGTGGTCGACGCGGAGATCGTGGACGAGGACAAGAAGTGACGATCCGTCCCGGACACGGAACCACGGCAGAGGGATGAGGTAACCCCATGACGGAGAAGCCACGAGCCGCCGACCCGGGTACGAACGGGTCGGCGCCGGGTGGCTCCGCGCCCGCCGACCAGGCCGGCGACGGGCCGCGGGTCGTCATCCGCAACAACCGCAAGATCAGCGAGAGCGGCGAGCCGGCCGCCGCCGACGCCGGGACGGACGCCCCGGCCGAGGGGTTGGTCGAGGAGTCCGAGGTCGTCGTCGACGAGATCGAGGTCGAGGCGGCCGAGGTGGCCGGCCCGCCGGTGGTGGACGCCCCCGCGCAGCCGGTCGACGGCGGCGGGTCCGCGCTCGGCGCCGAGCTGGAGGCGCTGCGCAAGGACCTCGACGAGCGGACCCGGGACCTGCAACGGGTGACGGCCGAGTACGCCAACTACCGCAAGCGGGTGGACCGGGACAAGGGCCTGGTCACCGAGCAGGCGACCGGTGCCGTGCTCGCCGCGCTGCTGCCGATCCTCGACGACCTGGACCGGGCCCGCGAGCACGGCGACCTGGTCGGGCCCTTCGGCACGGTGGCCGAGCAGCTCACCACGGCGCTGGGCAAGTTCGGGCTGACCCCGTTCGGCGAGCAGGGCGACCCGTTCGACCCGACCCGGCACGAGGCGGTGGCCCACCAGACCTCGGCCGACGTCACGGAGCCCACCTGCGTGCAGGTGATGCGCCGGGGTTACCAGGTCGGTGAGCGGCTGCTGCGGCCCGCGATGGTCGCGGTCGCCGACCCGGAGTAGTGCGGAACGACGACCGGACCGTCCCGCCCGCCCCCCGAGGGCGGGCGGGACGGTCGGTCCCCAGCTAGGGAAGGGGGTGGACCGGTGAGTTCCAAGGACTGGATCGAGAAGGACTTCTACGCCGTGCTGGGCGTGGACAAGGCCGCCTCCGCCGACGACGTCAAGAAGGCGTACCGGAAGCTGGCCCGGGATTCACACCCGGACCACAACCCCGGTGACCCGAAGGCCGAGGAGCGGTTCAAGGCGGCCTCCGAGGCGTACGCGGTGCTCGGCGACGACACCAAGCGACGCGAGTACGACGAGCTGCGGTCGCTGTTCGGCTCGGGCGCCTTCCGGCGTGGCGCCCGTGGCCCGGGCCAGCCCGGCGGCATGCCGTTCGACGTGTCCGACCTGTTCGGGGGCGCGGCCGGCGGGGCCGGTGACCGCCGCTTCGGCGGGGCCGGCTTCCAGGACCTGTTCAGCTCGATCTTCTCGGGCGGTGCCGGTGCTCCCGGCGGGACGGCGGCGGCCCGCGGACCGGCCCGGGGGCGGGACGTCGAGGCCGAGGTGGCCCTCGACTTCGGCGACGCCGTACGCGGGGTGACGCTCCCGCTGACGCTGCGCGCCCCGGGCGTCTGCGACACGTGCCACGGCGACGGGGCCAAGCCCGGCACCCAGCCGCGCACCTGCCCGGTGTGCCACGGCGCCGGGGTGACCAACCGCAACCAGGGGTCGTTCAGCTTCTCCGAGCCGTGCCGCAACTGCCAGGGCGTCGGCACAATCGTGGAGGAGAAGTGCCCCGAGTGCCAGGGCACCGGCGGGGTGACCAAGACCCGCACGCTCAACGTCCGCTTCCCGGCCGGGGTGGCCGACGGCCAGAAGATCCGGCTGACCGGGCGGGGCGAGCCCGGCTCGCGGGGCGGGCCGGCGGGCGACCTCTTCGTGCACGTCAAGGTGCGGCCGGACGAGCTGTTCGGGCGTACCGGCGACGACCTCACGTTGACGGTGCCGGTCACGTTCGCGGAGGCCGTGCTGGGCACGGACCTGCGGGTGCCGACCCTCGACGGCGCGGTGACGCTGCGGGTGCCACCCGGCACGCCGAGCGGCCGCGTCCTGCGGGCCCGGGGGAAGGGCGTGGTCCGCCGCGACGGCCGGGCGGGCGACCTGCTGGTGACGCTCGACGTCATGGTGCCCGCACGGGTGTCCGACGAGGCGCGCGCGGCGTTGGAGAGCTTCGCCGCGCAGACCCCGCCGGCCGCCCGGGAACATCTCGACGCGCGGCTGCGTCGATTCAGTTGACCCGGTGTTCATTCGGCTCGGTGGAGTGCACGCGGAGGTGAGCGGGATGTCGGACCAGTTCGTCCGTTCGGGCGACCCTGCCTACGAGGCAAAGGTGCTGATGATCTCGGTGGCGGCGCGGATGGCGGGGATGCACCCGCAGACCCTGCGCCAGTACGACCGGTTGGGCCTGGTCCAGCCGGGGCGGGCCGCCGGCGGCGGGCGGCGCTACAGCGTCCGCGACGTGGTGCTGCTGCGCGAGGTGCAGCGCCTCAGCCAGGACGACGGGATCAACCTCGCCGGGGTCAAGCGGATCATCGGCCTGGAGCAGCTGCTGGAGCAGGCGCAGCAGCGGGTGGCCCGGCTGGAGCAGGAGCTGGACGCCGCGTACCGCCGGATCGCCGAGCTGGAGGCGCTGGCCCGCTTCCCGGGTAGTGACCTGGTACCGACCAACCGCACCTCCACCGCGCTGGTGGTCTGGCGCCCCCGGCGGGGTACCGACCGCTGACCGCCCGATCAACCGGAACCGCCTCGCCGGCCCGGTCCGCTCGCCGTTCCCCGGCGCGGACCGGGCCGGCTCCGTTAGGGTGGCAATCACGGACCAACCCGCTCATATCGGTCCGACCGGCACGCGAGGGGGAGCGATGGCGGAACCGGCGAAGAAGGTCGCCCGGCAGGCGGAGGAGCGGCTCGACCGGGTGGCCGAGAACGTGCGGGAGAAGTTCGACCGGCTCACCCGGGGGCGCTCGGGGGCCGCGACCGACGGGCGCTTCGTCGACCAGGTCGACCACGGCGTCGACCAGGGCCGGGCCGAGAGCCGCCCGCGCGGGCGCTGACCGGCCGGCGACGTGCGGGCCGGGACCCACGGGGGGCCCCGGCCCGTTCGCCGCGTGCGGGGGCCCGGCCCGTGGGCCGCGTCAGTGGGGGTGGGGTGGCGGTCACCAGGCGCAGGGCGCGTAGTCCTTGAGGAAGCATCCGTACAGGTCCTCGCCGAGTTCGCCGCGGACGATCGGGTCGTACACCCGGGCCGCGCCGTCGACCAGGTCCAGCGGGGCGTGGAAGCCGGCCTCCGCCAGCCGCATCTTCGTCGGGTGGGGTCGCTCGTCGGTGATCCAGCCGGTGTCGACGCTGGTCATCAGGATGCCGTCGGTCAGCATCTCCTGGGCGCTGGTCCGGGTCAGCATGTTCAGCGCGGCCTTGGCCATGTTGGTGTGCGGATGCCCCGGCCCCTTGTAACCGCGGCCGAACTGGCCCTCCATCGCCGACACGTTCACCACGTACTTGCGGCGCGCGGTCGCTGCGGCCATCGCCGGCCGCAGCCGGCTGACCAGCACGAAGGGCGCCGTCACGTTGCAGAGTTGCACTTCGAGCAGCTCCACCGGGTCCACCTCGTGCACCCGCTGCACCCAGCTGTTGACCGGGTCGAGGTCCGGCACCAGCCCGCCCGCGTCGATGGCGGTGGCCGCCGCGATCCGCTCCGGCGAGGCCGAGCCGCTGGTCAGCGCAAGCGCGGTGAGCGCCTGCGGGGTGAGCGCCGCTGACTGCGGGCCGGCCAGCTCGCCCTGGCCGGCCGGCTTGGCGAACGTGACAAGCTCCGGCAGCGGGCCGTCCGGCAGCGCGGCCGACTCCGCGGCGACCAGTTGCGCGTACGCCCCGGGGGTGCGGCGGACGGTCTGCGCCGCGTTGTTGATCAGGATGTCGAGCGGGCCCTGTTCGCTGACCGAGTCGGCGAGGGCGATCACCTGGGCGGGGTCGCGCAGGTCGATCCCGACGATCCGCAGGCGGTGCAGCCAGTCCCCGCTGTCCGGCATCGCGGCGAACCGGCGTACCGCGTCGTGCGGGAAGCGCGTGGTCACGGTGGTGTGCGCGCCGTCGCGCAGCAACCGCAGCGCGATGTACATGCCGATCTTCGCCCGGCCGCCCGTCAACAGGGCGCGCCGCCCGGTCAGGTCGGTGCGGGCGTTGCGACGCTCCCGGTTGAGCGCGGCGCAGGAGGGGCAGAGCTGGTGGTAGAAGGCGTCCACCTCGCGGTAGCGCTGCTTGCAGACGTAGCAGCCGCGCGGGTTGTGCAGGAGCCCGGCCGTCGCGCCCTCGGTGGGGGAGGTGAGCGGGATGCCCTGGGTCTCGTCGTCGATGCGGCCCGGGGCGCCGGTGGCGGTGGCCGCCGTCACCGCCTGGTCGGCCGCCGCGATGGCGTCCCGCCGTTCCACGCGGCGACGCTGCTTGATCACCTTGTAGAGCCTCGCGGTGGCCCGCTGCACCCGGACCACGTCGGGGTGGTCGGGCGGCAGGTCCTCCAACGCCTCGAAGACGCTGAGGCAGGTCTCCAGCTGGCTCCGGTCGATGCCGTCGTGGCCGGTCCCGGTAGTGTCGTCCGCCGTCATATCGTCACTGTCTCGCCTGTTGTCCCTGTTCCCTGGGCCGGAACTTCCCGGCCCACCCCGAGTCCGACCCGGAACTGTACGCACCGCGGGGCCGCCGGCGCATCCCGCGTCGCCCGGGTGCTCAGGCGATGCGGCGGTTCTCGCGTACCAGGCCGCCCTCGCACCAGTCCCGGTAGGCGAAGAGCTCCGGCCGGGCCAGCAGCACCCGGCTGTTGTACGCCCAGGTGCGCATCAGCTCGTCGCCGTTGCGCTCGGCCTGCTCCACCAGCTTGCGGAAGCGTCGCTTCGGGTGGGCGCGGAAGTTCGTCCGGATGCCGTCGGCGGCGTAGATGTAGAGGCAGTGCAGCGCGAACCGGCGCGCCGGGCAGGCCGGATCCATCGCCAGCTCGAAGAGCACCGCCACCAGCCGGTCGCCGGAGACCAGCAGATCCCAGTCCGGCGGCATCGAGGCCAGCGGCACGGAGTCCGGCTGGTAGGCCCACGCCCGCAGCTCGGCGGGGCTGGGGTCGACGGGGTTGGCGAAGCCGTGGAACGTCGACTCCTGCACGCTCACCGGCCAACCTTCCGCTCTCGTCCGCAGGGGGCGTCGGCCACCCGGGAGCTCTGGCTGCTGGGGCGAAACGGTAACCCGGCGCGCTGACCAGCGGTAGACCCCGCAGGGGAGCAATTCGCCAGACCGTCGGCCGAGGCCCGGGCACCCGTACGGTCACCCGGGCCCCGGCCGACGAGGTCTCAGTCGGGCACGGGCGCCGTCCGCGCCCGCTGCATCGCGCCGCGCTGGCGCAACCAGCGCTTGAACCACGCGTAGTCGGGCAGCCGCGCCAGCATCGGCCCGGTCACCACGGTGATCAGCACGTACGCCGTGGCGAGCGCCGCCAGTTTCGGCTCGACGCTGCCGGCGGCCACCGCGAGTCCGGCGATGACGATGGAGAACTCGCCCCGGGGCACCAGGGCGAGCCCGGCCCGCCAGCGACCGGGCTCGGCGATGCCGACCCGGCGCGCCGCCAGGTAGCCGGTGAGGGTCTTCGTCGCCATGGTGACGAGGGCCAGCGCGAGCGCGGGCAGCAGCACCGGCGGGATGTCCCGCGGGTCGGTGACCAGCCCGAAGAAGACGAAGAAGACCGCCGCGAACAGGTCCCGCAGCGGCGTGAGCAGCTCCGTGGCGTGGTGCGCCACCGGCCCGGAGAGCGCGATGCCGACCAGGAACGCCCCGACCGCCGCCGACACCTGGAGCTTCGCCGCGAGGCCCGCCACCAGCAGGGTCATCCCGAGCACGCCGAGCAGCAGCGCCTCCGGGTCCTTCGCCGACATGGCGTTGGAGATCAGGTTGCTGTAGCGGATGGCGACCACCAGCACCAGGAGCACGGTGCCGACCGCGACGCCGAGCGCGATCCCGCCGCCGAGCAGGCCGGTGCCGGCGAGCACGGCTGTCAGCAGGGGCAGGTACAACGCCATGGCCAGGTCCTCGATCACCAGGACCGAGAGGATCACCGGCGTCTCCCGGTTACCGAGGCGGCCCAGGTCGCCGAGCACCTTGGCGATGACGCCGGAGGAGGAGACCCAGGTGATGCCGGCGAGCACCAGCGCGGCCACCCAGTCCCACCCGAGCAGCAGCGCGAACGCCGCCCCCGGCAGTGCGTTGAGCAGTCCGTCGATCAGACCGGCGGGGGCCGCGGAGCGCAGGTTGCCGACGAGCTCGTTGGCCGAGTATTCCAGGCCCAGCATCACCAGCAGCAGGATCACGCCGATCTCGGCGCCGACCGCGAAGAACTCCTCGCTGGCGTTGAGCGGAAGCAGCCCACCGTGCCCGAACGCGAGCCCGGCGAGCAGGTAGAGGGGGATGGGCGAGAGACCGATGCGGCGGCTCAGCCGGCCCAGGAGGCCGAGCAGGAACAGCAGCGCGCCGACTTCGACGAGCAGGGTTGTCGTGTGGTGCATCCGCGCCTCAGCCGTCCGGGTCGCTGTCGGCGAGGATGGCTGTCACCCCGTCGAGCCCCTTGCGGGTCCCCACGACGACCACCACGTCACCGGCCGCGAAGCGGAAGGACGGGTCCGGCGAGGCGATCACCTCGCCGTGGCGCAGCACCGCGACGATCGAGGCGCTCGTACGGGAGCGGGCCTGCGTGTCGCCGAGCCTGCGGTTCACGTACTTCGACCCGGCCGGAATGGCGATCTGCTCGGTGAGCAGCCCGGCGGCCTGGTCGCGCAGCCCGGAGAGCTGACCCAGCATCAGCGACGCGCCGAGGATGTCGGCGAGCGCTTCCGCCTCGTCGTCGGTCAGCGGTATGTCGTGCTGGCATGAGTCAGGATCGTCCGGGTCGTACAGGACGAGGTCACGGCGGCCATTGCGGTGGGAGACGACGCCGAGGCGGCGACCGGACTCCGTCAACAGATCGTGACGGACCCCGATGCCGGGCAGGGCGGTCTGTTCGACACGTACGCGCACGGCGCCAGGCTACTCTCCGCCGTCACCTGCGAGACCGCTCAGGACGAAGCCCTCCGCTGAGTGAGCCGTCAGTGCTCCTCCGCCACGGGAGGGGGGTGGGGGTCACTGCCCGTGCGGTTCGCCCGAGGGACGACCAGGGCGTACGACGAGGGGTCCGCTGCGGCCGCACCTCGGGGGGTGGGCGGCGGTGCGTGCGGCGGGCCGACCACGACGAGCCCCGCGCTCCCCGCCCGGCGGGGCGGGCGGGGAGTGATGTCGTAGACGGTTCAGCTCGAAAGGGCCGAACGCCGATGCCCCCGGCGCTCCGGTGCGACGATCTCGGGCGACACCGGGCCGAGCGGAGTGATCCGGCTCACACGGCCAGGGTTGAGCGGAATAGGCTCAACTCTGGTTGTGTCCTTCCCAGTGGACACGCCGATCCGGGGGAGCCCATGAACACGGAACGTCTCACCACCAAGAGCCGCGAGGCCATCACCGGTGCCGTCGCGCTGGCGAACCAGCGCGGCCACGCCACCGTGGAGCCCTGGCACCTGCTGCTGTCACTGCTGGACACCGACGGTTCGACCGCCGCCGGCCTGCTGCGCGCCGTCGGGGCCGACCCCGCCGAGCTGCGCCGGGCCGCCCAGCGCTCGGTCGACAACCTGCCCGCCGCGCGGGGCTCCAGCATCGCCGAGCCGACGCTGGCCCGGGAGTTCGTCAACGCCATCGGCGCCGCCGAGCAGATCGCCCGGCCGCTCGGCGACGAGTACACATCCACCGAGCACCTGCTCGCCGGCCTGGCCCGGGTGGGCGGCGCGGTGTCGAACGCGCTGAAGTCGGCCGGGGTCACCGAGGAGACACTGGTCGCCGCCTTCCCGTCGGTGCGCGGCGGGGACCGGCGGGTCACCAGTGCCGACCCGGAGCAGACCTACCAGGCCCTGGCCAGGTACGGCGTCGACCTGACCGCCAGCGCCCGCGACGGCAAGATCGACCCGGTGATCGGCCGGGACTCGGAGATCCGCCGGGTCATCCAGGTGCTCTCCCGGCGGACCAAGAACAACCCGGTGCTCATCGGTGAGCCGGGCGTCGGCAAGACGGCGATCGTCGAGGGTCTGGCCCAGCGGATCGTCGCCGGCGACGTGCCGGAGTCCCTGCGGGACAAGAAGCTCGTCTCGCTCGACCTCGGCGCGATGGTCGCCGGCGCGTCCTACCGGGGGCAGTTCGAGGAGCGGCTGAAGTCCGTCCTGGAGGAGATCAAGAACTCCGACGGCCGGGTCATCACCTTCCTCGACGAGCTGCACACCGTCGTCGGCGCCGGCAAGGGCGAGGGCTCGATGGACGCGGGCAACATGCTCAAGCCGATGCTGGCCCGCGGTGAGCTGCGGATGGTCGGCGCGACGACGCTGGACGAGTACCGCGAGCACATCGAGAAGGACCCGGCCCTGGAGCGCCGCTTCCAGCCGGTGCTGGTCGGCGAGCCGACCATCGAGGACACCATCGGCATCCTGCGCGGTCTCAAGGAACGCTACGAGGTGCACCACGGCGTACGCATCACCGACGCCGCCCTGGTCGCCGCCGCGTCGCTGTCGGACCGCTACATCGCCGACCGGTTCCTGCCCGACAAGGCGATCGACCTGGTCGACGAGTCGGCGTCGCGGCTCCGGATGGAGATCGACTCCCGGCCCGTCGAGGTGGACGAGATCGAGCGGGCCGTGCGCCGGATGGAGATCGAGGAGATGGCGCTGGCCAAGGAGCCGGACGCCGCCTCCGCCGAGCGGCTGGAGCGGCTGCGCAAGGAGCTGGCCGACAAGCGCGAGCAGCTCACCGCCCTGTCGGAGCGCTGGCAGCTGGAGAAGAGCCACATCACCAAGCTCTCCACCGCCAAGGAGGAGCTGGAGCGCCTCGGCGGCGAGGCCGAGCGGGCCGAGCGCGACGGCGAGCTGGAGCGCGCCGCCGAGCTGCGCTACGGCCGGATCCCCGCCCTCAAGGCCGAGCTGAAGCAGGCCGAGGAGGAGCTGGCCCGGCTCCAGGCCGAGGGGGCGATGCTCAAGGAGGAGGTCGGCGCCGACGACATCGCCGCCGTGGTCGCCACCTGGACCGGCATCCCCGCCGGCCGGCTGCTGGAGGGCGAGACCGCAAAGCTGCTGCGGATGGAGGAGTCCCTCGCCGCCCGCGTGGTCGGTCAGGCCGAGGCGGTCGGCGCCGTCTCCGACGCGGTACGCCGCGCCCGGGCCGGCGTCGCCGACCCCGACCGCCCCACCGGCAGCTTCCTCTTCCTCGGCCCGACCGGCGTCGGCAAGACCGAGCTGGCCAAGGCGCTCGCCGAGTTCCTCTTCGACGACGAGCGGGCCATGGTCCGCATCGACATGAGCGAGTACGGCGAGAAGCACTCCGTCGCCCGGCTCGTCGGCGCCCCGCCCGGGTACGTCGGCTACGAGGAGGGCGGACAGCTCACCGAGGCGGTGCGCCGCCGGCCGTACTCGGTGATCCTGCTGGACGAGGTGGAGAAGGCCCACCCGGACGTCTTCGACATCCTGCTCCAGGTGCTCGACGACGGCCGGCTCACCGACGGGCAGGGCCGGACGGTCGACTTCCGCAACGCGATCCTGGTCCTCACCTCCAACCTCGGCTCGTCGGTGATCGGCGACCTGACGCTGGCCGAGGAGCAGCGCCGGGAGGGCGTCCTCGCGGTGGTCCGGTCGCACTTCAAGCCGGAGTTCCTCAACCGCCTCGACGACATCGTGGTCTTCGCCGCGCTGCACGGGGACGACCTGCGCGCCATCGTCGACATCCAGCTCGACCGGATGCGCCGCCGTCTCGCCGACCGCCGGCTGGCCCTGGAGATCACCGAGCCGGCCCGGGTCTGGCTCGCCGAGCACGGGTACGACCCGATCTACGGCGCCCGCCCGCTGCGTCGCCTGGTCCAGACGGCGATCGGCGACCAGCTCGCCCGGGCACTCCTCGCGGGCCAGATCCGCGACGGCGACACGGTGCGGGTCGACCTGGCGGAGAGCAAGGACGCCCTGGCGGTCTCGGCGGCCTGACCACCGCACGGTCCCCGCGGGTTCGCGCCCCGGCCGGGTCACGGCCGGGGCGCGAACCTCTTGATCGACAGGGTGGGCGGCGGACCGGCGGGGAAGAGTGAGGGCATGTTCGGTATCGGGAAGAAACGGGACCGCGAGCTGGAAGCCGCGGTCGAGGAACTCGTCCGCGCCGACACGGTGGCGTTCGGCGGGGTGGGGATCGCCGGGACGCTGCTGCCGGTGACCGAGGCGTACCGGCGGGTGGAGGCGGCACTCGCCGAGGACCCCGACGGCATCCGCGTCCAGCTCGACCGCGTGCTCGACGAGGGCACCCCCGCCGGGCGCGTCTACGCCGCCACCCTGCTGGAGCGGGTAGACCCGCCGGCGGCTCGGGCGGCCTGGGCCAGGCTGGGCGACGACCCGGCCGAGTTCGGCACCTTCACCGGCTGCGTCATGGGCCGGACGACGCTGCGCGACCACGCCAGGGAGCGCCTCTCCCGCGACTGATCCGCGGTCGCGCCGCCGTCCCGGGAGCGCATGGCCCGGGCGGGCGGCCGTACGGACGCGGACACGCAAGGTAACGGTTATCTCACTCGTTCGACAGCGAGTTTCCCCAGGTGCGCGGGGTTGTTACCGTCTCCGCCGACGTACCTGGGGAGGTGGTCGGCTTGAACGGGACGATCGTGTACGTGCTGGCGGCGGCGGGCTGTCTGGTCGGAGTGGCGGGCCTGGTGGTCGCCGCGGTGGCCCTGAGCCGGTCGCGGTCCCGCGAGCAGGGGCGGGCCAAGGAGCCGGGCGACCCGCTGCGGGACCGGGACGCCGACGCGCTGCGCGGCGACCCGCGCCGGCTGAAGCCCGGCGACATCGTCGAGATCCGGGGCGTGTCGTACGCGGTGCGCGGCTCGATCCGGCTGGTCGAGGGCGGCTGGAGCTGGGCCGAGCACCTGCTGGACGACGCCGCGGGCGTACGGCGTTGGCTCTCCGTCGAGGAGGACCCGGAGCTGGAGCTGGTGCTCTGGGGGGCCGAGCGGGGCGCCACCGTCACCCCGGGCGCGCCGACGATCGACTTCGCCGGCCGCCGCTACAACTGGAACGAGTCCGGGCAGGCCCGCTACACCGCCGTCGGCAACACCGGGCTCGACCCGAGCGGCACCATGCGTTACCACGACTACCAGGCGCCCGGCGGCGCCCGGCTCTCCTTCGAGGCGTACGGCGAGGCGGGCTGGGAGGTGGCGCTCGGCGAGCTGCTGCACCGGGGCGAAGTGATGATCTACCCGCAGGCCGAGGCCAGCTGATGCTCGTCACCCTCGACGCCCCGTACGTCGACACCAGCGCGGCCGACCTCAGCCTGGCGCTCGACGACGTCGAGCGACCCGCGCTGCACGTGCTCGACCTCGACCTGCCCGGCGGCGTCCGGCTGCGGCTGCGGCTGCTCGGCGCCTCGCACCAGGTGGTCCTGCACGCGCCCGGCGGGACGCTGACCGAGACGGTCGCCTGCCTGCCCGGCCGCCCGCCCGCGCTGCCCGGGGCGGTGCACGACGAGGCGAACGGCTACCGCTTCACCGCGACCGTGCTGCGGCCCGCCGGTGGCGGGCTGGGCGAACAGGTCGCCGCCCTCCGCGCCGACCTGGCCGACGACCCGTACGCGCTGGTGGGGGTCTTCCCCGGCGACGAGGACGCGGTGACGGCGCTCTCCGTACGCCCCGACCCGCCCGCCGGCACCCTCGCCTGGCGCACCTGGCACGCGTACCCCCAGACCAACGAGCTGGTCCTGACCGAGACGGTGGTGGCACTGCGATGACGTACCGACGCTGGTTCGTGGTGGGGGTGGCGTTCGCCGTCATCGGCGCCCTGGTCGCCGCCTTCGCCATCTTCTACGGCAACTTCTCCCCGCGCGGCTACGTCGAGGACAAGTACACCCGGGCGGCGAGCCGGGACATCGCCGGGAACGCCGTCGCCTACACCTCGACCCGGTCGCCGAGCCAGGTGGCCAAGGAGGTCACCGAGGCGTGGCAGCCGGCCGACCAGTACGTCGACGGCAGCGGCGTCTACCTGCGCTACGACGACGACTCGGTGGTGATCCTGCCGATCGCCGCCGGCTCGGTGATCCTGCTGGAGCGGATGCGCACCGCCTACCCCCGTTACCACTCCACGGTCGGCTCCCACTGGGGCTGGGGCCGTGGCAGCACCGTCCGGGGCGGCGGCCCCGGCAGCGGCAAGTGACGCACCGACCACCCTCACCCTGGAGCCTCCTGTGCAGACCCTCGTCACCGATCTGCTGGTCACCCTCGCCTACGGGGTGGTCGGCGTCCTGCTGATGGGTATCGGCTACGTCCTCGTGGACCTCGCCACCCCCGGCCGGCTCAACCAGCTGATCTGGACCGAGCGCAACCGCAACGCGGCGCTGCTGCTCGCCTCCAACCTGGCCGGCGTCGGCATCATCGTGGTCGCCGCGATCGCCGCCAGCGACGACGACTTCGTGCTCGGCATCGTCGGCGCGTTCGCGTACGGCATCCTCGGCCTGGTCATCATGGCGGCGGCGTTCGTGCTGCTCGACGTGGCGACGCCCGGCAAGCTGGGCGAGCTCCTGGTGGACCAGCAGCCGCACCCGGCGGTCTGGGTCTCCGCCGTCGTGCACCTCGCCACCGGCGCGATCATCGCCGCCGCGATCAGCTGATGGCGACGGCGAAGAAGCCCGGCGGGCAGCCCGCCAGCCCGTGGTTGGGCGTGGCGGTCCTCGGCGCCCTCGTGGTGACCTGCGGGATCTGCGCCGTGGGCTCGAACCTCGGCGACGACGACGGCGGCACCGCAGTCCCCCCGCCCACCACCACCCAGCGGGCCGACACCGTGCCGCTGCTCGCCCGGGCCGCGGAGAGCCAGGGAATCTGCTACGGCTGGCAGCTGGAGGGCCGCTACTCCAAGGTCGTCAACGTCGGCTCCAACCTCGGCGACGGCATCTCCGTCGAGGACAACCCGGCG
This sequence comes from Micromonospora sp. CPCC 205561, assembly GCF_036906775.1. Lineage (NCBI taxonomy): Bacteria > Bacillati > Actinomycetota > Actinomycetes > Micromonosporales > Micromonosporaceae > Micromonospora > Micromonospora sp. CPCC 205561. The sequence goes on along the minus strand of NZ_JBAKHV010000005.1, from coordinate 114,085 downwards.
TGCCCCCGCTGGATACGCATCACCGGGGAGGTCATCTACACCTCGCAGAGCAGCGAGTCCGACGACTACGCCTACGTCACCGTCGACGGCTCGGACGACTTCCGGCGCACGGACCTGCGCGGCGTCGAGCAGAACCTGGAACGGTTCGGCCTGACCGACAAGGTGTTCATCGACGACCCGGGCTGGGCGGTCACCCGCGCCGCCGTCAGCCTGCCGCTGCTCGTCGCCGAGCGGGGCCTCGCCGATCCCGCGCCGGTGTCGACCGCCGACCCGGCGACCCCGCCGGCCGCGCTGCCCGAGGCCGGCAGCGACTTCTGGCGGGACCGCTGGGGCTACGTCCTCGCCGTGGCCGGCCTGCTCCTGGTCACCGCGCTGCTCTTCGCCGCCGGCTTCTGGCAGCGCGGCCGCCAGCGCCGCAAGGAGGCCGAGGGGCAGGGGCGGACGGGGCAGGTCCGGGCCGCCGGGCGTACGCCGGAGGGCCGGTGACCGTCGACGCGCCGGCAACCGCGCGGTGGCGGCTGTCCCGCGCGGCGGTGCTCGTCGCGGTCTTCGTCTGCGCCGCCTGCGGCCTGGTCTACGAGCTCGCCCTGGTCGCCCTGGGCAGCTACCTGATCGGGGACACGGTCGGGCAGGCGTCGATCGTGCTCGGCGTGATGGTGTTCGCGATGGGGGTCGGGGCGCTCGCCGCCAAGCCGTTGCAGCCTCGCGCCGCCGCCGCGTTCGCCGCGATCGAGCTGGCCCTGGCCCTGCTCGGTGGCCTCTCCGTGCTCGGCCTCTACGCGGCCTTCGCGTGGCTGGACCTCTACGGCCCGGCGCTGATCGGCACCGCCTTCGTGCTCGGGCTGCTGATCGGCGCGGAGATCCCGCTGCTGATGGTGCTGCTGCAACGCATCCGCGAGCAGGCGGCCGGCAGCGCGGTGGCGGACCTGTTCGCCGCCGACTACGTCGGCGCGCTGCTCGGCGGGCTGGCCTTCCCCTTCCTGCTGCTGCCGGTCTTCGGCCAGCTCAAGGGGGCACTGGTGGTCGGCGCGGTGAACGCCGTCGCCGGGCTCGCGCTGGTCTGCACGGTCTTCCGGCGGGAGCTGAGCCGCCGGGCCCGGGTCGCGCTCGGCGCCGGCAGCGTCGTGGTCTTCCTCGGCCTCGGGTACGCGTGGGTGACCGCGCGCGACTTCGAGCTGACCGCCCGCCAGCAGCTCTACCGGGACCCGGTGGTGCACGCCGAGCGCAGCCGCTACCAGGAGATCGTGCTGACCCGCTCGGTCGCCGAGACCGGCCGTGCCGGCACCGACCTGCGGCTCTTCCTCAACGGCGACCTCCAGTTCAGCTCGGTCGACGAGTACCGGTACCACGAGGCGCTGGTGCATCCGGTGCTGAACGGCCCGCGCGGCGAGGTGCTGGTGCTCGGCGCGGGAGACGGCCTCGCCGTACGCGAGCTGCTGCGCTACCCGGACGTCCGGCGGATCACCGTGGTGGACCTGGACCCGGCGGTGGTGGCGCTGGCCCGCAGCGAACCGCAACTGCGCCGGCTCAACGCGGGGGCGCTCGACGACCCCCGGGTCCGGGTGGTGCACGCCGACGCGTTCTCGTGGCTGCGTACGGCCGCCGACCGGTTCGACGCGGTGGTCGCCGACCTGCCCGACCCGGACGAGACGGCCACCGCCAAGCTCTACACGGTCGAGTTCTACGCGCTGGTGCGGGCGGTGCTCGCCGAGGGCGGCCGGCTGGTGGTGCAGTCCGGATCGCCGTACTTCGCGCCCCGGTCCTACTGGTCGATCGACGCGTCGCTGCGCGAGGCGGGCTTCGCCACCACGCCGTACCACGTGGACGTGCCGTCCTTCGGCGACTGGGGCTTCCTGCTGGCCGCCCCCGGCCCGGCCGCGCCCGCCCTGGCACTGCCGCCGGAGGCGCCCGCGCTGCGCTTCCTCGACCCGGCGACGCTCTCCGCGGCCGGGTCCTTCCCCGCCGACCGCCGCCGGGTGGACGTGCCGGCCTCCACCCTGCTCCAGCCCCGGGTGCTCGAGTACGCCCGGGCGGAGTGGCGCGGTTACTGAGCGTCGACCGGGGTGCCGCCCCGCCCGTTCTCCGGCGGGTCGGCGTCCGTCTGACGTGCCCGACTGGCCCGACCTGGATACGGTGTGACCGCGATCTAGGGAAGGAGAATCATGGTCGATTCCCACAACACGCCGGCCCGCACCCGGCCGGGTCTGGTGACCATTTCCACGTATCTGCTGTGGCTGTTCGCGCTCATCCAACTCGTCAGCCTCATCATGACGCTCGCCACCCTCGGCACCGTATCGAGGGTGCTCGACGAGGCGTACCGGGGCACCGACGCGAACGGCACGCAGAACCTGGCCGACATCACCAAGATGATCACCATCGGCGGTGTCATCCTCACGCTCCTCATCGCGGTCGTACTGGCCGTGCTCGGGGTGTTCAACAACCGGGGCAAGAACGGTTCGCGGATCGCCACCTGGGTGGTCGGCGGCATCATGGTCTGCTGCACGGGCGGCGGCCTGGCCGGCAGCCTGGGCAGCGGCCTCGGCACCGGCCAGACCACCGGCGACGGGCCGAGCCCGGAGGAGATCCAGCGCCGCCTCGACGAGGCGCTGCCCGGCTGGTTCGGCCCGGTGAGCACGCTGCTCGGCGTGCTCGGGCTGCTCGCGCTGCTGGCCGCGCTGATCCTGCTGGCGTTGCCGAAGGCGAACGAGTTCTTCCGCAAGCCGAAGCAGGGTTGGGAGCCGCCGGTCCCCGGCGCGTCCTACCCGGGCCACCCGCAGGCGGGCGGTCAGCCCGGCTACCCGGCCACCCCGGGATACCCGGCGACGCCGGACCAGCCGCAGGCGCCCGGCTACCCGCCGGCTCCCGGCGGCCAGTCGCCGTCCGCGCCGTCGGGCGGGGGCCAGGCGCAGCCGGGGCAGCACGGATCCGCCCCGGGAGGTGGGGAGCCCGGGTCGGACCGTCCCGGCCCGACCCCGCCGCCGGTGAGTTGACCGGTCGATAACAGCGACGCCGACGGTCCCTCCGAGTAGGTTGCAACCCGAACGCCTACCGGAGGGACCCGTCGTGTCGTACCCCGAGCGGGCGCCGGCCCGTCGCCCGGCAGTGGTCGCGGCGGCCGTGGCGGTGCTGGCGCTGATGGCGGTCGCCGCCCTCGCGTTCGCCGCGACCGGGGTGGCGACCCGCGGCGCCACCGTGGACCGGTTCCGGGCCGCCGCCGCGGACACCTCGGCGCGCCCGGACCAGGTCGACCGGATGGTCACCCTGCTGGGCGCCTCCACCGCGCTGACGGCGGCGGTGAGCCTGCTGGCGGGGCTGCTCCTCGCCGGTCTCGCCCTCGGCCTGCGGGCCGGCCGGGACGGCGCGCGCACGGCCACCTGGGTGGTCAGCGGGTTGGGGCTGCCCTTCGGCTGCTGTGGGCTGGCACTGCTGGTCGGCCAGCGGGCCGCCCCGCTCACGGCGGGGGAGGACGACCGGGCGACCGACGAACTCTTCGGCCTCCTCGCCGACGCCTACCCCTCCTGGTGGATTCCGCTCGGCGCGGGGCTTTCCGTCGGCCAGGTGCTCGGTTACCTTGTGGTAGCCGTGCTGCTGGCCCTGCCGGCGGCGGGCGCCTGGTTCCGCCGTCGTCCCGCGTCGCCCGCCCCGCACGATCCCCCGCCGACGCCCGCCCCGTCCCCGTCGCACCAGCCGCCCGGGGCGCCGCCCGCGCCCCCGTACCCGCCGAGGTGAGGAACCCCGTGACGCTCGACAGGCCGGACAGCGAGCGGCGGGCCCTGATCACCGGAGCGACCGCCGGCATCGGTGCCGCCTTCGCCCGCCGGCTGGCCGCCGACGGCTGGCATCTCGTGCTGGTGGCCCGGGACGCGGCCCGGCTGGCCGGGACGGCGGCCGAGCTGACCGGGCGGCACGGTGGGCAGGTCGAGACGATCCCGGCCGACCTCTCCACCGACGACGGCTGCGCGGCGGTGGAGCGGCGGCTGGCCGAGGGGCCGGCGATCGACCTGCTCGTCAACAACGCCGGGATCAGCCTGAACACGCCGTTCCTGCGATCCTCCACCGAGGACGAGGCGCGGCTGCTGCGGCTCAACGTGCACGCCGTCATGCGGTTGACCCTCGCGGCCCTGCGTCCGATGACCGAACGGCGCCACGGGGCAGTGATAAATGTCTCTTCGGTGGCGGGGTTCGGGCCGGTCATGCCGGGTTCGACGTACTCCGCCAGCAAGGCGTGGGTGACCAATTTCAGCGAGTCGGTCGGCCTCTCCGCGCGGCCCTTCGGCGTACGCGTGCTGGCCCTCTGCCCCGGCTACACGCGTACGGAGTTCCACGACCGGGCCGGCATCAACATGTCCGGGACCCCGGGGTGGATGTGGCTGCGGGCCGAGGACGTGGTCGACGAGGCCCTGCGTGACCTGCGGAAAGGCAAGCTGGTGAGCGTGCCCGCGTGGAAGTACAAGCTCGCCGTCGCCGGGCTGCGGCACGCGCCCCGCCGGCTGCTGGAGGCGGTGTCCCGCGACAACCGGGGCCGCGCCGGCCGCGCCGACGGCTGATCTCCGGATCAGGGCCGCGTTCTCCGGCGGCTCGCGTCGATCGCCCGCCCGGCCGCCTGAACGGTCGCTCAGCGTAGCCAGCCATCGCCAGCCGTCGGTCGCTCCGAGGGCTGATCGGGGTGGACCCCACACCCGGCTCCCAGACTTGCGCAGTACCCTCTATCGCCATGGGGGACCACGACGACCTGCGTAAATTCATCACTGACCTGGCGGTGGTCCACGGCCGGGTGGTGCTCTCCTCCGGCCGCGAGGCCGACTGGTACGTCGATCTACGTCGCGTCACGCTCCATCACCAGGCTGCTCCATTGGTGGGGCGGGTGATGCGTGACCTGACGGCGGACTGGGAGTACGACGCGGTCGGCGGGTTGACCCTGGGGGCCGACCCGGTGGCGCTGTCGATGTTGCACGCCGCGTCCGGGGCCGGTCGCCCGCTGGACGCGTTCGTGGTTCGCAAGGCGGGTAAGGCACATGGGCTCCAGCGCCGGATCGAAGGGCCGGATGTGGCCGGCCGGCGGGTGTTGGCGGTGGAGGACACTTCCACGACCGGGGGAAGTGTGTTGACGGCGGTCGAGGCCCTTCGCGAGGTCGGGGCCGAGATCGTGGGTGTGGCGGTTATTGTTGATCGAGGCGCCGGCGACGCGGTGCGAGCCGCCGGACTGCCGTATCGGGCGGCCTATACGTTGGCTGACCTCGGCCTTGTGGCGTAAAAGTCTGCCGATTCGGATCCGCCGATATGCAGGCGGATCGATGCTGCTGGTGGAAGGATGGAATTCGTGGGAACTGCGTTGGCTGAAATGACTATGCCTCAGATCTCGCCGCTTGCCGGCGAGCCGATCGAACGTGCCGATGCCGAGCGTCTCGCGGGGGTCCTCAAGGCCCTCGCCGATCCCGCTCGGCTGCGGCTGCTCAGCCTGATCCAGTCGGCACCCGAGGGCGAGGCGTGCGTGTGCGACCTGACCGCGCCCCTCGGCCTCTCGCAGCCGACGGTCAGTCACCACCTGCGTATCCTCACCGAGGCCGGCTTGCTGGAGCGGGAGAAGCGCGGCGTCTGGGCGTACTACCGGCTGGTGCCGACCGCGATCGCCACGATCGCCGATCTGCTGACCCCGCCGCGCAAGCGCGCCACCAAGAAGGCTCGCTGAACCGTACCGATCGTCCGGTGCCATCCCCCACCGGGGACGGCGCCGGACGGCCGGGTGGTCAGTGCTTGCCGTAGTGCTCCCGGGTCTCCCGGATCGCCTCCTCGGCGGCGGCCCGCTCCTGCGCGGTGGTGCCACGCCTGGCGGCCATCCGCGCCCGCAGCAGCTCCACGGCGATCGGGACGACCGAGATCACCACGATCGCGATCAGGATCATCTCGATGTTCGCCTTGACGAACGGGATCTGGCCGAGGAAGTAGCCGAGCACGGTCACGCCCGTGCCCCAGAGCACGCCGCCGATCACGTTGTAGATGACGAACGTGCGGTAGTTCATCCGGCTGACCCCGGCGACGATCGGCGTGAACGTACGCACGATCGGCACGAACCGGGCCAGCACGATGGAGCGCGCCCCGTACTTCTCGAAGAACTCGTGCGCCTTGAGCACGTTCTCCTGCTTGAACAGCTTCGAGTTCGGCCGGCGGAACAGCGCCGGGCCGACCTTGCGGCCGAACGCGTACCCGACCTGGTCGCCGGCGATCGCCGCGATGGTGATGAGCAGGCAGACCAGCCACAGCGGGTAGGTGATGTACTTCCCGTCCGCGGTGAGCAGCCCCGCCGTGAAGAGCAGCGAGTCGCCCGGCAGGAAGAAACCGATCAGCAGGCCGGACTCGGCGAAGACGATGACCAGGATGCCGATCAGCCCGAACGTCGAGATCAACACCTCTGGATCGAGCCAGCTCGGCCCCAGGGCCAGGGTGGTGGTGGGCGTCGGCACGAGGCGACCTCCGAGGTATGCCGGTCGGGGACGGAACGTCCGTAGTCTAGGTGGCCGCCCCGCCGCCCCGGTGCTCGACGTCACACCGCCCGCTCGACGCGCCGGTGCCGACGGCCCCTCCGCGCGGGCGCCGCGCCGCCTCGGCGGAGCGCGACCACGAGTGTCCGGACCGCGCCGCCCACCACGCCGTCGACCGACCGACGGGCTCGCCGCGACGCCGCGACCGCGCGGCCCGGTCGGACGGGCCGGCCGGGCCCGTCCCGTGACACGGGCCCGGGTCGGGGCGTGCCCCGCCTACAGCCGGGGGTCGACCGGCTCGGACTCGCAGGCCAGGATCGCGAAGACCAGCTCGTGCCGGCGCCACAGCGGGGCGCCGGCGACCAGCGCGTCCAGCGCCGCCAGCCCCAGCCCGTGCTCGCGCAGCGCCAGGCCCCGCTTGCGCCCCAGCGACCGGCGGCGCAGCGCGCCGAGCTGCTCCGGCTCGTCGTAGCCCGGACCGTAGATGATCCGCAGGTACTCCCGGCCCCGGCACTTGATGCCCGGCTGGAGCAGCGAACCCCGCTCGGTGCGGGCCGCCGGTCCGGCGTACGGCTTCACCACCATGCCCTCGCCCCCAACGGCCGTCAGCGCCAGCCACCACTCGGTGGCGGCCGCCTCGGCGGCCGGATCGGCCAGGTCGACCACCTCACGCCGGGTCGGCGTGAAGAACTCCGGGTCGGCGGCGCAGAGCCGGTCGGCCAACCCGAGGTGCCAGCCGTGGTCCCGGTCGGCGTAGCTGGCCTTCGCCCCGGCCAGCACCGCGAACGGGGCCAGGGTCACCCCGCGCAACCCGTCGGTCGGCCCCACGTACGCCCGGTAGGCCGCCGAGTAGGCCAGGATCTCGTCGTGTCGGCGGGCCATCCGGTCGCGCAGCCCGTCGACCGGCAGCCCTCGCCCGACCGCCGCCTCCAGCGCGGCCAGTGCCGCCGGCAGTGCGGCCCGGCCGGCGGCGCCCACCCCGGCGTACTGCTCGCGGATCAGGCCGCCCGCCTTCGCCGACCAGGGCAGCAGCTCGCAGTCGAGCAGCAGCCACTCCGTGTCCAGCTCGTCCCAGAGCCCCGCCCCGCTTACCGCCGCGCGCACCCGGTCGAGCAGCTCGGCGTCGAGCGGCGCCCCGAAGAACGGCCGGCCGGTACGCGTGTGCGCCACGCCGCCGCCCGGACCGAACAGGCCGCCGTCCGGGTCCCGGCAGACCAGCACCACCGCCCGCGAGCCCATGTGCTTCTCCTCGCAGACCACCCGGTCCACGCCCGCCGCGCGGTAGTCGGCGAACGCCTGCGCGGGGTGCTCCAGGAAGCCGTCGACGGTGGACGTCGAGCAGGGCGCCATCGTCGGCGGAAGCCAGGCCAGCCAGCGCGGGTCGACCGCGAAGCGGCTCATCACCTCCAGCGCCGCGGCGGCGTTCTCCGCCGGCACGGTGAGCGACCCGTACGGGTGCTCGACGTGCCGCCGCCCCGCCACGTCGGTCAGCTCCAGCACCTCGTCCGGCCGGGCCGGGGCGGCGGCCAGCGGGCGGACCGGGGCGTACCACTCCCGCTCCGCCGGCACCGACACCAGCTCCTTCTCCGGGTAGCGCAGCGCGGTGAGCCGGCCGCCGAAGACGCAGCCGGTGTCGACGCAGATGGTGTTGTTCACCCACTCCGGCACGGCGGCGGGCGTGTGCCCGTACACCACCATCGCCGAGCCCCGGTACTCCCGAGCCCACGGGTGGCGCACCGGCAGCCCGTACTCGTCGGTCTCGCCGGTGGTCTCGCCGTAGAGCGCGAACGAGCGCACCCGGCCCGACGCTCGGCCCTGGTACGCCTCCTTCAGCCCGGCGTGCGCGACCACCAGCCGGCCGCCGTCCAGCACGAAGTGGCTGACCAGGGCGTCGATGAAGCCCGCCACCTCGGCCACGAAGCCGTCCGGCTCCGCCGCCAGCTGCGCCATCGTCTCGGCCAGCCCGTGGGTGAGCCGCACGTCGCGGCCGCGCAGCTTGCGCAGCAGCTTCTGCTCGTGGTTGCCGGGCACGCAGATCGCGTGCCCGGCGGCGACCATGCCCATCACCAGGCGGAGCACGCCGGGGGAGTCCGGGCCGCGGTCCACCAGGTCACCGACGAAGACGGCGGTACGCCCCGACGGGTGTGTCGCGTCGACCGGCCGTCCCCGCTCGTCGCGGCGCAGCTCCCAGCCGAGCCGGACGAGCAGCGCCTCCAGCTCGGCGCGGCAGCCGTGCACGTCCCCGACGATGTCGAACGGCCCGGTCAGCTCCCGCCGGTCGTTGAACAGCTTCTCGTAGCGGATCTCGGCCGCGTCGATCTCCTCGACGCCGCGCAGCACGTGCACCTTGCGGAAGCCCTCCCGGGCCAGCAGCCCGTACGACCGGCGCAGGTCGCGCTGCATCCGGGCGAGCACCTGCCGGCCGAAGGTGCGCTCGGCGCGCCCCTCGGTGCGTTCCCACGCCAGCGCCTCGGGCACGTCCAGCACGACCGCCACCGGCAGCACGTCGTGCTCGCGGGCCACCCGCACCAGGGCCGCCCGGGCGTGCGGCTGGAGATTGGTCGCGTCGACCACGGTGAGCAGTCCCCGACGCAGCCGCGTGGCGGCGACGTGGTGCAGCGCGTCGAACGCGTCGGCGGAGGCGGACTGGTCGTTCTCGTCGTCGGCCACCATCGCCCGGAACGTGTCGGAGGAGAGCACCTGGCTGGGCTGGAAGTGCCGGCGCGCGAAGGTGGACTTGCCGGAGCCGGAGACGCCGACGAGCGCGACCAGGGCCAGCTCGGGGATGTCGAGAGTGGTCACGGGTTCTCCTTCCGGGTCAGCACGACGAGCTGGGTGGGGGCGCCGACCTCGGGATCGTCGTCGCCCACCCCGCCGATCGCGGCGGAGTAGCCGTACGTGGCGGTCACCCGCCCGACCCAGTCGGCGAACTCCGCGCGGCTCCACTCGAAGCGGTGGTCGGCGTGTCGGAACCGCCCGGCGGGCAGCCCCTCGTAGCGGACGTTGTACTCGGCGTTCGGCGTGGTCACCACGACGGTGGCCGGCCGGGCGTGACCGAGCACGGCGTCCTCCAGGGCCGGCAGCCGGGGCGGGTCGACGTGCTCGATCACCTCCATCAGCACCGCCGCGTCGTACCCGCGCAACCGGTCGTCGCGGTAGGTCAGCGCGGACTGCCAGAGCCGGATCCGGTCGCGCTGCCGCTCTGGCAGGCGGTCCAGCCGCAGCCGCCGCGCGGCCATGGCCAGCGCGTGCGCGGAGACGTCGGTGCCGACGATCTCGGTGAACCGCCGGTCGCCGACCAGCGCGGCGAGCAGGGCCCCGCCGCCGCAGCCGAGATCCAGCACCCGGCTGGCACCCGCCTCCACCAGCGCGGCGAGCACCGCCTCCCGCCGGCGCGCGGCCAGTGACGCCCGGCGGGCCGTGGCCGGCCCGCCCTCCCCGGCCGCCCCGCCCGTGGGCGTCCCGTCGGCGGTGGCCTCGTCCGCGGCCGACCCGTCGGCGGCCGGCTCGTCGGTCGGGCGTCGCTCGGCCAGGCGGGCCAGGGCCAGCCCGGCGAGCGCCCGCCGGTGCGCCAGGTAGCGGCGGGTGATCATGTCGCGCTCCGGGTGGCCGGCCAGCCAGCCCTCGCCGGCCCGGAGCAGTTTGTCCACCTCGTCCGGCGCGACCCAGTAGTGCTTGGCGTCGTCCAGCACCGGCAGCAGGACGTAGAGGTGGTTGAGCGCGTCGGAGACCCGCAGCGTGCCGGTCAGCGCCAGGTCGACGTACCGGCTGTCGCCCCACTCCGGGTGCCGCTCGTCGAGGGCGATCGGGGTGGCGGTCACCGCCCAGCCCAGCGGGGCGAACAGCCGGACGGCCACGTCCGCGCCGCCCCGGCAACGCAGCACCGGCACCCGCACCTCCAGCGGGATCGGCGTACGGGCCAGTTCGGGGCGGTCGCGGGACTCGCCGCGCAGGGCGGAGCGGTACACCCTGGACAGCGCGGAGGAGAGCAGGCTGGACGCGGCGTACGGCCGGTCGTTGACGTACCGCCCGAGGGTGAAGCTCTCCGGGGCGGCGGCCTGCTGCCGACCCCGACCCCGCGCGCCGGCCAGCCGCAGCGGGTCGACGTCGAGCAGGAGGGCGGCGGTGCAGCGCTGCTCGCCCGCCTCGGGATAGAAGACGTGCGCGGTGCCGACCGGCACGTCGAAGGAGTGCGCGCGGTCGGGGTGCTTGACCAGCAGGTGACCGAGGTCGGTCGCCGGGCGGTGGGTGGTGGTCAATGTGAGCAGCACACGCTCATGGTGTCAGCCGCTTCGATCTTGCGTCGTCCCGTTTTCGGGGTGCTCGCGGTGGGGCTCCCCCGGAAGCCTCCGGTGGTGCGGGTTCGTCCGGTCGTGTCGGCCAGGGGTGGTGGGGCGCGCGTGCCGCTCGGGGTGGGGTCTTGGCGGCGGGCGCGGACGTGAGGTGCCCCGCCGGCCGGGTGGCCGGCGGGGCACCGGCGGTGCGGGTGGATCAAGCTACGAAGCGGGTCCGGCGGCGCCTGGTCACCACGTAGCCGCCGAGGCCGGCGACGAGCAGGAGCCCGCCGATGCCGGCGATCAGGCCGGTGGACGCACCGGTGATCGGCAGCGTGCCGCCACCGTCGCCGCCACCCTGGCCGCCGGTCGCGTCGACCAGGATCTTCGCGGTGTCGTTGGCCGGGTTCTCGTCTCCCGTGCGCAACTTCACGGCACCGGTGTGACTGCCGGCCCTGTCGATGCGCAGCGTGAATTCGAACCCAGCCCTCTCGCCCTTACCAAGCGGACCAACCAGGAAGCATCGGTAGGCCGGGGCTCCCGGTTCGCCCGGCTCGCCCTCGCCGCTTGCGTTGCTGACGCAGCTCACCGGGGCGCGCACCGCGGTGACACCCTTCGGCAACGTGACGGTGGTCGAGACCTGGATGCCCGGGCGGCCGCCGGTGCCGACCGCCGCCGGGCCGTTGTTGACGTAACCGACCGTGACCGGGACGGTCCTGCCGACCCGGGCGTCCACCGTCGCCCCGAGCGCCGCCACGTCGGCTCGCTGGTTGCCGGTCACCTGGAGCTCGATCCAGGTCTGGTTGTCGTACGGATTGACATCGGTCTGCGCCGAACGGCGGGTGGCGGCCGGCTTGAGTTCGAGGGTGCCCTCGGTGCCCCTCGGTCCGAGCTCGTCCTCCACATTCGTCTGGGACTTGTACTCCTCCCAGTCCGCCGGAGTGAACCAGAACGCGGAGCCGTGGTAGACGGTGGGAGCCCAGCTGTCGGCCGGCACGGTGAAACCGAAGCTGGGGTCGAGGACGGCTGCCCCGTGCGACTCGATGACGGTGTCGAACGTGCAGACGAACGCGTAGTCCTTGAACGCGCCGCTGGCGTACCGGCAGTTCTCGTAGCGCTGCGAGGGCCGGAGCCCGTAGGGGGCGGAGACCAACAGCACCGCACCGCGGGCGGTCGTCTCGCCCCGGTTCTCCAGGGTGAGCGGGGCCTTGAGCGTGCTGCCGGGAGCACCGGTCAACTCCAACGAATCGGCGGCGGCGAGATCCACGCCCTCACCGACGGCGACGGTCGAGCGGTAGCTGCCCGAACCGGAGCCGGGAGAGGTGACGGTGAAGGCCAGCTCACCCTCCTGATCCGGCTTCGCGCCGTCCTTCGCCCGCACGGACAGCTCGACCACGTTCACGGACGAGTCGCCCTCGTCGAAGTCCTGGACCCTGCAGGTCAGGATCGCGCCGGACTCGGTGCAGACATCCCCGGGGGCGGTGCTCCGCACGTCGGCGAAGCCGGCGACCTCGCCCCGGTCCACCTTCACGACGATGTCCTTGGACCACTCGGTGTCGAGGGCGAAGAGGGTGACCCACTTCGTCGTGCCGCCGGGGGCGACGATCACGTTGTTGGCATAGAGCTCGAGGTCCTCGGTCGGAGCGGCCGAGGCGGGAATGGCGGAGGCTGCGACCAGCGCGCCTGCGACGCCCAGCCCGGCCAGCCACGGCCGGGTGGAGTGCTTGAGCATGTGGGGTTCCTCCAGTGGGATGCCCGGAGTGGCCAGCGAATCGTATGAAGGCCTTGTGGGCAGCCGCTGTCCGCTTCGCCGGCGGCGGTCGAACCTCGACCGAACGGCTGACCGGAACCGCCCCAACGTTCCGGGTGCCGGCGTCCCCGATCAGGAGCGGGAGTCCGGGAGGTGCGGAGACGTACGAGGGGCGGGCCGAGCTGGGGCCCGCCGACGCGGTCCCGGCCGACGCCGGGGGCCGCGCGGGCCGGGGCGGCATCCGGCGCGCGTACGGCTCAGCGGTAGTCGTCCTCGTCGGCGGCGACCACCCGGGCCTGCTCCATCGCGTCCCAGTCGTCGACCTCCAGGCCGCGACGCGGCTCGCCGTCGACCCCGTCGGAGCCGACCACGGTGGCCTGCTCGACCGCGTCGGCCGGCTCCGCCTCCATGTCGCGCTCCTCGGGGCTGAGGTGGTCGCCGGGGGCGAAGTCCTCTTCGGGCTGACCCATCGGTCCCTCCGGGTCTCGGCGGACGTTTCCCCACACACCGTACGGGCTGCGTCCCCCCGCCGCTCGGAAGCCGAGTCGACCGAATCGGCCCTCCGGTCGCCGCCCCCGGTGCCAGGATGGGTGCGTGGGCTTCCTGATCCGGTTGGCGATCACCGCCGTCGCCGTTCCAGGTGGACGGTTTCTGGGCCGCGTTCTGGGGCGCGATCGTGATGGCGGTGGCGACGTGGCTGATCAGCGTCGTCGTGCCCGACCGGTGGGAGGGGCGGTGAGGGCGGTTACCGGCCGTCGGACGCGCACCGGGTCGGTTGTGCCGGGCCCGGTCTCCTACGGGATACTGCCGACGGTGGACAGCGCGGTCCGGCGCACCCAGGGACAACAGCGGCCGGCGACGGCCGAGAGCGGTAAGTAAGGAGCGTTCGACATGCCCATCGCTTCCCCCGAGACCTACGCGGAGATGCTGGACCGCGCCAAGGCCGGCCGGTACGCGTACCCCGCGATCAACGTGACGTCCTCGCAGACCCTGAACGCGGCGCTGAAGGGCTTCGCCGACGCGGAGAGCGACGGCATCATCCAGGTCTCGACCGGTGGTGCGGAGTACCTCTCCGGCCCCTCCGTGAAGGACATGGTCACCGGCGCGGTGGCGTTCGCCGCGTACGCGCACGAGGTCGCCAAGAAGTACCCGGTCAACATCGCCCTGCACACCGACCACTGCCCGCAGGAGAAGCTGGACAAGTTCGTCCGGCCGCTCATGCAGATCTCCAAGGAGCGGGTGGCGGCCGGCCAGGAGCCGCTGTTCCAGTCGCACATGTGGGACGGTTCGGCCGTGCCGGTGGCGGAGAACCTCCAGATCGCGGCCGAGCTGCTCGACCGGGCCGCCGAGGCCAAGATCGTCCTCGAGATCGAGGTCGGCGTGGTCGGCGGCGAGGAGGACGGCGTCGAGAACGCCATCAACGACAAGCTCTACACCACCGTCGAGGACGGCCTGGCGATGGTCGAGGCGCTCGGCCTGGGCGAGAAGGGCCGCTACATGGCGGCGCTGACCTTCGGCAACGTGCACGGCGTCTACAAGCCGGGCAACGTCAAGCTCCGCCCCGAGATCCTCAACCAGATCCAGGAGGCGGTGGGCGCCAAGTACGGCAAGGAGAAGCCGCTCAGCCTGGTCTTCCACGGCGGTTCCGGCTCGCTGCTGTCGGAGATCCGCGAGGCGCTCGACTACGGCGTGGTGAAGATGAACATCGACACCGACACCCAGTACACCTTCACCCGGCCGGTCGCGGACCACATGCTCCGCAACTACGACGGCGTGCTCAAGGTCGACGGCGAGGTCGGCAACAAGAAGCAGTACGACCCCCGCGTCTGGGGCAAGGCCGCCGAGGCGGGCATGGCCGCCCGCGTCGCGGAGGCGTGTGAGCACCTGCGCTCGACCGGTACCACGCTGGCGAAGTGACGCGCTGACGCGTGCCGCCGACGGCCGGCTTCCCGCCCGGGGGCCGGCCGTCGGCGTGTCGGCGTACCGTCAGGGTGCCGCGGTGAGCACCCGGACGGCCTCGTGCACGTCGTCGGTGAGGTGCACCGTGGTCGACAGGTCACCGAAGGGCGAGACGCCGAGCAGCGGCCGCAGCAGCGCCTCCACCGGCAGCTCGTCCGTCCAGTAGGCGCGGTCCAGGAAGACGTAGGCGCCGCTGGCCCCGTCGGTGCCGTAGTAGGTCTTGGTGGCCGCCTGGAACACCTCCTGCACCGTGCCGGCCCGGCCGGGGGCGAAGACGATCCCGCCCCGGGCCAGCCGCAGGATGGTGTCCTCCCGGATGGCGTTGGAGAAGTACTTCGCGATCCGGCCCGCGAAGAGGTTCGCCGGCTCGTGCCCGTACAGCCAGGTCGGGATGGCCAGCCCGCCGGCGCGGGCCCAGTCGACGTCGCCTCCGGCCAGCGCGGCCGAGTCGGCGCGGGACAGGCTCGCGGGGTCGGCGCCCCGGGCCCGGGGCGGCGGCACCGGCCGGCCGTAGAGCTCCCGGACCCGCAGCGCCGCCGCCGTGTAGCGGTCGTGGTCGGTGAAGTCGGGCGCGGAGGCGAGCAGGTCGATCGCGGCGTCCAGGTCCTCGGCCGGGCGTCGGGCGAGGTAGGCGCCGAGGTTGGCGGCCTCCATCACCCCGGGACCGCCGCCGGTCACCACCAGCCGGTCGGCCCGGGCCAGCTCCCAGCCGAGCACGGCGGCCATCCGGTACGGCGCGCCGCCGCGCGGCACCGCGTGCCCGCCCATGATGCCGATCACGGACTGCGGCCCGTGGGTGGAGAGCCAGGCGCGGGTGGCGTCGGCCAGCGCGTTGTCCACGCCGTGGTCGTGCAGCCGCTGCCCGAGCGCCTCCCGGACGTCCGGCAGCGCCCCGCCGTGCGCCCGGAAGTGCTCGTAGACCCTGGTGTCGTACATCCCGGCGAAACCGCCCTCGGCGAAGCCGGCGGCCAGCTCCTCCGGCGTGTAGAGGTGGGACGGCTGGGTCGGGTAGGGCAGCCCGGAGAACGGCGGCACCACGTTCGCGCCGCGCCGGACGAGGTCGGCGCCGACCTCCCGGGAGGCGAAGCGGCACCCCACGAAGAGGGTGCCCGTCACCTCGACGGCGGTGAGGTCGGGGACGGGGTCGAGATCGAGCCGCAGCCCCTGCACGGTCAGCCCGACCAGGCTGCCCGTGGCCAGCCGCCGGTCGAACTCGGCGCGCGTCTCGATCTCGTCGGTGCAGGTGTGCGGCTCGATGACGTCCGCGGGAGGTGGGGTCGGCACCCTGGTCATCCTGCCCCGCCGGGGCAACCGGTCAAACGTGGCAGGTCGCCGCGCCGGATCCCGGGCGTGACCAACTCCTCAACCGTTCAGCCGGCCGGCTCGCCCGACCCCCTCGCGCGCCATGGCGCGAAGCGGGTTGAATGGGGCGATGCAGAACCTGTTGCCGGAACCACCGGCCACCCTCCTCCCCGCACACGACGAGGCCGACGCCGCCCTGGCCGCCGCCGAGCAGGCGGGCAGCGACGAGGCGTACGCCGAGGTGGCGGCGCGCCACCCGACCTACAGCGCGGGCTGGGGCGTGCTGGCGGCACGTGCCCTCACCGCCGGCCAGGTCGTCCCGGCGTACGCCTTCGCGCGCACCGGCTACCACCGGGGCCTGGACCAGCTGCGCCGCAGCGGCTGGAAGGGGTTCGGCCCGGTGCCGTGGTCGCACGAGCCGAACCAGGGCTTCCTGCGCTGCCTCTACGTGCTGTCCCGCGCCGCCGACGAGATCGGCGAGGCGGACGAGGCGGCCCGCTGCGCCCAGTTCCTCCGAGACTGCGATCCCGCCGCCGCGGACGCGCTCGCGAGCAACTGACCCGGGAGCCGACGGCCGGCCCGGAGCCTTCCCGGCCGGCCCTCGGCCCCGTCCTTAGAGCCCCTCGGCGACGGAGGCGGCGATCTTCAGCCAGGCGTCCCGGGTCGCCGCGGAGAGCCCCCCGTACCGGATCGGCTCGCCGGTGTCGATGAGGCGCTCGTACGGTGCGAGCAGCACCGCCCGGGTGCGGGCGGCGAAGTGCTCCTGGATCGCCGGCAGGTCGATCTCCTTGCGTGACGGCGGCATGGAGACCACCGTCACCGCCTGCCGGACCAGCCGCTGGCGGCCGCTCTGCTCCAGGTGGTCCAGCATCCGGGCGGCCGTCTCGGCCGAGTCGTTCCGGGCCGACATGGTGACCACCAGCTGGTCGGTGGCGTCCATCGCGGCCTGCCAGTTCTGGGCCCGGACGTTGTTGCCGGTGTCCACGAAGATCAGCTTGTAGAACCGGCTGACCACCTCGCGGATCTCGGCGAACGCGGCGGCGGTGAGCATCTCGCCACCGGTGGCCGACTCGTCCGAGGCGAGCACGTCGAACATCCCCTCGCCCTGCGAGCGGACGTACTGCGACAGGTCGCCCACCCGCCCATGCGCGCCCTGGAACTGGCCCAGGTCGCGCAGCATGTCCCGCACCGTACGGGAGTGGAAGTCCTGCTGGGCGCGCATCCCGAGGGTGCCCTGGGTCTCGTTGTTGTCCCACGCCAGCACGTAGCCGCCGCGCTTCTGGCCGAAGGTCATCGCCAGCAGCAGGATGGCCACCGTCTTGCCGGCGCCGCCCTTGGGGTTCACCACGGTCACCTGGCGCAGCCCGCCGAAGTTGCGGCGCACCGTCTCGATGTCCCGCCGCAGCTCCTGCTCGTGCCGTCCCGGTGGCAGCCGCAGGCCGATCCGGTTGGCCACGGCCCGTACGCCCATCGTGGCCACCGGGTCGGCGGGGCGCCCCTGCCGGCGCCGGGCGAAGTCCTCGGCGGTCGGCGGTGCGGCGACCGCCGGGTTCCAGCCGGATTCCGGCTGCGCCGGCATCCCCTCCGCCGGCTGGTACGCCTGCTGCGGTGCCGGTGCGGCCACCCCCGCCGCGACCTGCTGCCACGGCGGCGGATACCAGCCGGGCGGGTACGGACCGGACGGCGCCGGGGCACCCGGCTGCGGCGGGTGGGGGCCGGCCAACTGCGGCGGGTACGGCCCGGGCGGAGCGGCCTGCCGCGCCGTCGCCGGGTCCGGCCCGGGGCCCGTCGCCGGCCCGGTCACCGCGCCCTGCTGAACCGCGCCGTACGGCTGCGGACCCTGCGGGTGCGGACCGTACGTCTCCGCGCCGTGCCGGCTGGCGGCCTGCGCCGCCGCGCCGTGCGGGGCCGCGTCCTGTCCGGGCGGGACCGGCCGGGTCGCCGCGTCCTGGGCGGCGGGCGTCGGGTCGGCGGCGCCGGCAGCCGGTGCGGTGGCGGCGGCGGTGGCGGGTCGCTGCGGGGGCTGCGCCCAGGGGGACTCCGCCGGCGCCCGCCCCCCGCCGTTCGCCGCTCCGCCGCTGGTCACCGGGCCGACCGGCGCCGCCGCGCCGGGCTGGCCGCCGTCGACCGGCCCCCCGGTCGCGCCGCTGATCGTGCCCTCGCCGGTCGCGCCGTCGCCGCCGGTCGTGCTCCCGCCGGTCGCGTCGCCGCCGGTCGTGCCCTCGCCGTCGGTCGGCTGTTCGCCCGGCGTCGCGTCGCCGGTCGTGCCGGCACCCGCCGTGCCGCCGCCCGGCGTCGACACCGGCTCGGCGGGTCCGCCGGGGCCGGGGGCCGACTCGCCCGTCCAGCCCGGGCCACCCGCCGTGGCCGGGCCGGGGGTGGCGGGGTGCGCGGGCGGGACCGGCTGGTCGAGGCTGAAGGGCATGTCGAGGTCGACCCGCCCGGGGGCGGCCGGCGGGGAGTGGGGGGCGGGCCCGCCCGGCGCGGTGGTCGCCGGCGGGCGCCCGTCCCACCCGACCGCCGCGCCGTTGCCACCCTGGCCGGCGGCCGGCGGGCCGTCCTGCGGCGCGGCCGGGTCCGGGCCCGGGGCGGGAGGACCCGGTTCCCAGCCGGTCGCCGGTGCCGGCCGGCGGGGGCCGGCACGCCGTCGGTCAGGGAGGGGTAGTCGGCCGGCGAGGGCGGCTGGCCCGGCCGGCCCTGGGGCGGGACCGGGGACGGTGGGGCGGCGGTCGACGCCCAGGCCGGTACGGCGGCGCCGTCGATCTGGTCCGGCGGCCAGAGCGGTTCGATGTCCCGCTCCGGCGCTGGCTGCTGGCCGGGCACGTGGACCCGGTCGACGTTCTCGTCCACCACGGTTCCTCCCCATTCCTCCTGCCGAGGATAGGCCCAGCGGCCGAGCCGGGCCGACCGTCGCGGGGTGGGCCGCGTCGATGGCCCGGGGACGCCCAGGTCAGCTCGTCCAGACCGCCCAGGCGCCCGGTTCGGTCCACCAGGACCGTTTCCGGCTCAGCTCATTCTCGATCCCGTCGTCGAGGAACGGGACCCTCCCCTCGCGGGGCAGCACGGCCACGGCCCGACCCCGGGCGCGGCGTACCTCCAACCGCACCCGTTTCCTGCCCAACGCCGAGCGGGTCACCACGGGAACGGCCACCGCCACCTCGACCAGCCCGTCCGTCGGGTCGGGGTTGCGGAGCAGGGTCACGTCGTCGAGCCGGGCGTACCCGCCGGCGTTGCCGATGGCGCAGGCCAGCAGCGGGTCCTCGCCGTCGGAGAGGACCGCGTCGTCCACCTCCACCCGGGCGCGCCAGTGCAGCGGCCGCCCGCCGTCGTCGGCGGCGCCGACCAGCGCGCCGTCCAGGGTCACCGAGCCGCCGTCGTTGCGCAGCAGGTCCAGCCGGCGGGGGGTGCCGTCCAGCACCGCGGCGGCCACCGCCGCCGGATCGCGGGGCAGGCCGAGCTGCGCCGCCAGGTCACGGTGCGTCGTGCTCCGCGCCGGATCGAGCGGCAGTACGCCGACCGGCGGCAGGTCCGGCACCGTGCGATTGCCGGGCAGGTCGTCCGGGCGGCGGCTGGGCGGCGGGGCGTACCGCCGGACCATGCGGCGCACGACGGCGCGCAACTGGGCGTCGCTGGCCGAGGCGACCACGAGCCGGACCTTGGAGTCCGGGTCGGGCCAGGTGAGGCCGTCCGGGCGGGGCGGGCCGTCGAACCGGGCCAGCAGGTCGTCGATCTCGGCGTCCGAGCGGGCGGTGACCGTCTCCACCCGCGCGCCCCGGGCGGTGAGCACGTCCGCGCAGGCCAGCACCGGCACCCGGGGGGTGTCGCAGCGCTCGGCGGCCCCCACGCCGTCGGGCGCGCCGGCCCCCTGCGCCGGCGCCGCGCCGCCGCAGCAGGCGCCGCCACCGCCGCAGGCCCCGCCGGGCGCGTCGCGCTCCGAGCCGAGGGAGAGCAGCACCACGTCGTACACGGAAAGGGCCTCCTGCCTCCCGACGCGACCCCTGCCGGCCGCGCCGCCACTACTTGTTAGCCTGACACCCCGGGCTCGCTGACCGGTCGCCACCTGGCACCCGAGCCTTCTGGAGGCGAGAAGATGCCAGCGATCGTGCTCCTCGGCGCCCAGTGGGGCGACGAGGGCAAGGGCAAGGTTACCGACCTGCTGGGTGAGCGGGTCGACTACGTCGTGCGCTACTCCGGCGGCAACAACGCCGGCCACACGGTGATCACCCCGGACGGCCAGAAGTACGCGCTGCACCTGATGCCGTCGGGTGCGCTCTCCCCGAGCGCGATGATCGTCATCGGCAACGGCGTGGTGGTCGACCCGAAGGTGCTGCTGGCCGAGATCGACGGGCTCGCCGAGCGCGGCGTGGACGTCAGCCGGCTGCGGATCTCCGGTGACGCGCACCTGATCATGCCGCACCACCGGGCCCTGGACCGGGTGGTCGAGCGCTACCTCGGCAGCTCCCGGATCGGCACCACCGGCCGGGGCATCGGCCCGGCGTACGGCGACAAGGTGGCCCGGATGGGCATCCGGCTTCAGGACCTGCTCGACCCGGGCATCCTGCGCAAGAAGCTGGAACTGGCGCTGCGTGAGAAGAACCAGCTCCTGTTCAAGATCTACAACCGCAAGGCGATCGACGTCGACGCGACGATCGAGGAGTACCTGGCCTACGCGGAGCGGCTGAAGCCGTACATCGCCGAGACCCGGGTGATGCTCTGGGACGCGCTGGACCGCGGGGAGACGGTCCTGCTGGAGGGCGCCCAGGCCACCATGCTCGACATGGACCACGGCACGTACCCCTTCGTGACCTCGTCGAACCCGACGGCCGGCGGGGCCTGCGTGGGCGCCGGCATCCCGCCGATGGCGATCAACAAGGTGATCGCGGTCAGCAAGGCGTACACCACCCGGGTCGGCTCCGGGCCGTTCCCGACCGAGCTCTTCGACGACAACGGGCAGCACCTGCGCAAGGTCGGCCACGAGTACGGCACCACCACCGGCCGCGAGCGCCGCTGCGGCTGGTTCGACGCGGTCGTGGCCCGCTACGCGTGCCGCCTCAACGGTGTCACCGACCTGGTGGTCACCAAGCTGGACGTGCTCACGGGCCTGCCGAAGGTGCCGATCTGCGTCGGGTACGAGATCAACGGCGAGCGCTTCGACGACATGCCGATGACGCAGACCGACTTCCACCACGCGACTCCGATCTACGAGGAGCTCGACGGCTGGTGGGAGGACATCACGAAGGCCCGCACCGAGGACGAGCTCCCGGAGAACGCCCGTCGCTACATCGCCCGGGTCGAGGAGATCTGCGGCACCCGCGTCAGCGTCGTCGGCGTCGGCCCGGGGCGCGAGGAGAACGTGGTCCGCCACCCCCTCCTCTGAACCCGGAGGGCGCATCCGTCACGAGCCCGAGGGGCGGCACGTCGGT
The DNA here is from genome assembly GCF_036906775.1 of Micromonospora sp. CPCC 205561. Taxonomy (NCBI): domain Bacteria; kingdom Bacillati; phylum Actinomycetota; class Actinomycetes; order Micromonosporales; family Micromonosporaceae; genus Micromonospora; species Micromonospora sp. CPCC 205561. Next base: position 92,898 of record NZ_JBAKHV010000005.1, on the reverse strand, counting down.
CACCGACCGGCGCGCCGCCCCTCGCGCTTTCCGCCCGGCGCCATACCACCGTTCGGCCCGTTCCGTCCGCCCTCGTGCCCCGCCAGACGCAATGCCGACACTTGGCCGACTTGTCGTTGACAGCGTCGACCAGCCTCGCCGATCCTGTCGTGTTGCTTTCGCCCGAGTCATTCGGAGGGGACAGACCGTGATCGGCGAAGAATCCACGCCATCCGAGCCGCAGGCCGCGGAGCCCATCATGAGCGTGCGGCCCCGCTCGGCCACGCCCCGCCCGCTCCCGGTGCTGGTGCTCGCCGACGCCAGCGGCAGCATGGCGGAGGACGACAAGATCGGTGTGCTGAACCGCAGCATCGCCGCCATGTTCCGGGACTTCGCGGCCCAGGACTCCCCGCGCGGGCTGATCCACGTGGGGGCGATCGCGTTCGCCGGCGAGGAGGCGCGCCTGCACCTGCCGATGACCCCCGCGCCGTCCGTGGCCTGGCGGGACCTCCAGCCCTTCGGCCGTACGCCGATCGGCGCGGCCCTCTCGCTCGCCACCGAGCTGCTCGCGGACGACCGGGTGGTGCCCGGCCGCGCGTTCACCCCGACGGTGATCCTCGTGTCCGACGGCAGGCCCACCGACGAGTGGCAGCGGGAGATGGAGAGGTTCCTCGACTCGAAGCGGGGCAGGGGCGCGCTGCGGATCGCCGTCGGGATCGGGCAGGACATCGACGAGGAGGCGCAGCACGTGCTGGAGACCTTCGTCGCCAACCCCGCCATGCCGGTCTTCCGCGCCCAGGACGTCAACCGCATCCCGCAGTTCTTCCGCTGGGTCACCATGCGGGTGACCGAGCGGGTGCACAGCGTCAAGCCGGACACCATCCCGCCGCTCGACCCGCAGGAGTTGCAGGACCTGATCTGACCCCCGGCCCACCCCTCCCCGGCGGCACCGACCCGACGGCGTGCCGCCGGACCCGAAGGAGCAGCGATGGAAGCGACCGTACGCGACGTACGGGGTCGGACGCTGCCGTTGGCCGAGCGGCTCGGCCACGGCGCGGAAGGGCACGTCAACCGGGTCCGGGACAGCCCGTTGGCGGTGAAGCGGCTGTTCCTGCGCGGGTCCCGGGCCCACCACGCCGGCCTGCTCGAGGAGCGCCTGCGCGCGGTCGCCCGGATGCCGATCGAGGATCTTCCGGTCGCGCGGCCACTGGTCATGCTGGCCGAGCCGGACGTCGGCTTCGTGATGGAGCTGCTCGACGACATGGTGCCGCTGGAGCAGCAGATGCTGCCGCCGTACGAGGTGGAGCTGGTCGCCTGGTACCTGGCGACGGGCGGGCTGCGCCGGCGGCTGCGGGTGCTGGCCCGGCTCGCCGGCACGCTCGCCGCGCTGCACTCGCGCGGCGTGGTCTACGGCGACCCCTCCCCCGGCAACGTGCTGGTCTCCGAGCCGACCGACCAGGACCAGATCTGGCTGGTGGACCCGGACAACCTCGCGGTCGAGTCCGACGGCTCGCGGTCCGCCGTCTACACCCCCGGGTACGGGGCGCCGGAACTGGTCAGTCGGGGCAGCCGGATCAGCACGCTGTCGGACGCGTTCGCGTTCGCCGTGCTGGCCCACCACACGCTCTTCGCCGCCCACCCCTTCGTCGGCGACGAGGTCGACGACGGGCCGGTCGAGCTGGAGGAGGCCGCCCACGCGTACCGGATGCCCTGGATCGACCACAGCGAGGACCGCAGCAACGCCTCGACGCTGGGCCTGCCCGGTCGGCAGCGGCTGCTGACCAGGACGCTGACCGGCTACTTCCGGGCCACCTTCGAGGAGGGGCTGCGCGCCCCCGCGCGTCGGCCGTCCTGCGCCGACTGGGCCACCGCGCTGTGGCAGGCGGTCGACGCCCTGATCTCCTGCCGGTCCTGCTCCGGCCACCGGTTCGCGGCCCGGGCGTGCCCGTGGTGCGGCGCGACGCCGGGCAGCGACCTCGTCTGCCGGGTGTGGCTGCACGCCGGACCCGACGTCTTCAGCCTGGCCCGGGCGGAGGAGGCCCCTGACCCGGGCCGGGTGGTCGGCGCGCGGGGGTGGAACATCCCGGCCGGCGAGCTCGTCGCCATCGACAGCGGGCGCCCCTTCGAGCTGACCGCCCGGCACGGCGAGATCCGCTCGGACGACCCGCACCGGCCCCTCTCCACGGTGAGCTGGGACGGCGGGAGCCGGGTCCGGGTGGCGAACGTGGGCGTCCGGGCCGTGCTGCTGGTTTCCGGCGACGGGCAGGTGCACCGGCGGCTGCCACCCGGACGGGACGCCGAGATCGAACTCCGCCCGGACGTGCCGCCGTGGCGGCTCTGTTTCACCAGCGACCCGCTCAGCCCGCACCGGCAGGTGACGTTCGACGTCGTCGGGCCGGCGAGGACGGGCCGCTGATGGCGGGCCGGGTGAACCGGGCCGAGCTGCTGGCGAGCGGGCTCCGGCCGTGGCAGGGGCAGATCCTCGACCTGGAACTGCGCACGGTGGGCGCCGAGCGCCTGCCGGAGGGGCTGCGCGCCACCGAGGAGATGGTCCTCACCGGCGGGCAGGGCGAGGTGCTGCTCGGCCGGGCGGGCGAGGCGGGCGGCGGAGCGGCCCGGGTCGCCGGGGTGGCCGTACGGGGGCGCACGGCGCGGGACGAGGACGCGCTGCGACTGGTGCTCACCGCCCGGCGCCGGGCCGTGGCCTGGGCGGCCCGGGTCGACGGGGACCGGCGCGGGGCCGCCGTCCGGGTCCACCTGTTCGACCGCGACCTGCTCTGGAGCGACGCCGTACGGGTCGGGGTCGACGAGCGGACCATCGCGTACGCGCAGCGGCGCAACCGGTCGCTCTCCTCCGTCGAGGACGTGTGCCGGTGGCTCGGGCAGCAGTTGCTGCTGCCCCGGCTGCCCGGCGAGCCGCACCGGCGGGCCGTCGTCTCCGGGCGGGCCGACGAGACGGACCAGACCGGGCTGCGGCTGCACGGCCTGGACGTCGACGCCGACCTGGGCCAGTACGACGGGCGGCTCATCCTGACGCGGCTGCTCATCGCCCGCCGGCCGCCCGACGGCCGGCAGCTCACGCTGCTGCGCACCGAGCTCACCTTCACAGACGACACCGCCGGGGCGCGGCTCGACGCGCACCAGCTCGGCGGCTTCGGCGGCGTCGCCGAGGGGGAGCGGTCCTACCTGGAGCTGTGGGAGCAGTACAACAACCAGGAGTGGGCGCGGGCGGTGCGGTTCGCGGCCGACCTCGGCACCGGCCACTACACGTCCTGCGAGGCGATCGAGGACGGCGCGTGGCGCTTCCGGCTGGGCACCGACCCCAAGACGCGGCGGTTCGTCGAGCAGATCCGCGACGCGCGCGCCGACGAGCCCAACCTCGAACTCCAGGCCTCGGAGCGGGTGCCGGCGCTCCTGCTCGGCGCCGGGGAGAGCACCGATTCCGGCCGCGGCGGCCCGTCGTTCAGCGCGCCGTTGCGTTGGATCGACCGGGACAGCATGCAGCTCGTGCTCGTCACCCGGTCGGGTCACCGCGACGAGGTGGTCCCGCCGCCCACCGGCTACCTGCACTACGCCTACCGGGGCAGCGAGGTCAGCATGCGGCGCCGCGAGTACGCCCGCGACCGGATCGCGCGCGGCCAGACCGAGATGAAGGGGCTGGGGCTGCTCATCAACGGGGCGGTCCCGCCGGACACCCGCCCGCTGGGCCACGACGCCATGTCGGCGGCGACCCGGAACGTCTTCCGCCCGGGGCGGCCGACCGAGAAGCAGCAGGAAGCGATCCGCATCGCGCTGAACACGCCCGGCATCGTGCTGATCCAGGGGCCGCCGGGCACCGGCAAGACGCAGGTGATCACGGCCCTCCAGCAGCGGCTGGCCGAGGTCGACGAGCTGGTCTGCACGGTGGGGCGCAACACGCTGCTCACCACGTACCAGCACGACGCGCTGGACCACGTCCTCGCCAAGACGAGCGTCTACGACCTGCCGGGGGTCAAGGTCGACGCGCGCCGGCGCGGCACGGTCCGGACGGCCGAACGCTGGCGGCGGCAGCTGCTCGGTCGGCTCAACGACGATCTGGTCGGGCGGCCCGGGAGCGCCCGGCGGCGCCGGCTGGGGGCCGTGCAGACGCTGGTCGCCTCCTACCTGGTGTCGCCGCCGCCGCTGGAGGCCACCGTCGGCCTGCTGCGGCGGATCGAGACGCTCGCCGAGGGGGAACTCAGCCTTGCGGTGCGGGACCAGGTGGCGGCCGTGCGGGGGCAGCTGGAGCTGGCGCTGGAGACGCCGCTGGTCGACCCGGTCCGGGCCGTCCGGTTGCGTCGGCTCGTACGGGCCCTGCGGGACACCCCGACCGGGTTCGGCGACGACGGCCCGGTCGGCTGCCGGCGGGCCCTCGACCACCTGGGCGGCTCCGAGCTGCTCGAACCGGCCGAGGCCGACCTGCTCACCCGTGCCGCGGGGTGGGCCGGCGACGCGGAGCCCGGCTTCCTCGGCGAGCTGCGGACGCTGCGGCACCGCCTGTTGAACCTGCTGGCGGGCACCGGCGGTCCGGTCGCCGCCCCCGGCCTGAACCCGCTGGTCCGCGACGCCCTGCTGACCGTGTCGGCGGAGGCGGAGCGGCGGCTGCACGACTCCCGCGACGGTCGGGACGCGATCATCGCGGACTACGTCGACGTCTTCGAGCACGACCCCGAGCGGGTGTACGAGGCCGTGCACTCCTACGCGCCGGTCCTCGCGGCCACCTGCCAGCAGGTCGACTCGGCCCAGATGCGGGAGCTGGCGGCGGAGGGGAAGCTGTCGTTCGACACCGTCATCATCGACGAGGCGGCCCGGGCCAACCCGCTCGACCTGATGATCCCGATGGCCTGCGCGCGCAAGCGGATCGTGCTGGTCGGGGACCAGGCGCAGCTGCCCCACACGGTCGAGCGCGAACTCGTCGACGTGCTGCGGCGGGAGTCCCCCGACGACGCCCGGCTGGAGGCCGACCTCGGTCGCAGCCTCTTCGAGCGGCTGTTCGAGCTGTTGGAGCGGAAGCCGGACCGGACGGTCCGGCTGGACGTCCAGTACCGGATGCACCCCGAACTCGGCCGGCTGGTGAGCACCGCGTTCTACGGCGGCCCGGACCGGATCCAGGCCGGCAGGTCGGCGGAGGAGCTGAGCCACTCGCTGCACCCGTACCGGGGGCTGGTCGGGGTGTGGCGGCACGTGCCGTTCGAGGCGGGCGTCGAGGAGCGGGTGCGCACCTCGTGGCGGCGTCCGGTCGAGGCGAAGGCCGTCGCCGCGGAACTGGGCCGGCTCGCCGCGCAGGACCCGGCCCTGACCTTCGGGGTGATCGCCTTCCACCGGCCGCAGGTCGACGCGATCTGGGCGGAGCTGGTGCAGACCGGCCTCGCGCTGAAGGACGGCGACGAGTTCCGGCCGGTACCGGAGATGGAGCTCAACGCCGACGGCGACGAGCGGCTGCGGGTCGGCACGGTCGACGCCTTCCAGGGCAAGGAGTTCGACGTCGTGCTGCTCTCCACCACCAGGAGCAACGACATGCCGGCCACGCCCCGGACCCGGTGGCGCAGGTACGGCCACCTGATGCTCGTCAACCGGCTGTGCGTGGCGCTGAGCCGGCAACGCAGGCTGCTGATCGCGGTGGGCGACAGCGAGATGTTCCTCCGGGGCGCCGCCCCGGAACAGCTTGAGGGATTGACCGCCTTCCGGGAGTTGTGCCATGGACAGTTCGGCCGCCACCTTCCGGTCTGACCTGCCGGTCGTCGACATGGTCCGGCGGAGCCCGGACGTGCCGCACCGGTGGCTCCTCTGGCCGGCCTGGCAGTACCGCGTCTGCGCGCCGCTCGCCGATCAGGACGAGCTGAACCTGTTCCAGCGCGGCGTGCTGGGGTTGTGCCGGGTCGGTGTCCGGGACACCGAGGAGATGGCCGCCGCGTTGCGTCTGCACCCCGCGCTGGTGCGGGTGGTGGTGGGCGAGCTGGCGCGCTTCGGCTACCTGGACGAGATCCGCCGCGTCACCGAGGCCGGGCGGGAGGCCCTCGTCACGGGCGAGGTGGACCCGCAGGACACCCAGGTCGCGTACGTCTTCCAGGACGTCTTCTCGCAGACGCTCTGGCCGGGGGCGGAGGTGGCGCCGAGGTACGCCGACGTCTCCTGGGACCAGAGCGGGCCGTTCCTGCGCAGCGGCAGCAAGGGCAAACCGGGGCCGCCCCGCCGGCTGGTGCCGGTGCGCCTGCCGGACGGCCTCACGCCGCAGCCGCCGGACGCGGTGACGATCCTCGACGCGGCCCGCCGTCGCCGGCTGCGTCGACCGGACGGCCAGGCCCCGGGCGCCGCCATCCGTCGCGTCTCCATCGTGGATTCCGCGCCCACCATGGTGTGGCTCTCCACCTGTCTCTACGTCAACCGGCAGGGCGGCGAGGAGGTGTGGCAGGCGCGGGATCCGTTCGCGCCCCGGGCGAGCCCGCTGCTGCGCAGCTTCGTGGTGTCGCGTACCGACCACGACCTGGGGTTGAAGCAGGTCCTCGCCGACCTCACCGGCGGCACGGCGGAGAAGCGCGCCGTCGACCTCTACGCGGCGGACCTCGACGTCCGCCGCGACGTCGAGGAGCAGCTGGCGCTCGGGCTCGGCCTGCGGGCCGCCGACGACCCGGAGCTGTGCCGGCTGATGGTGGCGGTGGAGGCGGCCTACCTGCGCAGCGGGGAGGGCCGGGGCAGGGCGGCCAACGAACACACCGTCACCTACGCCGCGCGCACCGTCGAGCTGCTGTTGCGCCGGATGGTCGCCGGCCACCGGCCGCCCGACCCCGTGCTGGGCGAGCTGCGGCGCAACGAGACCCTGCGCCGCAAGGCCCTGGCGGAGGTCTGCCGGAGCGTCGGCTTCGGCCCGCCCGGCCGCCTCGCCAGGGTGCCGTGGCAGAAGGTCGAGGAGGCGTTCGCGGGCGACGGTCACGTCAACCGTCACGTCCTGCTCGCCGCGGCGCTGCTCAGCGTGCTCGCCGGCCGGCCCGGGCATCCCCTGCTCCGCTTCGGCCAGCGGCAACCCGGCTTCATCGACGCCTGGAACCTCCTCGGCGACCTGCGCAACGACGGCTCGCACGCGGCCATCTCCGATCCCGCCCCGGACGAGGTCGAGTGGGCTCGCGGTCTCGCCCACGACATGGTCCGCGCCTGCCTCGGCGCTCCGCCCGTCTCCACCAGCGAAGGAACCCCCGTCTGATGTCGAAGCGCAAGTCCACGCCCCGCGCCAGCCAGCGCAAGCCCACGGCGACGCGAGCCGCCGGCGTACCGCCCCAGCGCGGCGACGGGCCCAGCACCCCCGCCAAAACGTCGGAACGCCTCCTGGAGCAGGCGTTCGAGCGCGCCGAGGAGGTCGACGCGGTGGCCGCCACGGAGGGCCTGGAGCAGGACGACGGCGGCGCGGCGGCGACCGACGACGCCGCCGACGCGCAGGCGCTCGCCCGGGCGCTGGCCGAGGTGCGACGGCAACAGAAGGTGTACGCCGACGCCGCCCGGGCCGCCACCCGGCGCACCGAGGAGGCCGAGGAGCGGCTCGCCGAGCTGCGCCGCGGTGAGACCGCCCTCGCCGAGGCGGAGGCGGAGGCCGGCCGCCTCTCCACCGCCCTCGACGGCCGGGAGCGGGAACTGCGGGAGCGCGAGGAGGCCGTCCGCGAACGGGAGCTGGACGCCGAGGCCGGATTCCGGGCCCACGGCGCGCGCGCCCGCGCCCGGCTCGACGCCGAGCTGGCCGAGCTGGTCGCCCGGCTGGAAGCCGAGGAGCGGGAGCACCGCGACCGCCGGGACCGGGAACGCAGGCAGCACCGGGAGGCGCTGGAGGCCGAGCGGGTGGCCTTCGAGCAGGAGCTCGCCGGCCGCGGCAAGCGGATCGAGGACGAGGCCGCCGAGCTGGAACGGCAGTGGATGCTGCTGCGCGCCGACCGGCGGGAGGTCGAGAGCGCCCGCCGCGGCGTCGAGGAACAGGAGGAGACCGTACGGCTGGCGGTCGAGTCGCAGTCGGCGCGCAGGATCGCCGAGCTTGAGTTCGCGCTGCGTGCCGGCGAGGAACGCCTCGCCGCCGCCCGTGCGGAGGTGGACCGCCAGCACCGCCTCATCGAGCGGCAACACCGCGACCTGGACCTGCTGGGGCAGCACAGTCCCGAGGCGTCCGCCCGGCGCCTGCGGGAGCTGGAGAGCGCCAACCAGGAGCTCCGGGACGAGCTGGCCCGCCGGCCCGACGAGGAGGACGTGCTGCACCTGCGGCGCACCGCGGACGAGCACCGCCGCTGCGGCCAGCGCACCACGGAGCTGCGGCTGGAGCAGCAGCGGCTGCTCGGCGAGGTGCAGTCCTCGCGGATCGCGGTCGCCGAGGTGGAGCTGCTGCGCGACACCCAGCTGGCCTACCAGGGGGTGGTCAGCGGCTACCAGGCGACCATCGAGGAGCTGCACCAGCGGTACGACTCGCTGAGCCGCAAGGCCGAGCGGGAGACCGCGTTCCGGGGTTGCGACGAGATGGACCGCAACCCGGAGCTGAACGTTCCCCGTGACCTGGAGGACGTGGGGGAGCCCGACCTCGCCGAGTTCGCGGTCCAGGTGCGCCGGACCATGTGGCACCAGGATCCGGCGGACCGGCTGGCGTACTCGGAGCGGGACGTCCGCTCGTTCCTGGGTGGGCTGGCGATGAGCCGGCTGCACCTGCTGGAGGGGCTCAGCGGGATCGGCAAGACCAGCCTGCCGCGGGCGTTCGCCCGGGCGGTCGGCGCGGGCCACCGCGTGGTCGAGGTGCAGGCGGGCTGGCGGGACCGGCAGGACCTGCTCGGGCACTACAACACCTTCGAGCGGCGGTTCCACGAGTCGGCCTTCCTGAAGGCCCTCTACGAGGCGCAGTGCCCGTACTACGCCGAGGTCCCGTACTTCATCGTGCTCGACGAGATGAACCTGTCCCACCCGGAGCAGTACTTCGCCGACGCGCTCTCGAAGCTGGAGAACCCGGCCGGTGCCGCGTTCGACCTGCTCCCGGGCGGCAGTGGGCGACCGCCGCGGCGGCTGTTGACGGACGAGCCGGACGGCGAGTGGCGGATCCCGCTGCCGGACAACGTCTGGTTCGTCGGCACCGCCAACAACGACGAGACGACCGTGCGCTTCGCCGACAAGACCTACGACCGCGCGTACGTGCTGGAGCTGCCCGCCCAGCGCCCCTGGATGGACGAGCCCGCGCCGAGCGCCCAGCCGGTCGTCACGCTCGCCGGGCTGCGCAAGGCCTTCGTCGCGGCGCGGCGCCCGTTCCGCCAGCAGTCGGCCACGGTGTGGCGGTTCCTGGAGGGCGACCTGAAGGAGCTGCTCGCGCAGGAGTGCCACCTGGGTTGGGGGTCCCGGCTCAAGCGCCAGGTCGACGCGTACGTGCCGGTGGTGTGCGCGGCCGGCGGCACCGTCGGCGAGGCGGCGGACCGGCTGCTCGCCACCAAGATCCTGAACAAGATCGAACACCACTACGAGATCGAGAGGGAGACGCTCGACCGGGTGCGCGACGCGGTGCTCGACAGCTGGCAGGCCGGTGGCCTGGACGACGAACCGGTCGCCGTCCAGGCCGTGCTGGACCGGGCGATCCGGCGCCGGGGGCGGGGCTGAGTGAGCGGCGTCGAGTGGTACGACCGGCTCACCGGACGCCGGCTGGCGGCGCTCCCCGCGGGGCCCGCGACGGTCGGGCGGTACCTGCTGCACCGGGTGCCCCCCGGCACCACGCTCGACGGGCGTCCGGTGGGGCCGGGCGACTACCTCGCGTCGGTCCCCGACGAGCGCTGGTCGCTGCACCTGCCCGCGGAGGCGCGTACCCCCGCCGGCGGGCGGGGGCGGACGGTCGGCGGGCAGTCGCGGCCGCACGGCGAGCCGGAGCCGGTCGTGGTGGACACCATCCTCACCATCGCCGCGCGCCTCGCGGCGACCGCCGAGGCCGGCGGGAGCGCGCAGGAGTGGGCCGAGCAGTCCCCGCTGATCGCCGAGCCGCGCGAGCGGCTGAACCCGACCAGACTCGACGAGGAGATCCGGTCCGGGCTGAACGCCCTGGTCGCCGTCGCCCGCAACCCGGCGGACCGGCTGCGGGTCGTCCGGGAGGTCACCCGGGTCGACCGGGCCACCCGCATCGCCACGACCGCCACCGCGCACCTCTCCCAGCACAGCGAGTACTGGCAGGTGCGGACGGTCCGCGGGGTGCGGCCGTCACACGTCCTGGCGCTGCGCTTCGACGACGACATCGACCTGTACGAGAACCGGCTCGCCGGCCGCCTGCTGGAGCGGCTGGCGGTCTACCTCGCGTCCCGCATCCGGGAGGTGGAGGACATCGCGCGCCTGGTCGCGCGGCTGGTGGACCACCGTCAGGTGGAGCGGCCGTCGTGGCGCAACGCGTTCCGCTTCGCGCTGCTGCTGGACGGGATGGCCACCCACTCCGACCGGGTCATCGCGGAGGCCACCGAGTTCGGCGCCGTGCTGCGGGGCTGGCTCGGGCAGGTCCACGCGCTGCGCGGATCGCGCCTGGTGAAGGGCGTCAACCGCAACGCGCACCTGCCGATCACCGTGCAGCGGACGAATCTGATCAACAACGACGACCGGTACCGCCGGGTCGGCGGGCTCTGGACCGCCTGGACGGACGAGGTGCACTCGCGGACCGTCGACCGGTCGCGGCAGCAGCGGTTCGCGGTGGGCTTCGAGCGGTACTGCGCCCTGCTGGTGCTGCGGGCCTGCGAGTACCTGCGGATGGAGGTGGGCGCGGCACCGGCCCCGAGCCGGTCGGGGCCGCCGCTGCCCCTGCACCGGGACGCCGTGACGTACCACCTGGGCTGGGGCCCCGACGGCGTGCTCACGCTCACCGGGCAGGAGCCGGGAGACGAGCACGCACGGGAACCGGGGCACGGGCGCGCGCTGGTCCGGTTCGTGCCGCTGCCGCACGCGGTCACCAACCGGGGCGGAGCGGTCGCCGCGGTGCTGGACGAGCTGGCCCAGGCGGACGCCTCGACGGTGGTCCTCTACCCCGGTACGGCGGAGGACCGGGCGGCGCTCCCGGTCGGCACCCGGTTGTGGGCGTTCTGGGCCGGGTTCCAGCGGCCCGCCGACGCGGCCGGCGGCGAACCGTACGGTCCGCTCTGCGTGCCGGTGAGTCCGCTGGAGTCCGACTCCCTGGAACGGGTGGCCCGCGCGCTGCGGTGGGTCGTCGACGTGCCCGACCTGCTGGCCTACCCGCCGGTGCTCGGGCTGCCGGACGCCGCCGTGGGACCCGTGACCGCGGCGTCGACCTGGCTGCGCGTGGAGGACGGGCAGCTGTTCGCCGTGCGCCCGCCCCGGTTCGACGAGTTCGAGGCCGCCCGTGGCGCGCTGCGGCTCTGGGCCGACCGGGAGTCGCGGCGGGGCGCCCGGGTGTCCCCGACGGACGCCGAGACCGGGCTGGCGGCGGCCCGTGACGCGCTGACCCGGATCGCCACCTGCCCCACCTGCGGAGTGGTTGCCGGCGGCCACGACTTCGACGCCTGGCAGGGGCGCACCTTCCACGCCACCTGCGGCGGGGGCGGCGGGTGCGGCACCGAGTGGGGGGTCAACGCCTGCGGCGACTGCCGGGGCCGGTACCCGGTGCTCTGGTACGGCTCCGCCCACCTCCCGGGCGGCGACGGCGACGCGCTCGACCTGTCCCACGGCAACGACATGCTGAGCGCGCCGTGCTGGCTGCCGAGCCAGCGGCGGCTCTTCGTGTGCCCCCACTGCGGCCACTGCGGCCGGCACTTCGCGGCGGGGGAGGCCGGCTGCGCCCGGGGGTGCGGTCCGGCGGGCCGGGCGGCACCGAGCCGAGGGGAGACGCGGGTGCGCGCGTAGGATCACGGATCGTGCGCGTACTTCTCTTGGGCGGCGGCGGGCGGGAGCACGCGCTCGCGCTCGGCCTGGCCGCCGACCCCGCCGTCGACCGGTTGATCGCCGCGCCGGGCAACCCCGGCATCGCCTCCGTCGCCGAGCTGCGGCCGGTGGACCCGGCCGACCCGGCCGCCGTCGCCGCGCTGGCGGTGGAGACCGGGGCCGACCTGGTGGTGATCGGGCCGGAGGCGCCGCTGGTGGCCGGGGTGGCCGACGCCGTACGCGCCAAGGGGATCGCCGCGTTCGGGCCGTCCGCCGAGGCCGCCCGGCTGGAGGGCTCGAAGGCGTTCGCCAAGGACGTGATGACCGCCGCCGGCGTACCGACCGCCCGCGCCCACGCCTGCGCGGACGCGGAGAGCACGGCCCGGGCGCTGGACGAGTTCGGTGCGCCGTACGTGGTCAAGAACGACGGGCTCGCCGCCGGCAAGGGCGTCGTGGTGACCGACGACCGGGCCGCCGCGCTGCGGCACGCCGAGGAGTGCGGCCGGGTCGTCGTCGAGGAGTACCTGGCCGGACCGGAGGTCTCCCTCTTCGTGGTGACCGACGGCGAGGCGGCGGTGCCGCTGCTGCCCGCGCAGGACTTCAAGCGGGTCGGCGACGGCGACACCGGGCCGAACACCGGCGGCATGGGGGCGTACGCGCCGCTGCCCTGGGCGCCGGCCGGCCTGGTCGACGAGGTCATGCGCGACGTCGTGCACCCGACCCTGGCCGAGATGGCCCGGCGGGGCACCCCCTTCGCGGGCCTGCTCTACGTCGGGCTGGCGATCACCGCCGACGGCCCCCGGGTGATCGAGTTCAACGCCCGCTTCGGTGATCCGGAGACGCAGGTGGTGCTCGCGCTGCTGGAGACCCCGCTGGCCGGGCTGCTGCACGCCGCCGCGACCGGCACGCTGGCCGGGCACCCGCCGCTGCGCTGGCGCGACGGCGCCGCCGTCACGGTCGTGGTGGCCGCCGAGGGCTACCCGGCCGCCCCGCGCACCGGAGACGTGATCACCGGGGCCGAGCGGCCGGGGATCATCCACGCCGGCACCCGACGGGGCGCCGACGGGACGCTGCTCTCGGCCGGTGGCCGGGTGCTCTGCGCCACCGCCGCCGGCGCCGACCTCCCCGCCGCCCGGGACGCCGCGTACGGGCTGGTGGGCGGGGTGGGCCTCGCCGGCTCGCACCACCGCGCCGACATCGCCTCCGCCGCCGTCGAGGGCCGGATCAGCCTCCCCGGCTGACCGGGCGATCCTCGACCCGGCGCCGCCGGCCCTTCCGCCGACCGCCCCACCCCGGCCGCCCGGTCGACGGCCGGGCCGCCCCTGCCGGCCGGCGCGGGCCGCCCGCCCGGCCGGGGTCGCGCGTTAGCTCTGGCCGGCGGCGATCCGGTGTCGGCCGCGCCGCGGGGCGGGACGCCACCGCTCGTCGGACGGGACGGGTTCCCCCAGCGCCGGGGTGGCGGAATCCTCCGGCCGGCCCGACGCGCCGCCGGGCGGCGCGGGTGGGTACCGGGGCGGCTCGTCCAGCGCTCGCAGCACCGGCAGCGGAGCGGCGATCAGCACCGCCACCAGCAGCGCCACGGCCGGGACCAGGAACGCGGTGCGCAGCCCGAGCCGTTCCACCAGCGGCCCGGCGAGCAGGTAGCCCGCCGGCCCGGCCGCGTACGCGAACGAGGTCATCACCCCGACCACCCGGCCGCGCAGCCGCTCGGGCGTGCGGGTCTGCATGGCGTAGTTGGCGAGCGGATTGACCGGCCCGTAGGCGAGCCCGATCGCGGCGGCGAAGCCGATCATGGCCGGGAACGGCGGCAGGGTGGCGAGCCCGACGAGGGCCACCCCGATGACGACGAGCGCGGTCGACATCAGGGTCCGCCGGCGGATCAGCCGTCCCGCCGCGCCGGAGGCGAGCGCCCCGACGACTCCCGCGGCGCTCATCGCCATCAGGAGGGCGCCGAGCCGGGCCGGCTCCCCCTGGGCGACGAACCAGGCCGGCAGCAGGACGCCCTCGACCGGCAGGTAGAGCGCGGCCAGCACCATCGTGAGCAGCGCGATGGTCCGCAGCAGTGGGTCCCGCCAGACGAACCGCAGCCCCTCCGCGGTGCCCCGCCACAGGCCCGCCGGTGGGCGTTCCGGGCGGCCGGCCCCGGGCAGCCGGACGGCGGCGATCATCGCGACGGCCAGCGCGAATCCGGTGGCGGTGACCCAGAGCGTCGAGCCGGGCCCGATGGCGGCGATGAGCACGCCACCGACGCCGGGCCCGATGAGGAAGGCGAGCCCCCAGACCGCCTCGTGCACCCCGTTGGCGCGTTCGATCCGCCAGCCGGCGGCCTGCGCGGCGGCCGGCAGCAGGGTCTCCCGGGCGGTCAGCCCGGCCGGGTCGAAGACCGCGCCGAGCACGGCCAGCGCCACGATCCAGCCGAGGTCCAGCCCGAGCAGGGCGTCGACCACCGGGATCGCGGCGACCGATACGGCGGAGAGCGTGTCGGAGACCAGCGCCGTCCGCCGCCGGCCGAGCAGGTCCACGACGGTGCCGGAGACGAGGCCGGAGAGCAGCAGCGGCAGCGCGGTCGCCGCCGCGACCACGCCGGCCGCGGTGGCGCTGCCGGTGCGTTCCAGCACCAGCCAGGGCAGGGCCACGTTGGCCACCCCGTTGCCCGTGTTGGAGAGCAGCGTCGCCGCCTCGACGAGCAGCAGCGGCGCCATCCGCGGTCCTGGCTGGCGGTGCCGGGCACGGTGGCGGTGGAGGGCACGGCGGCGGGATGCGGAGCCGATCATCGTGCCGCCAGCCTAGGGGCGGCGAGGCATCCCGCCAGTAACGGCCGGGGAACGGTCAGCCCTGCTGGCGGCGCAGCTCGCGGGCCAGCACCTTGCCGGTGGCGTTGCGGGGCAGCTTCTCGACGAGGACGACGTCCCGGGGCACGGAGAACCGGGCCAGGTGGTGCCGGACATGGGCGCGGACGTCCTCCGGGTCGAGCGTCCCGCCGGGGCGCAGGGAGAGGAACGCCGCGAGGCGTTGCCCGTACTCCGGGTCGGGCACGCCGATGACGGCCACCTCCCGGACCTGGGGGAGCCGGGAGATCACGTCCTCCACCTCGGCGGGGAAGACGTTCTCCCCGCCCGAGACGACCATGTCGTCGGCCCGGCCGTCGACGAAGAGTAGTCCGTCGGCGTCGAGCCGCCCCAGGTCGCCCGTGTCGAGCAGGCCGTCGCGGTGTTCCCGGCCGGCCCCCGAGGTGTAGCCCTCGAAGAGCAGCTCGTTGCCGACGAAGATCCGACCGACCCGGCCGGCCGGCACCGGCTCGCCGGCCGCGTCGAGGATTGCCAGCCGGGTGCCGTGCGGCGGGCGCCCGGCGGTGGTGGGTGCGGCGCGCAGGTCGGCGGGGCCGGCGATGGAGGCCCAGGAGACCTCGGTGGAGCCGTAGAGGTTGTACAGCACGTCGCCGTAGGCGTCCATGAAGCTGGTGGCGAGGCCGCCCGGCAGCGCGGATCCGCTGACCGCGACCACCCTCAGTGGGGGGCGGGGGTCCGGCGGCGGCACCTCCAGCAGCCGTTGCAGCATCACCGGTACGGCGAAGAGCGCGTCGCAGCGCTGCTCCACCAGGGCTGCCAGCGTGGCGGCCGGGTCGAAGCGCCGGTGCAGCACGACCGTGGCCCGCAGGGCGAAGCAGACCTGGAGGGCGGCGTAGCCCCAGGTGTGGAAGAGCGGCGCGGCGATCAGCACCCGGTCCCGGGTGCGCAGCGGGATACGGTCGATGATGGAGACCAGCGGGCCGAAGCCGTTCGGGGTGGGCCGCCGGGCCCCCCGGGGCGCGCCGGTGGTGCCGGAGGTGAGCACGACGATCCGGCCGTCGCGTCCGGGCGGGCGCAGCTCGCCGGGACGGGCGTCGGCGACGAGCTCCTCCCGGGCCCGCTCGTCGAGCCGCCGCACCCCGCCCGGGAGGTCGACGACCCGGTCGGCGAACCCGGCGTCGTGCACCAGCACCCGCAGCCGCTGCTCCTGCGCCACGGTGCCGAGCTGAGCGGCGGAGAGCCCGGTGTTGACCAGCACCGCGTCCGCGCCGAGCAGGGTGGCGGCCACGATCGCCTCGATCAGTCCGTGGTGGTTGCGGCAGAGCACGCCGACCCGGTCCCCGGGCCGCACCCCGAGCGCCGCCCGCATGCCCCGGGCCAGCCGCTCCGCGCGCTCCAGCAACTCGGCGTACGTCAACTCGGCGCCCCGCTCGTCGACGACGGCCGATCGGCCGGGGTCGCGGGCGGCGGCCTGGCGCAGCTCGCCGGCGAGGCCCCAGCCCCACCCGCGCAGCGCCCGGAGCTGGGCGGCGACGCGCAGGGGGCGGCCCGGGGCGAGCAGCCCGCGCCGCGCCAGCGTGATGACGGTGAAGGGCAGGTCCATGACGTGGCCTCCTCGTGCGGTGCACGGGCGGGCCGCCCGGCCGTGCACGGTCACCGGCAGGCGGCGGTCAGCGGATCTGGACGCCGGAGATCGCCCGGGAGATGACCAGCCGCTGGATCTCCGAGGTGCCCTCGAAGATGGTGTAGATCTTGGCGTCCCGGTACCAGCGCTCGACCGGGTGGTCCCGGAGGAACCCGGCCCCGCCGAGCAGCTGCACGGCCCGCCCGGTGACGGAGACGGCCACCTCGCCGGCCTTGAGCTTGGACATCGAGCCCTCCCCGGCCGTGAAGGGCCGGTTGTTACGGCCCATCCAGGAGGCCCGCCAGACCAGCAGCCGGGCGGCGTCGATCTCCGTCCTCATGTCGGCCAGCGCGAACGCGACCGCCTGGTTCTCGATGATCGGCCGGCCGAACTGCACCCGCTCCCGCGCGTAGTCCAGGGCGTACTCGTAGGCCGCGCGGGCCACGCCCAGTGCCTGCGCGCCGACCGTGGGTCGGGAGAGCTCGAAGGTGCGCATCGCGGCCTGGCCCGACGCGCGCCTGCCGGAGCGTGCCCGGTCGAGGCGTTCGAGCAGGGCGTCCCGGCCGCCGAGCAGGCAGCGCCCCGGCACGCGTACGTCGTCGAGGAAGACGTCGGCGGTGTGCGACGCGCGCAGGCCCAGCTTGCGCAGCTTGCGGGTCGCGTTGAGCCCGGCGGTGCCGGGCGGTACGACGAACGCCGCCTGCCCACGGGAGCCGAGCGACGGGTCGACCGAGGCGGTGACCACGTGCACCCCGGCGATCCCGCCGTTGGTGGCGTACGCCTTCTGCCCGCTGAGCACCCACTCGTCGGCGGCCTCGTCGTAGACCGCGCGGGTGCGCATCGCGCCGACGTCGGAGCCGGCCTCGGGCTCGGTCGTGCAGAAGGCGGCGACGGCCGGCTCGTCGACGGTGCCGAAGCACTGCGGCACCCACTCGACCATCTGGTCCGGGGTGCCGGCGCCGTAGATGGCGGCCACCGCGAGGGAGGTGCCGAAGATGCCCAGCCCGATGCCGGCGTCACCCCAGAAGAGTTCCTCGCTGGCGATCGGGAGGGAGAGGCCGGTGGGGTCGGCCCAGCAGGTGGCGAGGAACTCGAAGCCGTAGAGGCCGACCTTCGCCGCCTCCTGGATGATCGGCCAGGGGGTCTCCTCCCGGGCGTCCCACTCGGCGGCGGCCGGGCGCACGACCTCGGCGGCGAAGCCGTGCACCCAGTCGCGCAGATCCCGCTGTTCCTCGTTCAGGTCGAGCGAGAACTCGGCCACGTCAGGCCTTGGGGATGTCGAACAGGTTGGCGATGTTGGCGGCGAGGCCGAGGTCGCCCTTGGCCTTGAGCTTGCCGGTCATGAACATCATGACGGGGTTGGCCCCGCCGGAGACGATCTTAAGGAACTCGACCGGGCCCATGGTGAGGCTGAGCTTCGGGTCGTGCTGCGGGGTCTCGTTGACGGTGCAGGTGCTGTCGGCGATGACCACCTCGTAGGTGTCGGTGCCACCGTCGGGGCGGCCGGTGACGTTCCAGTGGATGACCGCGTTGGTCGAGCCCGCCCGGTCGGGCCGGAAGAGCTGCGGCATCCGGCCGAAGACCTCGCCGAGGATCTTGCCGCGCAGGTCGCCCGACATCACCTCGGCGATCTTGTTGTCCGGGGTGGACTTGACCAGCTGGGCGAACTCCTTGGGGCCGACGTTGGCGAAGCTGGCCGGGTCGAAGTCAGTCATGGGTCTGCACCTTCCGGGAATTGGCTACTCGTGCGTAACCTTACGGGCGAGTAGGTATGCTCGCAAGGTGTCCACCCCGCACGCCTTCAAGCGCCTCCCCCGGGCCGTACGCGAGCAACAGATGCTCGACGCGGCCGTGAAAGTCTTCTCGCGCAGGGGTTTCCACGCGGCGAGCATGGACGAGATCGCCGAGGACGCCGGCATCTCCAAGCCCATGGTCTACGCGTATCTCGGCACGAAGGAAGAACTCTTCGTGGCCTGTCTGCACCGGGAGGGCACCCGGATGATGCAGGCCATCGCGGGGGCGGCCGCCCCCGACCTGCCCGCCGACGAGCGGCTCTGGCGGGGCCTGCGCGCCTTCTTCGGCTTCGTCGGGGCGCACCGCGACGGCTGGGCGGTGCTCTACCGGCAGGCCCGGGGCGAGCAGCCGTTCGCCGGCGAGCTGGCCGGGATGCGCGCCCGGCTGGTCGAGGTGGTCGCCGGGATGCTCGACCACGCGTTGCGGGCCGAGGGGCGCGAGGTGGGCGAGAGCGACCTGGAGGTGGTCGCGTACGCCCTGGTGGGCGCGACCGAGTCGCTGGCCGACTGGCTCGCCGACCACCCGGAGGCCGATCCGGAGGCGACCGCCACCCGGATGATGAACGTGGCCTGGTTGGGCGCCGCCCAACTCCTGCACGGCGACACCTGGCACCCCCGACCAACTCCCCCCTGACCCCGCCCGCGCCGGCCCCCGCCCCCGCCCGGCGCCGGTTCGCCCTGCGTTTACCCGCTCCGCGATCGAGCAGTCGCCGCCCCGACGAACGGAGCAGAAGCGACCTCGGGAGGGCTGCAACTGCAAGATCGACAGGGCGGGGGAGGGCGCGAACGGCGGTGCGGCGGTGGGCGTCAGCGCTGGGGCGCGGCGCGCTGGTCGCGGTGGCGCAGCCAGCGGATCGACTCCAGCAGCAGCGTGACCGCCACCGACAGGCCGATTCCGGCCAGGATGCCCTTGACCGGGTCACGTTCGAAGGCCAGCCCGCCGAAGTAGCCGAGCAGGGTGCAGTAGAGCGCCCAGCTCACCGCGGCGATGGCGTCGAAGAGCAGGAACGACCGGAGCGGGTAGCGGACCGCGCCCATGGTCAGGGTGACCGCCGTCCGGCCGCCGGGGACGTACCGGGCGGTGGCCAGGATCAGCCCGCCGCGTCGGTGCACCGCCCGGCGGGCCCACTCGGAGCCGGCCCGGCGTCGGCTGCCGGCGGGAAACCGGGCGAGCCGGTTCGCGCCGCCGCCGCGCCCGAGGGCGTACGAGACGTGGTCGCCGGCGCAGGCGCCCAGCGCGGCGACCACGACCACCGCCACCAGATTGGGGCTGCCGCCGGTGGCGAGTACGGCGGCGGTGATCACGGCGGCCTCGCCGGGCACCGCCGGGAAGAACGCGTCGACCGCGGTCAGCCCGAACAGCAGCAGGTACACCCACGGCGAGGTGACGAGCTGCCGGAGCAGGTCGAGTACGGCCTCCATGCCTCCCATGCTCGCCGGGCGCGACCCGCCCGGTGGCCGAGTCGCCGGATCGCGCGCCCCCGCCCGGAACCGGCGCCCCGCCGTCAGTCCGTCGCCCGGGCCGCCGGGACGGTCGAGGTCGGCGGGGCGAGCAGCGGGCCGTGCGGGATCTTGTCGTCGGCGGTGGGGCCGTGCGAGGTGAGCACCACCGGGGCGGCCAGCTCCCCGGCCACCGCCGACGGCCAGTCGACGGGCGGGTCGTCGTACACCGGGCGGGTGCGCAGCAGGCGGCCGGTGAGCGCGGCCTGCCGGTCCAGGTCGCCGGGGGGACCAGGGAGGAGCCGGTCGGTGGTGTCGTAGCGGCGGCAGATCCGCAGCGCCGGGCCGGCGAGGTCGAGGTGGGTCAGCGCCAGGCCGTCGACCCCGCCGGCGGCGGCGAGGGCGTAGCGGTGGGCGACCGCGTCGAAGTGGCCGAACCGGAACCGCCCCTGCCACGGGTTGGTCGGGTTGTGCGGGTCGGCCAGCGGCAGGGCCGGGTCCTCGGTCACCAGCGGGCCGGGCCCGTGCCGGGTGGTGACGACCCGGAGCACCCCGAGCCGGGTCACGTCGCCGGGCAGGCCCGCCTCGGCGAGCAGGCCGTCGACGTTGGCGAACGTGGTGGTGCTCCACGTGGTGTACGGGTGGAAGCCGTGCCACTCGTCGAGCAGCACCCCCTGCGCCCCCTCGAAGACGCAGGTTCCGGCGCGCAGCGCCCCGGCCAGCCAGCTCCGGTCGACGATCGCGACCCGCTCGGCGAACGCGGTGAACGCGGGCAGGCAGTCCTCGACCGGCGGCGCGTCCAGCGGGCCCAGCTCGGCGGTCAGCCGGTCCCGCAGGGCGGCCAGCCGGCGGCGCAGCAGTGCCGGGGCGCGGCAGTCGGCCACCCGGGGCGCCTCCCCGGGGTGGGTGAGCCCGTACGCGACGGCCTCACCCACCCCGAGCCCGCAGGAGCCGTGCCGGTCGGCCCCCCGGGCGTTCTCCCTGGCCCGGTTCGCCGCCCGGTGGTACGGGGTGGCGAGCAGCGCCTCCCCGTCGACGGTCAACCGGTCGAGCGCGTCGGACACTCCGACCGAGGCGAGGTGGTCGGCCTCGGCGACCAGCGCCAGCGGGTCCACCACCACGTGCCGCGCCAGGTGCGTACGGACGCCGGGGTGGAAGGTGCCGGCGCCGAACTGCGCGAAGGTGTGGTGCCGCCCGTCGCGCAGCACGACGTTGTGTGCCGCCTGCGCGCCCCCGTTGAAGCGGACCACCGTGTGGACGGGCCGGGTGGCGCAGAGCCAGTCCACCACCGTGCCCTTGCCGGCGTCCCCGTAGCCGAGGTCGACCACCGCCACGTGTCTCACAGCCGGGTGACCCCGCCCCCGGCGTCGCGGAAGGCCGGCAGCGCCGACACCTCGGCGCGCCGTCCCCGGCCCAGCCGGGCCAGCGCCTTGGAGACGGTGCCGGTGGCGCCCGACCCGGCGCGCTCCAGGTCGCGCAGGCCCTCGTCCAGGTCGATCGCCTGCTCGCCGAGGCCGATGGTGAGCGCGATGGTCTCGCAGACCGCGTCGAGGTCGTCCAGCACGACGGCGTTCTGCCCGAGCAGGCCCCGCCAGAAGTCGAGCACCTTGGCGTTGCCGGAGTAGTGGCTGCCGGCGGGGAGCAGGTAGTAGGTGTCCCAGCGGCGGGTCACCTCGTCGACGATGTGCCGCAGCGGCACGTCCTCGCGCGGGCCACCGCCGATCAGGCGGGCAACCTCCCGGGCCTTCACCGCCGGGTACGCCAGCTCGTCGCCGATGATGAACAGGTAGCCGCGCCGGCCGCGCTTCTCCCAGGAGTCGGTGACGGTGTGCCGGGCCATGAAGTACATCGCCAGCTCGTACGACTCGGTCATCTGCCCGCCGCCGCCGCCCTCCAGCACGATCCGGCCGAGGTCGTCGTCCATCCGGTTGTCGGACTCGAACTGGCCGACCTGCAACGGCACCCGGTCACAGGTGGCGTCGCCGATCGCGCCGAACATGATCTGCGGGTCGCGGGCGTAGCCCTGGCGCTGGAGCAGCCCGAGCAGCTGCGGCAGCTTGGTCTGCAGGACGCGCGGCACGTGCCCCATCGACCCGGTGACGTCGAAGAGCACCGAGACGGGCGTCGACCGGGGGTGCTCGTCGGAGTCGCGGCTCTCGCGCACCGCGCCGCGGGGGTCGAGGGCGGGGTGCACGGTGCGTGCCCCGCTGTCGCTGTAGGAGAACGCGCTCCTGCCGGTCTTCCGGCGGTAGCGGTCGGCGGCGTCGTAAACGTCGGTGGACCAGCTTCCACTGCCCATGACAGCTCCCTAGGGGTTGAGGGTGAAGGGTCGGAAGGTGCGCGGCCCGTAGAGCCGCTCCAGCACCTCGTCTAGTTCGCGGAGGAGACGCCAGGCGTCGTCGGGCCGGTTCGCCAGGAACCGCTGCCGGCAGCCGTGGGCGAAGTCGAGCAGCTCGCGCGGGGCGCGGCCGCCCATCAGCCAGGTCATGCAGGCGGTGGCCGTCGCGATGTCGGTGCCCGGCCCGCAGGGCCCCTTCGCGAGGACCTCGGCCGGGTACCACTTCTCGTAGCCGGGCACCAGCGCCGGGACGGCGCCGCCGCCGGTGACGGAGCAGCACCAGTCCACCAGCACCACGCCGTGCTCGGCCGGCTCGATCAGCACGTGCGGCGGCAGGACCGCGCCGTGCACCACGCCCGCCCGGTGGGCCAGGCCGAGCGCGACCAGCAGCCGGCGCCACATCCAGGCCACGTCGCGGGCGTCCAGCCCGTCCGGGTACGCCCGTCGCACCTCGGTGAGGTCGTGCAGGCCGGGGGCGGTGGCGAGCACGTTGACCCGCCGTTCGGCGCCGGTCGCGGCGTCGGAGTGCCGGAACTCCTCGACGAGCCGGGGCACGTACGGCAGGTAGCGCGGGTCGCCGTGCTCGGCGAGGGTGCGCAGGGCGTGTGCCTCGCGGGCCATCAGGTCGTTGTCGGTGGGCCGCCGGGGCAGCTTGAGCAGCCGGTCGTCGCCGACGTCGTAGAGGTCGGCCAGGTCACCGGAGTGCGCCAGCCGCCCGAGGCGGTAGTCGCCCAGCACCGGGGCCTGCCGGGCCCGCCAGCGGGTGGTGACCCGGACGTACGCGTCGGTGGCGTCGGCGCGTACCGCCGCGTCCGCGGCCTGGGTGCGGTCGGGGTGCAGGGCCGCGACCAGCTCGCGGTAGCGGCGGGCCGACCGGTCCGTGCCGAACAGGTCGTCGTCGGTGCGGGCCGCCGCGACCAGGCGGATGGCCTCCGCGGTCCTCATCGCACCGTCTCCTCGCGGGCCGGACGCAGCAGCGCCGGGTGCAGCAGCCGGGCGTCGCCGGCCCGGTAGAGCCGGGCGCGGGGGCCGCCCCGGGCACCGCCGCGCTCGGTGCTGGCGCCGGTGCTCTCCACGAGGCCCGGCACGGAGAGCACCTTGCGGTGGAAGTTGCCGGCGTGCAGCGGGTGGCCCCAGACCGTCTCGTAGACGGCGCGCAGCTCGCCGATGGTGAACTCGGGGGCGAGGAAGCGCGTGGCGAGCGGGGTGTATTCCAGCTTGGAGCGGGCGCGCTCCAAGCCGTCGTCGATGATCCGGCCGTGGTCGAAGGCGAGCTGCCGGCTGGTCAGCGCCGTCACCGGCAGCCAGGCCGCCTCGTCGGCGTCGGTGTCGGCGACGGGATCGGGCAGGTCGGGCGCGAAGGCGAGGTGGGCGACCGAGACGATCCGCATCCGGGGGTCCCGGTCGGGGGCTCCGTAGCTGGCCAACTGCTCCAGGTGTACGCGGCGCAGTCCCTCGCCGCCGAGCCCGGTCTCCTCCGCCAGCTCCCGCCGGGCGGCGGCGGTGAGGTCCTCGTCGAGGCGGACGAAGCCGCCGGGCAGCGCCCAGTGCCCCGTGAAGGGGGGCTGGCCGCGCCGGATCAGCAGCAGGTGCAGCGCGCCCTCCCGGATGGTCAGCGCCACCACGTCGACGGTCACGGCGACCGCCGGATAGGCCCGGGGGTCGTACGCGGCCAGGAACTCCTGATCGTCCATCACGTCTCTCTCAACCTGAGAACATCTCCAACTGAGAACAACTTAGCGCACGGGTGTGCCCCTGCCAACCCCGACGCGCGGGTTCGGCAGGGGCGCTCAGCGCACGAGACCCGCCAGGTGCGGCCGGCCGCGCGGGTCGTGCAGGGCGAACCCGCCGGCCGGCAGGAGGCTGAACGTCACCGTGCCCGGCAGCGGCACCGGCAGCTTGAAGGCCACCTCGACCGTGTACGCGTCCGGCAGCCGGTTCTCCAGCGCGGCCAGGCAGCGGGCCTTGCTCCACATCCCGTGCGCGATCGGCCGGGGGAAGCCGAACAGCCGGGCGCCGAGGCGGGAGGTGTGGATGGGATTGCGGTCGCCGGAGACGCGCGCGTAGTCCGTGCCGACGCGGGGTTCGACCCGCCAGCGGGCGGAGCCGGCCGGCGCCGGGGGCCGCTCGCCGCCGTCCCGCCGGCCGCCGCCCGGCCCGCCCGACCTGCCGAGGTACGTCGAGACGCCGCGCCAGACCTCCTCCCCGCCGACCGAGCCGACCAGCACCACGTCGATCTGCCGCCCCCGGTCGTGCGGGCGCAGACGCTCCGCGTACGTGGTGAAGTCCAGGACCTCGTCGGCGCCGATCGGGCGGTGCACGGTGATCCGGTTGCCGACGTGCACCACGCCGGTCAGCGGGATGGGGAACTCCGGCGCGGTCATCAGCCGCAGGGCCAACGGGAAGCCCATGACGTGCGGGAACGTGGCGGGCAGCCGGTCGGTGAGCCGGAAACCGCAGACCCGGTCGTAGTCGGCCAGGTGCGTCCGGTCGACGGCGGTCCCGCCGACCGCCAGCTCGACCGCCGGGGCCTCCGCCGCCCGCCGCCCCGCCCCGGCGCCGGGCAGCGCGCCGAGCAGCGCGCGCCGGTAGAGCGCCCCGACCACCGGCATCCGGGGCAGCTCGACGCGCCGTCGGGCGGCGGTGCCGGCATGCCCGGACAGGTCGCGGGTCGCCTCGTCGGGCCCGGCGTGGCCGGAGAGGTCGTGCGTCGCCTCGTCGGACGCCGCGTACGCGGAGAGATCGTGCGTCTGCTCCGTGCTCAGGTCGTGGCCCGGGGGCTCCGGCCGGCGGATCGCGGCCAGGGCGTCCGCCGACAGCACCTCCGTGGGGCCCTCGATCAGCTCGTGCACCGACAGTTCGTCGCCCGGGCCCTCCGGCGGCCCGTTCCTCCTCGCCATCACGCCCCCAGCAGGCTCTGGCCGCAGACCCGGACGACGTTGCCGCTGACCGCGCCGGAGGCCGGCCACGCCAGCCAGCCGATGGTCTCGGCGACGTCCACCGGCAGCCCGCCCTGCGACATGCTGTTCATCCGCCGGCCCGCCTCGCGCAGCGCCACCGGGATGCGCGCGGTCAACCGGGTCTCGATGAAGCCCGGGGCGACCGCGTTCACGCTGATCCGCCGCGCGCGCAGCGCCGGGGCGAGCGACTCGACCAGCCCGATCACGCCCGCCTTGCTGGTGGCGTAGTTCGTCTGGCCCCGGTTGCCGGCGATGCCGGCGATCGAGGAGACCGAGACGATCCGCCCGCCGGCGGGGATCAGCTCCCGCTCCAGCAGCACGTCGTTGATCCGTTCCTGGCTGGAGAGGTTGACGTCGATCACCGAGTCCCAGCGGTCGGCGTCCATCCGGCCGAGGGTCTTGTCCCGGGTGATGCCGGCGTTGTGCACCACCGCGTCGACCCGCCCGTGCCGGCCCGCCAGGTGCTCGGCGAGCCGGGCCGGGGCGTCCGGGGCGGTCAGGTCGAGCTGGACGGCCGTGCCGCCGATGCCGTTGGCGACCGCCGCCAGCTCGTCCCCGGCGGCCGGTACGTCCAGCGCGACGACCCGGGCGCCGTCGCGGGCCAGTACCCCGGCCAGCGCCGCGCCGATGCCCCGGGCCGCCCCGGTGACCAGGACGACCTGCCCGTCCAGCGGGCGGTTCCAGTCGGCCGGCGGCTCGGCCGTGCCGGCGCCGACCCGGACCACCTGCCCCGAGACGTACGCGGACCGGCCGGAGAGCAGGAACCGCAGGGTGGCCTCCAGGCTGGTCCAGGTGCCGGCGTCGGGCTCCTTCGTGACGTGGACGAGCTGGGCGGTGACGCCCCGGCCGAACTCCTTGCCGATGCTGCGGGTCAACCCCTCCAGGGCCCGCTGGGCGGTCGCCTCCCGGGGCGAGCCGCCCTCGGCGGGCGGCGTGCCGAGCACTACCACCCGCCCGCTGGGCAGAACCGACCGGGCGAACGGGTGGAAGAAGTCGTACAGCTGGCGCAGGCCGGTGGAGTCGGTGACGCCGGTGGCGTCGTAGACCAGGGCGGCGTACCGGACGGTCTCGGCGGCCGGACCGGCGGCGAGCGGATCGCGCAGCTCGACCCCGGAGGCGGCCAGCATCCCGCCGACCGGCTCGGCGAGCCGGCCGCCGGCGGCGGCGCCGAGCAGGACGGGTCCCGGGGCCAGGGGGTCGCCGGGGGTGTGCCGGCGCAGTCGCGGCGGGTCGGGCAGCCCGAGGCGCTTGACCAGCGCGCGCCCGGCACCCGATTGGACGAAGCTCGCGTACCTGTCGGTCATGGGCGTAGCCTACTGGCGAGTAGGTTGAGGGCAAACCTTTCGAGGAGGCGGGATCTTGCAGAGCATCCGGCGGGTCGCGGTGATCGGTGGCAACCGCATCCCCTTCGCCCGGTCCAACTCGCGGTACGCGAACGCGTCGAACTCCGACATGCTGGGCGCGGCGCTGGACGGGCTCGTCGCCCGGTTCGGCCTGGCCGGCCAGCGGGTCGGCGAGGTGGTGGCCGGCGCGGTGCTCAAGCACGCGAAGGACTTCAACCTGACCCGTGAGGTGGTGCTCGGCTCGAAGCTCGATCCGCACACCCCCGCGTACGACGTCCAGCAGGCCTGCGGCACCGGGCTGGAGGCGGCCATCCTGGTCGCCAACAAGATCGCCCTCGGGCAGATCGACGTCGGCATCGCCGGCGGGGTGGACACCACCTCCGACGCGCCGCTCGCGGTCAACGAGGAGATGCGCCGCACGCTGCTCAGGCTCAACAGCGCCCGCACCTTCGGCGAGCGGCTGAGGATCGCCGCGAAGCTGCGCCCCGGCCAGCCGTTCCGGCCCGAGGTCCCGCGCAACGCCGAGCCGCGTACCGGGCTCTCGATGGGGGAGCACGCGGCCCGCACGGCGCTGCGCTGGCAGGTCGACCGGCAGGCCCAGGACGAGCTGGCGCTCCGCTCGCACCAGCGGCTCGCCGCCGCGTACGACCGGGGGTTCTTCGACGACCTGCTGACCCCCTACCTCGGGCTGACCCGGGATGCGAACCTGCGGCCCGACAGCAGCCTGGAGAAGCTCGGCTCGCTCAAGCCGGTCTTCGGCGCGAAGGGGCCCGACGCCGAGCGGGCGACGATGACCGCCGGCAACTCCTCGCCGCTGACCGACGGCGCCTCCACCGTGCTGCTCGCCAGCGAGGAGTGGGCCCGCGGGCAGAACCTGCCGGTGCTGGCCTGGTTCTCCTGGTCGCAGACGGCCGCCGTCGACTTCGTGTACGGCGACGAGGGGCTGCTGATGGCGCCCGCGTACGCGGTGCCCCGGATGCTGGCCCGGGCGGGGCTGACCCTCCAGGACTTCGACTTCTACGAGATCCACGAGGCGTTCGCCTCGCAGGTGCTGGCCACCCTGGCCGCCTGGGAGTCGCCGGAGTTCTGCAAGGACCGGCTCGGGCTGGACGCCCCGCTCGGCGCCGTCGACCGGGAGAAGCTGAACGTCAACGGTTCGTCGCTGGCCGCCGGGCACCCGTTCGCGGCCACCGGCGGCCGGATCGTGGCGACCCTGGCGAAGCTGCTGGCGGAGAAGGGCGGCGGGCGCGGGCTGATCTCGATCTGCGCCGCCGGCGGCCAGGGCGTCACGGCGATCCTGGAGCGCTGACCCGCCCGTACGCCCGTGGGGCCGCCGCCGGCCCGCGACCGCCCGGCGGCCCCGCTGGTGAGCGGCCGGACGGCCTCGGCGGGGCCGCGTCCACGGCCGTGAAAGACTGAGGTACGTGACGATCCCGAACGTTCTCGCCAACCGGTACGCCTCGCCCGAGCTGGTCGCCCTCTGGTCGCCGGAGGAGAAGATCCGGATGGAACGGCGGCTCTGGCTCGCCGTGCTCCGGGCACAGCGGGACCTCGGCGTGTCGGTGCCGGACGGCGTGGTCGAGGCGTACGAGCGGGTGCTCGACCAGGTCGACCTGGCCTCGATCGCCGAGCGGGAGCGGGTCACCCGGCACGACGTGAAGGCCCGGATCGAGGAGTTCAGCGCGCTCGCCGGGCACGAGCACGTGCACAAGGGGATGACCTCCCGGGACCTCACCGAGAACGTCGAGCAGCTCCAGGTGCGCCGCTCGCTGGAGCTGGTCCGGGACCGGGTGGTCGCCACGCTGGCCCGGCTGGCCCGGCTCGCCGTCGAGCACTCCGAGGTCGTCCTGACCGGCCGTTCGCACAACGTCGCGGCGCAGGCCACCACGCTGGGCAAGCGCTTCGCGTCGGCCGCCGAGGAGCTGCTCATCGCGTACGAGCGGCTGGAGGACCTGATCGGCTGGTACCCGCTGCGCGGGATCAAGGGCCCGGTGGGCACCGCCGCCGACCAGCTCGACCTCTTCGACGGCGACGCCGACCGGGTGGCCGAGCTGGAGCGCCGGGTGGCGGGGCACCTGGGCTTCAGCCGGGTGCTCGACAGCGTCGGCCAGGTCTACCCGCGCTCGATCGACCTGGCGGTGCTCTCCGCGCTGGCACAGGTCGCCGCCGCGCCGTCGTCGCTGGCGACCACGATCCGGCTGATGGTCGGCCAGGAGCTGGCCACCGAGGGATTCAAGCCGGGCCAGGTGGGCTCCAGCGCGATGCCGCACAAGATGAACACCCGCTCCAGCGAGCGGGTCAACGGCTTCGCGGTGATCATCCGGGGCTACCTGTCGATGGTCGGCGAGCTGGCCGGCGACCAGTGGAACGAGGGGGACGTCTCCTGCTCGGTGGTACGCCGGGTCGCCCTGCCGGACGCGTTCTTCGCCGCCGACGGGCTGTTCCAGACCTTCCTCACCGTGCTCGACGAGTTCGGCGCGTACCCGGCGGTGATCAACCGCGAGCTGGAGCGCTTCCTGCCGTTCCTGGCCAGCACCAAGATCCTGGTGGCGGCCGTCCGGCGCGGCGTCGGGCGCGAGGTCGCGCACGAGGTGATCAAGGAGCACGCGGTCGGGGTGGCGCTGGCGATGCGGGAGAAGGGCGCCGCCGACAACGATCTCTTCGACCGGCTGGCGGCGGACGGCCGCCTCGGCCTGACCCGCGCCGAGATCGACGCCCTGGTCGGCGACCGCACCGCCTTCGTCGGCGCCGCCCCGGCCCAGGTCGAGGCGGTCGCCCGCCGCGTCGCCGCGGTGGTCGACGCCCACCCCCGGGCGGCCGGCTACACCCCGCCGCCCATCCTCTGACCCGGGCGCGCCGCCCGCCGGGGCGGGCGGCGCGGGGTCAGCTGCCGGGGGTGGGAGTCTCCGCCGCCGAGCGCAGGTTGGGGGCGCTCGCCGGTTCGGCGATGCCACCGGGGGACTCGGCGATCCCGGGCTCGTGCGCGGTCTCCGCCGCGACCAGCGGCTGGTCGGGGGGCATGACGTCGGGCATCTTCGGCGCCACGATCACCGCCGTGCCGTACGCGCAGATCTCCATCCACATCTCGCCGCAGTCGCGGCTGTCGAAACGCATCCCCACCACGGCGTTCGCGCCGAGGCGGCGGGCCTCCTCGCCGAGCCGGGCCACCGAGTCCGTACGCCACCTGGTCAGGTTGTCCGGGGCCATCGGGTCGTACGCGCCACCGCGCAGGTTCTTGACCCCCTCGCGGTATGGGTTGCGCGTCCTGGCCATCGAGGAGACCACTTCGCCGAGGATCTGGCGGATCTCGTACCCGGGTAGTTGCTCCGTCGTCACGACCAGCACGTTTCCGATGCTGTCAGGTGGACCCCGACCCGATCGGCGGGCGCGTTCACCTGATCGGATGCTGCAAAACCGCGCGGCGCGGACGGTCGGCACGTGGCCGGCCGTCCGCGCCCCAGGTGGCGCTAACCGTCAGACACCGGCCGTCTGGGAGATCCAGGCCCGGTTGTACGCGACGCTGCCGTAGTTCTGGATGCTCTGGCCGTCGGCGGTGGAGGCGACGCCGACCTGCGCGCCGTTGTAGAACTGCGGGCCGCCCGAGTCGCCCCGCCACGCGTTGCCGTTGATCCGGGTGCTCCGGATCGCCTGCCCGCCGTACGCGTCCGTGGCGCTGTTGCTGGTCACCCGGACCGACGCGGTCTTCAGCTGGGTGGCGGCCGAGCAGCCGCTGTAGCAGGTCATGCCCCAGCCGTAGATCGAGTTGGTCGAGTTGATCGGCGGGTTGCTGTTGGCCAGCGTGACGTACGAGGTGCTCACCGGGCTGGAGAGCCGCAGCAGGGCCAGGTCGTACCGGCCGTAGGAGGCGCTGACGGTGCGGGTGACGCCGCCGGAGGAGCGGTAGACGCTGCCGACGCGGACGGACATGGTGCCGTTCACGCAGTGCCGGGCGGTGAGCACCCAGTCCGGCGAGATGATGCTGCCGGAGCAGGTGAACGAGCCGTTGCTGAGCACGGCGGCGATCCACGGGGCGGACGAGACGGTGCTGCCGCCGATGATCGGCTGCGGGCCGGCCGGGGCGGCGACGGCGCCGGAGCTGGCGCCGAGCAGGCCGGCCGCTGCGGTGGCCAGCACTGCGATCATGGATCGGATGCGCATGGAGGGCTCCTTCGGGGGTGGGGCCCGGGTTCACCGGGTCGAGCTGCCGGCCGAGGGCCGGGGATGTGGCCCCTCGGCTTCTTTCAATCGACGTACGACGATGTACGGTAGGGCCCCTGAGATGTCGTTCACAAGGGATCAATCCAAAGTGATGGATGACACGGTATGGCGCCCCGGCCGGTGCGGGCGCTCCGGCGGTCCGGCGGAGCGGGGCGAAACGGGCCGGCCGGCAACGGATGCGCATCGACATCGCAACGAACCCGTATCGGTCGCCGGCCCCCTGCGCCGGTGGGGTCGACCACTGCCCGAACCGCGTCCGGCCGGTGCGTCCGGAGCCGTATCTGCCAGGTAGGCTGGCTGCGCTCGCCCGTTGTGGGTCGGCACCCAACTGCGTACACAGTCAGGAGTGCCCAGTGCCTCGCGTCGTCGTCGACGTCATGCTCAAGCCCGAGATCCTCGATCCCCAGGGCCAGGCCGTCGCAAACGCGCTGCCCCGGCTCGGCGTCAGCGACGTCGCCTCGGTTCGGATCGGCAGGCGGATCGAGATCGAATTCACCGGTGAACCCGACCTCGACCGGGCCCGGGAGATCGCCGACAAGCTGCTCGCCAACCCGGTCATCGAGGACTTCACGGTCCGTGTGGTCGAGGCCGACGAGACCGTGGACGCCCGCTCGTGACCGCCCGGGTCGGTGTGGTCACGTTCCCCGGCTCGCTCGACGACGGGGACGCGGCCCGTGCCGTCCGGATCGCGGGTGCCGAGCCGGTCCGCCTCTGGCACGGCGACCCGCAGCTGCACGGGGTGGACGCCGTCGTCCTGCCCGGCGGCTTCTCCTACGGCGACTACCTGCGCTGCGGCGCCATCGCCCGGTTCGCGCCGGTGATGGCGACGGTCGTGGACGCGGCCCGGGGCGGCCTGCCCGTGCTCGGCATCTGCAACGGCTTCCAGATCCTCTGCGAGGCCCACCTGCTGCCCGGGGCGCTCACCCGCAACCAGCACCTGCACTTCCGCAACCGCGACCAGGTGCTGCGCATCGAGTCGGCCGGCACCGCGTGGACCAACGCGTTCCAGCCCGGCCAGGAGGTGCTGATCCCGGTCAAGAACGGCGAGGGCTGCTACGTCGCCGACACCGCGACGCTGGACCAGCTCGAAGCCGAGGGCCGGGTGGTCGCCCGCTACGTCGGCGGCAACCCCAACGGGTCGCAGCGCGACATCGCCGCGATCACGAACCCCGCCGGCAACGTGGTCGGCATCATGCCGCACCCCGAGCACGCGGTGGAGGCGCTCACGGGCCCCTCCCTGGACGGTCTCGGCTTCTTCACCTCGGTGCTCAAGCACCTGGTGGGGGCCCCGGCGTGACCGTGCCCGGCATCATCGGTCGGCTCACCCGCCCGTCGGGCGGACGCGAGCGCAGCGAGGAGAGGTCATGACCACCCATCCGGACGAGGTACGGGATAACCCGGAGGCCTACCCGGCCGCCCCGGCGCAGCCGGTCGAGCCGCGTCCGGCCGCCGACTGGGCCGACGGCCTGGACACCGTGCCGCGTGCCGGGGCCACCCCCGGTGAGCTCCAGCCGTACGCCGAGCTGGGGCTCCGCGACGACGAGTACGAGCGGATCCGGCAGGTCCTCGACCGACGACCCACCCAGGCCGAGCTGGCGATGTACTCGATCATGTGGAGCGAGCACTGCTCCTACAAGTCCAGCAAGGTGCACCTGCGCCAGTTCGGCGAGAAGGCCCCGCCGAGCGACCGGCTGCTCGCCGGCATCGGCGAGAACGCCGGCGTGGTGCAGATCTCCGACGAGCTGGCCGTGACCTTCAAGGTCGAGTCGCACAACCACCCGAGCTTCGTCGAGCCCTACCAGGGCGCGGCCACCGGCGTCGGCGGCATCGTCCGGGACATCCTCGCCATGGGCGCCCGCCCGGTCGCGGTGATGGACCCGCTGCGCTTCGGCGCCGCCGACCATCCCGACACCGCCCGGGTGCTGCCCGGCGTGGTCGCCGGCGTGGGCGGCTACGGCAACTGCCTGGGCCTGCCGAACATCGGCGGCGAGGTCGTCTTCGACCCCTGCTACCAGGGCAACCCGCTGGTCAACGCGCTCTGCCTCGGCGTGTTGCCCGTCGACCGGCTGCAGAACAAGGCCGCCGCCGGCCCGGGCAACGTCGTCGTGCTGATGGGCGCCAGGACGGGCCGGGACGGCATCGGCGGCGTGTCGGTGCTGGCCAGCGCGAGCTTCGACGAGGGCAGCGAGCAGCGCCGCCCCTCCGTTCAGGTCGGCGACCCGTTCATGGAGAAGCTGCTCATCGAGGCCTGCCTGGAGCTCTACGACGCCCGCCTCGTCGTCGGCATCCAGGATCTCGGCGGCGCCGGCCTGACCTGCGCGCTCACCGAGACTGCCGCGGCGGCCGGCACCGGCATGCGGGTCTGGCTGGAGCGGGTGCCGCTGCGCGAGCCCTCGATGGAGCCGCACGAGATCCTGGCCAGCGAGTCCCAGGAGCGGATGCTGCTGGTGGTCGAGCCGGAGAAGCTCGACGCGGTGCTCAAGACCGCCGAGAAGTGGGGCGTCTGGGCCACCGCGATCGGCGAGGTCACGCCGCCGGCGCCGGACGGCCGGCCGGGCCGGCTGCTCATCACCTGGCGCGACCAGCTGGTGGTCGACGTGCCGCCGGGATCGCTGGTCGACGACGGCCCGGTCTACGCCCGCCCGATGCGCGAGCCCGCCGACCTGATCCTGCTCCAGGCCGACCGTGCCGAGACCCTGCCCCGGCCGGCCGACCCGGAGGCGCTGCGCGCGACCGTGCTGCGCATGATCGCGTCGCCCAACCTGGCCGACAAGACCTGGGTCACCGAGCAGTACGACCGCTACGTGCTGGGCAACACCGTGCTCGCCCAGCCGGAGGACTCCGGCGTGATCCGGATCGACGAGCGGACCGGGCTCGGCGTGGCGCTGTCGGTGGACGGCAACGGCCGGTACGCCCGGCTCGACCCCTACCACGGCACCAAGCTCGCCCTGGCGGAGGCGTACCGGAACGTCGCCGTCACCGGCGCGAAGCCGATCGCCGTCACCAACTGCCTGAACTTCGGCTCGCCGGAGGACCCGGGCGTGATGTGGCAGTTCGCCGAGGCGGTCCGGGGCCTGGCCGACGGCTGCGCCGAGCTGGGCATCCCCGTCACCGGCGGCAACGTCAGCTTCTACAACCAGACCGGCGCGGCGGCGATCCACCCGACCCCGGTGGTCGGTGTGCTCGGCGTGCTCGACGACGTGGCCGACCGGGTGTCGATGGGCTTCACGTCCCGCCCGGGCGGCGAGCACGACCAGATCTTCCTGCTCGGGGAGACGCACGTGGAGCTCTCCGGCTCCGAGTGGGCCTGGGTCACCCACGAGCACCTCGGCGGCGTACCCCCGCAGGTCGACCTGGCCCGGGAGCGGCTGCTGGCCGACCTGATGGCGGAGGCCGCGCGGGTCGGGCACCTCAGCTCCGCGCACGACCTCTCCGACGGCGGCCTGGCGCAGAGCCTGGTGGAGTCCTGCCTGCGGCGCGGGGTCGGCGCCCGGATCGCCGTCCCGGAGCGGTTCGAGGGCGGGTCGATGCCGTTCGTCTACCTGTTCAGCGAGTCCGCCGGGCGGGTCCTGGTCTCGGTGACGCGCGGCCACGAGAAGGCGTTCAGCGCCCTCTGCGCCGAGCGCGGGGTGCCGTTCGAGCTGATCGGCGTCACCGATCCCACCGGCGGCGCGCTGGAGGTGCACGGCCAGTTCCGGATCGGCCTGGACGAGCTGCGTGCCGCGCACGGCGAGACGCTGCCGCGCCTCTTCGGGGGCGCCGGGGTCGTCGAGGTGCCCGCGCCGGCCGCCGGGGTGGCGGGTGCGGCCGAGGCCGTGCCGCTGCCCGTGGCCGAGTCGGCCGGGATGACGCCGGTGGAGCCGGCGGACGTCGCCGCCGAGCCGGTCGCCACGGCCGCTCCGGTCCCCCCGCCCGGCGCCGTCGAGCCGGTGACCCCCGACGGGCCCGGCGAGCCGGCCCCGCAACGGCCGGTCGCCGACGCGCCCGCGCAGTCCGGCGGAGCGCCCGAGTCCGGTGACACCGAGTCCGGTCAGCGCTGAGGCTTTGGCGGCGGCCGTCTGGGCCCAACCCGGCTCCGGCGCCCGGTTCGACTGGGGGCTGACGGGAGCGGCCGAGCTCGGCCGGGTCTGCGCTGTCCTGGCGGTGGTGGACGTGCTCTCGTTCACCACCGCCGTCGACGTGGCGGTCGGGCGCGGCATGCGGGTGCACCCGTTCCCCTGGGGCGAGCAGGCGGCCGAGTACGCGCGGCGGGTCGGCGCGGTCGCCGCGCTGGGCCGCCGTCAGACGACCCCGGAGCACCCCTGGTCGCTGTCGCCGGCGGCGCTCAGCACCGCGCCGGCCGTCGCCGACCTGGTGCTCCCCTCGCCGAACGGCTCGGCGATCAGCGCCGCGGCCAGCGCCACGGGCCTGCCGGTGGTCGCGGCCTGCCTGCGCAACGCGGGCGCCGTCGGCCGGTGGCTGCGCCAGCAGGGGTACGGCTCGGCCGACGCCCCGATCGGCGTGATCGCCGCGGGCGAGCGCTGGCCGGACGGCTCGCTGCGCCCGTCCGTCGAGGACCAGCTCGGAGCCGCCAGCGTGCTCGACGCCCTCTCCGGGGTGCCCGGCGGCCTCTCCGTGGAGGCGGCCATGGCGCTCGCCGCGCTCGCCAGCACGCCCGACGTCCCCGCGGCGGTACGCGGCAGCGTCTCCGGCCGCGAACTCGTGGAGGGCGGCTTCGCCGAGGACGTGGAGATCGCCGTCCGGATCGGCGCCTCGGACGTGGTGCCGGTGTTGCGCCAGGGCGTCTTCACCGCCGCCTGACGGGACCCACCGCCCGGGAGGCGAGCACCCCCACAAGACCGTCGACGGCGGCCCCCACCCCACACGAGCGGCGAGGGCCGCCCGGGAAACTCCGGGCGGCCCTCGCCGTGGTGCTTGTGTCGTCCGGGGCGCAGCCCC
Source organism: Micromonospora sp. CPCC 205561 (assembly GCF_036906775.1). Taxonomy (NCBI): domain Bacteria; kingdom Bacillati; phylum Actinomycetota; class Actinomycetes; order Micromonosporales; family Micromonosporaceae; genus Micromonospora; species Micromonospora sp. CPCC 205561. The sequence continues at coordinate 57,608 of NZ_JBAKHV010000005.1, read as the reverse complement.
GGAGGGTCAGTCGTCCAGCCAGTCCAGCCGACGCCCGCCGCGGTCCTGCTGCGGGGGCCCGTCGGGGCGACCGCGACCGGCCGGCGGGTCGTCGTAGCCGCCCGGCTGGCCGTAGCCGCCACGGTCGTCGTAACCACCGCGCTGCTGCGGCGGCTCCTGCCCGTAGCCGCCCGGCTGGCCGCCGTAGCCACCCTGGTTGTCGTACGAGGTCGGCTGGTCGTAGCCGCCGGACTTGCCGTAGCCGCCGCCGCGCGGCGTGGGCTCCTGGCCGTAGCCGCCCCGCTCGTAGCCGCCGCCCTGCTGGTCGTAGCCGCCGCGCTGGCCGTAGCCGCCGGTCGGCTCCCCGCCCCGGCCGTACGCGCCGGGCTCGGACTGGCCGTAGCCCTGACCCTGCTCCGGCTGGTAGACGCCGGTGGCGTACGGATCGGCCGGGGCCGGGTACTGGGTGGCGTCGCCGGTGTAGCGGCCGGTCGGTTCGTCGTACCGCTCGCCGTAGCCCCGAGCACCGCCGGCCGGCGGGTAGCCGGCGGCACCCGCCGCACCGGCCGGGGCGGTGTAGTCGCCGCCGCCGTAGCCGCCGCCCGAGGCGGGCGCGTTGCCGTAACCGCTGCCGGAGGACGGCGCGTTGCCGTAACCGCCGCCGTAGCCGCTGCCGGAGGAGGGTGCGTTGCCGTAGCCGGCCGCTCCGTAGCCGCCCACGCCGGCCGCGCCTGCCGGCTCGTCGCCGTAGCCGCTGCCGCCCCAGCCCTGCTGGCCGCCCGCCGCGCCGTAGGGCTGCGGGGGAGCGCCGTACGGGTCCGGCGGCACGTCGTCGACCACGGGGCTGTGCATCATCGTGGGGGCGTCGCTGAGCGCGGTGCCGCCGACCATCGTCGGATCCGGTGCGGCACCGACCCGGTTGACCACCCGGGTCTGGTCGTCCGCACCCCGGAACGCGCCGCGCGCCGCCGGGACCGCGCCGGCCGCCGCACCCGCCGGGGCGTCGTCGGCGTCGTCGCCGCTGTCCTTGCGCCGCATCCAGAGCAGCACGATGGTGCCGACACCGGCGGCGACGAGCAGGCCGCCGAGCAGGATGATCAGCCAGGAGCCCATGCCCCCGGAGTCCTCGTTGCTGGCGTTGGCCGCCGCGCCCGGGGTCCCCTCGGCGCTCTCCTCGGGGGTCTCGTCGACGGGCTCGTCGCTGGGAAGGGGCGCCTCGCTGGCCGACGGGGTGGCGCTCGGGGTGGTCTCGACCTTGATCGCCAGGCTGATGCGCTGGCCGGTGATGTTCTGCCCGGCCGACGCGTCGAAGCTCTTGGTGTTGTAGACCTCGCCGACGCTGGCGCCGACGGCGAGTCGGCCGGGCGCGATCGGCCGCTCCGCGGTGCCGGTGAAGCGGAAGTTGCCGTCGTCGTCGCTGATCGTGTCGATCTTCTTGCCGGCGCCGTCCTGGAGCATGACCACGGCGTTCGGTACGGCCTTGCCGTTGGCCTGGGCGACCACCTTGCCGGAGACCGACTTGACGGTCTGCGCCTGCGCCGGCCGGGTCGGCTGCGCCCGGCCCTTGACGCTGAGCTGGAGCGGGGCGGTGCCCGGGCCGGACTCGGCCTCGACCGTGACGGTCACGGTGACGTTCGCCTCGCCGGCGTCGTCGTTGGCCCTGATCCGCAACAGCTGCGACTTCGGCCGGTCGTTGTTGAAGTCGATCTCCCCGCAGCCGCCCGCGCAGCTGACGCCGCTCGGCAGACCGGCGAGGCTGACCCGCACCTTCTCGTCGCCGTCACGGGGCGTGACCAGCACGGTGACGGCGGTGTCGCTGCCGGCGTTGACGGTGACCGAGCCGGGGGACACGCTGACGTCCGCGGCCAGGGCTGGTGTGGCAGGGGCAGTGAGCAGGGCGCCGACAACCAGCGCCACGACCACACCGGCCCGCTGCTTCCAGGCACGTCGGTGTGTTGACACGTCCACCGCCTTCCGGACTGACTTCCCTCGGCCGGCGGGGCGCCGGGCCGGGGATCATCACGGTACGAATACGCCGTCGGCAACTATGCCTTGTCTGACCGGATCGGCGCGACCCAGGGCCAGCGCGAGGCGCGGTGCGCTCAGGTCGTATCGTCCCGTCGTGTCCTCTCCGCACATTAAGTCCGCCGCGGTCGCGGCGGCGTTGTCGGCGCTCGACGAGGGGCGTACGCCCGACCGGCCGGTCCTGCGAGAGGCGGTCCGTGCCCTGTTGACCGTCCTCGCGGAGCGCGCCCCCGGCCGATCGGTGGAGGTGCGTGTCCCACCTTACGGCGCAGTTCAGTGCGTTCCGGGTCCTCGACACACCCGCGGCACCCCGCCGAATGTCGTCGAGATGGACCCGGCGACCTGGCTGGCGGTGGCCACGGGGCGGCTTGGTTGGGCCGACGCGATCACCCAGGGTCGCGTACGCGTGAGCGGAATCCGGGCCGACCTCTCCGAGTACCTGCCGCTCTAGCTGCGACGACGCCATCGATCGATGACGCCTCGGAGCCGGATCGTGACTATCTGTATCGACAGTGATTCGCGTACACTGTCAGGCGACGACAGTGGTCCCGGCGCAGGAGTGCGGATCCGCCCCCCGTGCGAGATTCCGCCAGGCCGGTCCAGACCAGCATGAGGGAGCGCAGGTGCCCCGAGGCGACGGCCGGCTGAGCCACGACCTTGATCCCCAACGACCCGGCCCCCAGGACGCGTGTGGCGTCTTCGGTGTCTGGGCCCCCGGGGAGGAGGTCGCGAACCTGACGTACTTCGGGCTCTACGCCCTGCAACACCGGGGCCAGGAGGCCGCGGGCATAGCGGTCAGCGACGGCTCGGGCGTGGTGGTCTACAAGGATCTCGGCCTGGTGGCCCAGGTCTTCGACGAGCCGACCCTGGCCAGCCTGCGGGGGCACGTGGCCATCGGCCACGCCCGCTACTCCACCACCGGCGGCTCGACCTGGGAGAACGCCCAGCCGACGATCCGGTCCACCACGTCCGGCACGACGATCGCGCTGGCCCACAACGGCAACCTGGTCAACACCGCCGAGCTCCAGCGCGAGGTCAGCGAGCGGGGCCTGGTCGCCGACGGCTCGACCAACGACACGTCCCTGGTGACGATGCTGCTGGCCGGCCGCCCCGACCTGTCGGTCGAGGCAGCGGCGATGGAGGTGCTGCCGCAGCTGCGTGGCGCGTTCAGTTTCGTGTTCATGGACGAGTCGACCCTCTACGCCGCCCGGGACCCGCACGGCGTACGCCCGCTGGTGCTGGGCCGGCTGGAGCGCGGCTGGGTGGTGGCCAGCGAGACCGCCGCGCTGGACATCGTCGGCGCGAGCGTCGTCCGCGAGGTCGAGCCCGGCGAGCTGATCGCGATCGACGAGGACGGCCTCCGCTCCAGCCGGTTCGCCGCGCCGGAGCCGAAGGGCTGCCTCTTCGAGTACGTCTACATCGCCCGCCCGGACGCCACCATCGCCGGGCGCAACGTGCACTCCGCCCGGGTGCAGATCGGTCGCCAGCTCGCCAAGGAGCACCCGGTCGAGGCCGACCTGGTCATCCCGGTGCCGGAGTCCGGCACCCCGGCCGCGATCGGCTACGCCGAGGAGTCCGGCATCACCTACGGCGCCGGCCTCATGAAGAACCCGTACGTCGGGCGCACCTTCATCCAGCCGTCGCAGACCCTGCGTCAGCTCGGCATCCGGCTCAAGCTCAACCCGCTGCGGGAGAACGTCCGGGGCAAGCGGCTGGTGGTGGTCGACGACTCGATCGTGCGCGGCAACACCCAGCGGGCGATCGTGCGGATGCTGCGCGAGGCCGGCGCGCTGGAGGTGCACGTGCGCATCTCGTCGCCGCCGGTCAACTGGCCGTGCTTCTACGGTATCGACTTCGCCACCCGCGCCGAGCTGCTGGCCAACGGGCTGGACAACGACGGCATCCGGCGTTCGATCGGGGCGGACACGCTCGGCTACGTGTCGCTCCCGGGTCTGATCGCCGCCACCGAGCAGCCGAAGACCCGGCTGTGCCGCGCCTGTTTCGACGGGGAATACCCGATCGAACTGCCCGTCGGCAACCTGATCGGCAAGCACGTGCTCGAAGGAGTGGGCCGGCGGGTCGCCGCGGAGGCGTCCGACACCCCTGAGCACACCGCCGCTCCGCTCGTCGCCACTCCGGGCGGCGTGACCACACACCGCCCGTAGCACCACCCGGCGCGGCCGGTCTCCGCCGGCGCGGCGCCAGAACCACAAAGGGGAGAACCGTGACGTACGTGTCCGAGCGCAGCGGCGCAGGAAGCAGCCCGACCGGCGCCGGCGGCGACCGCCAGCCCTGGACGGCGGGCACCAGCCGCCAGGCGCGCAAACGCTCGGTCTCGTACGCGGACGCCGGCGTCTCGATCGAGGCGGGTGACCGCGCGGTCGAGCTGCTGAAGTCGAAGGTGAAGCAGACCCGACGCCCCGAGGTGATGGGCGACCTGGGTGGCTTCGCCGGCCTGTTCCGGCTCGACACGAAGAAGTACAAGAACCCGATCCTGGCCTCGTCCACGGACGGCGTGGGCACCAAGCTGGTGATCGCCCAGCAGATGGACATCCACGACACGGTCGGCATCGACCTGGTCGCCATGGTCGTCGACGATCTGGTCGCGTGCGGCGCCGAGCCGCTCTTCCTGCTCGACTACATCGCCACCGGCGAGGTCGTGCCGGACAAGGTCGCCGAGATCGGCGCGGGCATCGCCGACGGCTGCCGGTACGCCGGCTGCGCGCTGCTGGGCGGCGAGACGGCCGAGCACCCGGGCGTGCTCCGCCCGGACGAGTACGACATCTCCGCCACCGGCGTCGGCGTGGTCGAGGAGGCCGACATCCTCAGCCCGGAGCGGGTGGAGGTGGGCGACGTGGTCATCGCGATGCGCTCCTCGGGCCTGCACTCCAACGGCTACTCGCTGGTGCGGCACGTGCTGCTGGGCGCCGGCCGGATGCGGCTCGACGTGGTGATCGACGACTTCGGCCGGCAGCGCACCCTCGGCGAGGAGCTGCTCACCCCGACCAAGATCTACGCGCAGGACTGCCTCAAGCTGATCGCCGAGGCCGAGGTGCGGTCCATCGCCCACGTCACGGGTGGCGGCATCCCCGGCAACCTCGTGCGGGTGCTCCCCGAGCACGTCGACGCGGTGGTCAACCGCTCCACCTGGAAGCCGCAGCCGATCTTCGACCTGATCCAGTCCAAGGGGCGGATCGAGGATCCGGAGATGGAGGCGACCTTCAACATGGGCGTCGGCATGTTCGCGATCGTCTCCGCCGAGGACGCGGACCGCGCGCTGGCCACCCTGACCGGCCGCGGCGTCGACGCGTGGCAGGCCGGCGAGATCATCGAGGGCTCCGGCCACGTGCAGATGATCGGCCAGCACACCCGGGGCTGACCACGCTCCGGTGAGCGTACGGGCACCTGATCAGGGCTTCACCCGAGTGGCCGTCGCCGCCTAGCCTGAAGGGCACCCTCATAGCTGTCGGGCCGGCCTGCCCGGGTTCCCCGACAGTCCTTAGGTGCTGAGGAGGGCAATGGCTGCTCGGGGAGGGTCGTTCAGCGGGATGCGCGGCCTGGCCGCCGTCCCGTCGTACGTGGTCATGCAGCCCACGACCCTGTGCAACCTGGACTGCGCCTACTGCTACCTGCCGTTCCGGGCGGCCGACCGGCGGATGCCGGTGCCGGTGGCCGAGGCGGTGGCCGCGTCGGTCAACCCGTGGGCGGCGGCGGGCCGGTTCTCGGTGGTGTGGCACGGCGGCGAGCCGCTGGCCGCCGGCCGGGAGCACCTGGCCGCGCTGATCGCGCCCTTCGGTGCCGGGGTCGAGCACCACGTGCAGACCAACGCCACGCTCATCGACGACGCCTGGTGCGCGTTCTTCGTCGAGCACGGCGTGCGGGTCAGTGTCAGCGTGGACGGCCCCCGGGAGCGCAACGTCGACCGGGTCACCCGGGGCGGCGGGCCCGCGTACGACCGCATCCTGCGGGGGGTGACGGCGCTGCGCCGGCACGGCCTGCCGTTCTCGGCGCTGGCGGTGGTGGGGCGCCCGGAGCCGGGCCTCGCCACCGAGCTGTACGACTACTTCCTCGGGCTCGGCTGCGACGTGCTCGGCGTCAACATCGAGGAGACCGAGGGGGTCAACGTCCGGGGCAACTCCCACGACGCGGGGCAGGTGACCGCCTTCTGGGCCGAGCTGGTGGCGGCGTGGCGCCGGGAGCCCCGGATCCACCTGCGGGAGGTGGAGTGGTCGTTGCGGTACGCCGCCGCGGTGCTCGACGGCACCGCCGACGACGTGCTGCCCCGGCGGCTGGACCCGATCCCGACCATCGGCCACGACGGGTCGGTCACCGTGCTCTCGCCCGAGCTGGCCGGCTTCACCGACGTCCGCTACGGCGACTTCAGCAGCGGCAACGTGCTGGCCACCCCGTTGGCCGAGATCCTCCTGCACGCGACCCGGACGCCCTGGGTCGGCGAGTTCCTCGCGGGCGTCGAGGCGTGCCGTTCGTCCTGCCCCTACTTCGGGTTCTGCGGCGGCGGCCACGCGGCCAACCGCTACTTCGAGCTGGGGCGGTTCGACGGCACGCAGACCGCGCACTGCCGCAACAGCAAGATCCACCTACTGGAGGGAGTGTTGGAGCATGCCCGAGACCACCAGTCACCGGCAGCCTGACCAGCGGGCGGACGCCGCCCGGGACGAGGTCGCCGACCGGGTGCGGGACGCCGCGCCGGGGCTCACCGCGCTCCTGCACGAGGCCGAGGCCGCGCGAGGGCTACGGGCGGAGGCGGGCGCGGACGGCGCCGGTGCCGTCTGCGCCTGGAACCACTTCGAGAACATCCCGACGTTCTACAACTGGAACAACCGTCCCCGCTGAGACACCGCGATCAGGGACCTGCCGATCGGCCGGAGGGGTCTCCGGGACGGTCAGGTCCCTGATCGTCGGACGTGGCGCCGCTTCGACGGGCACATGCGTGAGCACGCGGAGATCACCGCGTGCTCAGCTGCTACCGGAGGTCAGCGGGTCGGGCTTACCCAGGGATCCGGGTCTTCGTCCGCGTGATCCTCATCATCGTCGTCGACATACTCTTTGTAGTCGTCGTCGAAGTTGTGCTCAGACTTACCAGCACCCGCCAACTCGCGCTGCAAGGCGGTGAGGTCGGTGTTCGGGGAGTGATACTTCAACTCCCGGGCCACCTTCGTCTGCTTGGCCTTAGCACGGCCGCGCCCCATGGCTCGACCCCCTCGCACAGAATGCGGGGCAGCCCGAAGGCGGGCCCCGATGACGTCAGGCATCTCTCGTGGCTCTTACGGTACATGGGGATGCCGCCGTTCGGCACCTCGGGTTACCGTCGGCCGGCACCGCGCGTCGCGGTCACCCGGCCGTCACCGATTGTACCCGGTAAGGAGCGGCGCCGCGCCCGCCCGTGACATGGGGTAAAACCCTACGAAGACATCGTAACGGGCACGCCGCCCTTCGGGGCCGGGGGCGGAACGTCCGCTCCGCCCCCGAGGCGCTCAGCGCAGGTGGATCGCGCGCAGCCGGCCGACGTCGGCCATCCGCCGCTCGGCCAGCCGGTCCGCCGCCACCGCCGGCGGTACGCCCTCGGCGTCCGCCAGCCGCAGGATCTCCCGGGTGGTGTCGTAGATCCGCGTCGCGCGCAGCTTGGCCCGCTCGAAGTTGAAGCCCTCGATCTCGTCCGCCACCTGGATGACGCCGCCGGCGTTCACCACGTAGTCCGGCGCGTAGAGGATGCCCCGGTCGGCGAGGAGCTTCTCGATGCCCGCGTGGGCGAGCTGGTTGTTCGCCGCGCCGGCGACCACCTTCGCGCGCAGCGCCGGCACGGTGTCGTCGTCGAGCGCGCCGCCCAGCGCGCACGGGGCGTACACGTCGATGTCGGCGGCGACCAGCGCGGCGACGTCATCGACCAGCGCGACCCGCGGGTGGGTGGCGCGCGCCCACTCCAGGGCCCTCGGGTTGACGTCGGTCGCCACCACCTCGGCGCCGTCGTCGAGCAGGTGGCCGACGAGGTACTTGCCGACCTTGCCCAGGCCGGCGACGCCGACCCGCCGGCCGGCGAGGGTCGGGGCACCCCAGACGTGCTCGGCCGCGGCCCGCATGCCCTGGAAGACGCCCCAGGCGGTGAGGATCGAGGAGTCGCCGGCCCCGCCGTGCTCGACGCTGCGGCCGGTGACGTAGGAGGTCTCCCGGGCGATCAGGTCCATGTCGGCGACGTAGGTGCCGACGTCGCAGGCGGTGTAGTAGCGCCCGGCGAGGGACTCCACGAAGCGGCCGTACGCGCGCAGCAGCGCCTCACTCTTGATCCGCTCCGGGTCGCCCCAGATGACCGCCTTGCCGCCGCCGAGGTCGAGCCCGGCCAGGGCGTTCTTGTAGGCCATCCCCCGGGAGAGGTCGAGCACGTCCGCCAGGGCCTCCTGCTCGCTGGCGTACGGGTAGAACCGGGTGCCGCCGAGCGCGGGGCCGAGCGCCGTGGAGTAGATGCCGATGATCGCTTTCAGGCCGGTCTGCTTGTCCTGGCAGAACACGACCTGTTCGTGACCGCTGGACCCCGGGTCGTCGTTGCTGGCGAATACGCCCATGACTCGCTCCTGGTGTGGGTGCGTCCTTGTGGGACGCGGACCTGTGGACCGCCGGCGGGATGCTGCCGGTGCCGCTGAGCCTAGTATCGGCCGCCGCCGTCCGGCCTCCCACGGCGTGCGCGATGGCGGTGCCGACGGCGGCCGGGTTCCAATTCGTGGGAGGATCGCGCCGTGCCGTCGCTTTTCGCTTCATACCTGCGCGTGTACGAGCCGCTGACCGCCTTCGACCGGGACCGCCAGACGTACTGGCGGCGCTACGCCGAGCAGGGGCGGGCGGTGGCCCCGGCGGAGGGCCCGGGCCGCCAACGGACGTCGGTGATCGAGGCGCTCGGCGCCGGCTGGACCCGCCTGCCCGACCTGCCGGACGAGGCGTACGTCCTGGAGAGCGACGAGACGCTGCTGGTCTGCCCGTGGAATCTGCGTATCCGGGTGGCCGAGGCGGCGTTGAGCGCGCGCGACGGCGTGCCGCCGGTGCTGGCCGACGCCTTCGTCCCGCCGGTGCTGGCCGGTCAGGCCAAGGCGGTGGTGGAGGACTGGCGCAGCGGGGCACGGGTGCTGGAGCACGGCGTGCCGCGGGTGCACGAGCAGATCGCCACCTGGGGCGTGCCGCTGCGCTGGTTCGTGCTCTTCGACCCGGAGGAGCGGCACCACGTGACCCACCCCGGCCGGCGGGCGCTGCGCTACCGGACGGAGATCTCCAAGGCGCGGCGCCGCTCCTCGCGTGCCCTGTCGGTGCTGCGCAAGTCGGTCGGTGACGCGCCGATCACGGAGGCCGTCGAGGAGGCGGCCCGCTGGCTGGAGGAGTTCCACCCCCGGTCGATGGTGGAGCTGGACTACGGCGGGCTGGTGGAGCTGCTCTCCGACGAGACGCTCGCCGCCGACGACTCGCCCGAGCTGGTGGCGAGCGGGCTCGCCGGGCTCTCCCGGGGAGAGGCCGAGGAGGCCTCGGCGGCGTACGACAGGCTGGTCGCGCGGTGGCGAGCGGTGCAGCTGCTGGAAAGGTGCAATTGACGCGAAGCGGGTCAGGGAGCGCTCCCAAGCCGAGGGGCCTTCGTAGTTGACGCATCACGAACCGTGATCATGAGTCCGAATAAGGTACTTTCTGCCGTGTAAAAGTTGCATAAATCGGGCATGGTTCATCCGTCCGTCTAGGGACGTTCGGCCGTTCGGCCCATGTCGGACATCGGGGACTAGCCGGACCATGGGAGACGCGTCGGCCGGCGGGACCCCGGCCGATGTCTATACATGTGGAGGAGTGACCGATGGCATCGCGAACGCACGAACCAGAGCCGCTACTCACGCCGGCCGAGGTGGCGTCGATGTTCCGTGTCGACCCGAAGACGGTGACGCGGTGGGCCAAGGCGGGGAAGCTCAGCGCGATCCGCACCCTGGGCGGCCACCGCCGGTACCGCGAGTCGGAGGTCAGGGCCCTGCTACAGGGACAGATCCCCCAGCAGCGCCAGGGGGACTGACCGCCCGGGAGGCGACAGGTCTGAACACGAAGGGCGGCGGACACCGGTCCGCCGCCCTTCGTCGTGCCCGGAACCTGCCCGGCGGCGGGATCACGCTCCGGTCGCCGGCCCGTCCACGAGGGCGACCCGGATGCCGACCGTGCCACCCTCGCCGCGACGCAACCGGCTGCCGAGCAGGCTCAGCCGGCCGACCAGCCGGTATTTCTGCTTGATCAGCTCACGCACCCGCCGGGTCTCGGCCGGGCCGTGGAGGGTCGCGCGGGCGGCGATCGCCTCGCCGTGCGGCCGGCCCCGGACGTCACAGGGCGCCACCGTCACGTCCCCGCTGCGCCGGATCCGCTTCACCTTGCCGGCGTCCGCCGCCGACCACACCGCCAGTGCGTCGCCGTCGCGGACCGCCCAGACCGGCGTCGGCACCGCGCGACCGTCCTTGCGGAAGGTCGTGAGCAGGATGTACTTCTCCGCGGCGAGGCGGTCCAGGGTGGTCACCCCGCAAGGATACGGCCGGTGCGGCCCACCGGCCGGCCGGATAGCGTGATGCCCGTGACGGCGGAGCCACGGATCGGTGACGTGTTCGGGGAGATGCTGCGCGACGCGTACGCGGTGGCCACCGGCGTCGGCCCCCGGCCGCTGGCCGGCGGGCGGCTGCCGCGACCGGTCATCGAGATCATCGAGCGGGACGACGGGCTCGTCAACGGTGCCCCCGCCGCGCACTACCTGGACGGGCCGGCCGACTGGCAGCCGTACGACCGTCGGGCCGTGGACCGGGTCCGGGGCGCGACCCTGGACGTCGGGGTCGGCGCCGGCCGGATCGCTCTGCTGCTCCAGGAGCGGGGCGTGCCGGTCACCGGGCTGGACACCTCGGCCGGGGCGCTGGCCGTGTGCCGGCGTCGGGGCGTACGCGACCTGGTGCACGCCACCGTCGACGCGCACGTCGCGGACGGCCGCCGCTACGACACGTTCCTGCTGCTCGGCAACAACGTCGGGCTGCTGGAGGGGCGGGAACGGGCACCGGTCCTGCTGGGCGCCCTCGCCGCGCTGGCCCGGCCGGGGGCGCAGGTCATCGCCCAGGGCACCGATCCGTACGGCACCCGCGACCCGGTGCACACCGGTTACCACGAGCGGAACCGGCGGCAGGGCCGGTTCGGCGGCCAGCTCCGGCTCCGGCTGCGCTACCGGGAGCTGGGCACCGAGTGGTTCGACTACCTCGTCTGCTCGCCGGACGAGCTCGCCGAGCTGGTCCGGGGCAGCGGCTGGCGACTGGCCGACGTGGACGACCGGGACGCGCCGTACTATCTGGCCACCCTGCGCCTCGCCGACTGACGGCGGAGCCTTCGGACGGCCGGGCCCGACGCCGGCGCCGGGTCCCCGCGCACGCGGGAACCCGGACGCGGCCTCAGACCTGGACGGTCGGGGGAAGCTGCTCGGGCGGCAGGCCACCGTCGCCGTCGACCACCTCGTCCGGGGTGCCGTCCTCGTCGAGGTCGACCATCGTGATGTCCACCTTGCCGTCACCGTCGGTGTCGAACTGGAACAGGTCGGGCTTGCCGTCACCGTCGGTGTCGACGACCCAGACGTCGGTGCGGCCGTCGTTGTTGGTGTCGGCGCGCAGCAGGTCGACCCGTTCGTCCCCGCGGGTCTCCACGGTCTCCGCCGCGTCGGCGGCGTGCACGGTCTCCGGTGCCTGGCTCATCTGGCCCGTCCTTCCCTCGGTTGACGCGGTGGTACCCGATCCGGCTCGCCCCCACGCATCCCCGGGTACCGCCGCTGCATAGGGTCGGCCCATGAGCGAGTGGAGCGGGCGGCGGGGCGCGGGTCGACCCCGTCCCGCCACCGGAGACAGGGAGGCGTCATGAGCGACCGCTTTGTCGTCGTCGGGGCCGGCACGATGGGGCTCGGCATCGCCTACGTGGCGGCCGGGTCCGGGCACGCCGTCGAGCTGGTCGAGGTGGACCGGGAACGGGGCGAGTCGGCCGTCGGGCGGCTCGGGGAGCTGTGGGACCGGGCGGTGGCGCGCGGCAAGCTGAGCGCCGACCAGGCCGACACGAACCGGCGCCGGGTGACGCTGCGGGCGGCGCTCGCCGAGGTCGCCGAGGAGCCGGCCGTGATCGTGGAGGCCGTACCGGAGCGGCCGGACCTCAAGCGGGCGGTGCTGCGCGAGGCCGAGGCGCTGCGGCCGGCGCTGCTGGGCAGCAACACCTCCAGCATCCCGATCGCCGCGCTGGCCGACGGGCTGGCGCGGCCGGAGCGCTTCCTCGGGTTGCACTTCTTCAACCCGGTCTGGGCGATGGCGCTGCTGGAGATCGTGGTCGGCCCGGCCACCGCCGAGCAGACCACCGCGGCGGCCGTCGCGCTCGCCGGCCGGCTGGGCAAGGACCCCGTCGTCGTACGCGACATGCCGGGCTTCGCCACCTCCCGACTCGGGGTCACCCTCGGGCTGGAGGCGATCCGGATGGTCGCCGACGGGGTGGCCAGCCCGGCCGACATCGACAAGGCGATGGTGCTCGGCTACCGGCACCCGGTCGGCCCGCTGGAGCTGACCGACCTCGTCGGGCTGGACGTGCGGCTCGACATCGCGCGCACCCTCCAGGCCGCGTACGGGGACCGCTTCGCGCCCCCGCCGATGCTGGAGGAGATGGTGGCGGCCGGCCGCCTGGGCAAGAAGTCCGGCCAGGGCTTCTACCGCTGGGAAGGCGGGGTGCGCGCGTGAGCGCGGGCAGCGGGCCTGCGAGCCCCGCGGGCGCGGGCGGAAGGGGGTTCCCCCGATGAGTGGGCTGCGGATCGAGGAGCGGCCGGACCGGCTGGTGGTCACGCTCGACCGGCCGGAGAAGCGCAACGCCATCGACGCCGACCTGATCGCCGAGCTGCACCAGGTCTGCGCGGAGCTGGAGGCGCGGCCCCGGCTGCTGCTGCTCACCGGCGGCACCGAGGGGATCTTCGCGGGCGGGGCGGACATCGGGCAGCTGCGCGAGCGGGGCCGGCTGGACGCCCTCGCCGCGATCAACTCGGCGGCCTTCGCCCGGATCCGGGCACTGCCGATGCCGACCGTGGCGGCCGTGGACGGGCCCGCGCTGGGCGGGGGCGCCGAGCTGGCGTACGCCTGCGATCTGCGGGTCTGCACGGCGCGGGCGGTGTTCGGCCAGCCGGAGGTCCGGTTGGGGATCCTGGCCGGCGCGGGCGCGACCCACCGGCTGCCGGCGCTGGTCGGCGAGGCCCGGGCCAAGGAGCTGCTCTTCACCGGCCGCCGGGTGGACGCCGAGGAGGCCCTGCGGATCGGGCTGGTCAACCGGGTGGTGGCGGAGCCCGGCGAGCTGCTGCCCACCGCGCACGGGCTGCTCGACGAGATGGCGAAGGGCTCCGCGCTGGCGCTGCGGCTGACCAAGCTTGCGGTCGACGCGCCGGCCGCCGCGCACCCGCAGCTCGACCTGGTGAGTCAGGCGGTGCTCTTCGAGGACGAGGAGAAGCGCCGCCGGATGACGGAGTTCCTGGAGCGGCGACGCCCCGCTGAACCCCGGTGACGACGACGGCCGCACCGGTCAACCGGTGCGGCCGTCGGGACCGGTGGCCCGGATCAGTGCCGGATCTGCACGCCGGCGTCCGCGAGGGCCCGGATCACCTGCGCGGACTCCGCGAAGCCGATGATCAGCACGGCCTCCGCGCCGAAGTCCTTGATCTCCTTCGCGCCGCCGACGAAGTCCACCGGGTTCGCCTTGGCGTCGGCCGGCGGGTCGTAGGTCAGCAGCTTCAGCCGGTCGCCGCCGATGCCGGCCCGCTCCAGCTCGGCCCGGACGGTCTCCTGGAGGCCCTCGCCGTAGGAGTCCTTACGGGCCACGATGGCGATCTTCTGCGGCCCGTCGCGCAGGATGACGTCGGCCAGCGCCCGGCCCTGGAGGCTGTCCGGCGGCGCGGTGCGGAAGTAGAGGCCCTGGTCGTCCAGCTCGGTCAGGCTGGCGTCGGTGTTCGACGGCGCGAAGAGCACCTTCCCGGCCCGCACCACGTCGGGCAGCACGGCGCGGGAGATGCCGGAGGCGCCGGCACCGACGATGACGTGCACGTTCCGCGCGACGTGCTGGGCCACGGTGGCCTTGGCGACCGCCGGGTTGGTGCCGTCGTCCCCGTCGATCCAGACCACCGGCTCACCGAGCACCCCGCCCGCCGCGTTGATCTCCTTCATCGCCAGCTTGGTGCCGGCGGAGATCGGCGGGTACGCGAGGGCCAGGTCGCCGCTCTGCGGCAGCAGGCCGCCGATGACCAGCGGGGAGCCGTCGCTGCGGTCGGTACGGCCGCCGCGCTGCTTCTTCGCCTTCGGCGGGGCCTTGGTGCTCGCCGCCGACTCGTCCCCGGCCCCGACGAACTCCGTCTTGCCGTCGTTGAGCCGCTGCCCGTCGAAGTGCAGCGTGCCGTAGCTCGCCGTGGACGGCTCGCCGGCGTCGGTGAAGCCGGCGCGGGTCAGCGAGACGCTGCGGTACTCCACGTCCTGACCGGCCCGGGCCAGCGCCAGGCAATCGGCCACGGTCTCGCAGCGCTGCCCGCCGTTGGTGACCCCGACGATCTGCTTCGCGATGGCGGCCGGGTTGGTCGTGCCCGCGAGCTGGGCGGCGATCGCGCTGATGACCACCGCGTCGTACGCCTCGGCGGAGTAGAGGAAGTCGCCGAGCTTGGGGTCGACGGACCGCAGCCGGTTCTTGAAGTCCTCGGGCAGGGGCGTCAGCGGCGTGGTGCCCTTCATACCGTCGACCAGGCCGGCGCGATCCTTCAGCTCGGCGGGGTACGAGTTCAGCATGTTGCCGTCGGAGCCGTAGAGGCGCGCCTGGTGGGTCGGCGCCTCCTCCGGCTCATCGGTCCCGCAGGCGCTCGTGGCGAGCAGGAACGTCGCGCAGGCAGCCAGTGTGGCCGCCCGCGAGGCGCGTGACATGAACATGGTCGTCCTTCCTCCGGCGAAGGTCCGCTGCGCACATTAGCGTGCCGCACCCGTCGGCGGGACCACGGAGGGCGCTCAATCCGCAGGTCGTTCGCATTCGCTACGGAAAGTCACCCCCGACGGGCGGCTTGACGCTCTCCTCTACCGTGCTGTGGGTGACGGAATCACCACAGCAGACGCTCGACGACGCGACCGCCGTGCTCCGCTCGGCGCTGGCCGGTGACGGCGACGCGGTGGTGGGCGCGTTCGACGCCGTCGTCGACCGGTCCGGCCTGGCTGGCGCGTACGGGGTGGCCTGGTGCCTCGCCGCGACGATGGTCGGGGAGCCGGTGCCGCCGGGCACCTGCGCGCTCGACTTCCCCGGCATCGACGAGGCGGGCTACGACACCCGCTGGGTGGCGCGCTTCGTCAGCGCGTACGCCAACGCCGACGCCGACACCGGCGAGGCGCTGTTCGGTGCGGCCGCGGCCGACGGGCAGCTGCCGGAGTGCCTGCTCACCCTCGCGGGCTCGACCGTGGCGACGCTGCGCAGCCGGGTCGACTGACCGTCGGCCCGCCGTGACAGGGTGGGTGGCATGTCCGACGCCATGCTCAGCAAGGTGCGCAAGCTGCTGGCCCAGGCCGAGGACCCGGCCTGCACCCCCGCCGAGTCGGCCGCCTTCACGGCCAAGGCGACGGAGCTGATCGCCCGCTACGGCGTGGACCGGGCGCTGCTGGCCGCCCGGGAACCGGCCACGGACCCGGTGGGCGACCGGGTGGTCGAGGTCGTCGCGCCGTTCGCGCGGGACAAGGCCGGCCTGCTGGCCGCGGTCGCCGATCCGCTGCGCTGCCGCTGCGTCCGCCAACGGCAGGGTGCCGGTTTCGCCATGCACCTGTTCGGCTTCGCCAGCGACCTGGAGCGCGTCGAGCTGCTCTTCACGTCCCTGCTGGTGCAGGCCGCGCACGGGCTGGCCGGCGCCGAGGTGCCGCCCGGCGAGCACCCGGCCGCCTTCCGGCGCTCCTGGCTCGCCGGCTTCGCCCAGGTGATCGGCGTGCGGTTGCGGGCGGCGGAGGCCGGGGCAGCCGCCGAGTCGGGAGAGCCGTCGGTGGCGCTGGTCCTGGCCGACCGCTCGGACCGGGTCCGGCACCGGGTCGCGCAGGTCTACCCGCGGCTGCGTACCGCCGCGCCGCGCCGGCTGGCCGGCAGCGGCTTCGGCCCGGGCGCGGAGGCGGCCCGCCGCGCCGATTTGGGCGGGCGGAGGGTGGCCGGCGCGCCCGGTGCCCGCCCCGGCATCGGCCGCTGACGCGCTCACCGCCGCCCGGTCGAGCCGGCCCGGTTCCGGCCAGCAGCCGGACGGCCTGGGCGGAGCCGGTCAGCCGGCGTCGCGGTCGGCCACCCGGGCGGCGTAGCGGGTGAGCAGCTCGTGCCAGCCGGCGGTCAATGCCTGCCGGTAACCCTCCGCCGCGTCGCCGTGCCGGTCGAAGTGGCGGTGCTCGACCTCCACCCGGGTCCGCTCCGGTCCGTCCGGGTGGCAGAGCACCTCCACCTCGCTCGCCCGCGCCGGGTCCGGCAGCGGCGCCCGGTCGGCCCCGATCTGCCAGGTGAAGACCAGCCGCCTCGGCGGCTCCCAGGTCAGCACGCGGCCCCAGTCGCAGCGGAAGCCGTGCGGACCGATCTCGTAGAGCATGCCTCCGGCGCGCGGCTCCATCCCCAGGTCGGCCAGGCTCTCCGGCCCGGACCAGGTGTACTCCACCACCCACCACTGCGCCAGCGCGCCGGTGAACACCTCGAACGCGCGCTGCGCGGAGGCGGGGACCAGGAGGACGCTGCGCAGGGAGAACCTCCCGGACTCCTGCCGGATCTCGGCCGGATAGGCCATCTCCTGTCCCATAGGCCCGGACCATACCGGCCCGTGCCCGGGTGCGCAGCCTCCGCGCCAGCACCCTTCCGCGTACGCCCGGCGGTCGCACGCGGGTCGACGGCGGTGCTCGTCCGACCGGCACCGGGGACGCCGGCCGCGCGGGATGTTCGGCCGGATACCGGGTACCCGCGCCGGACGATCCCGGCCGGCCGGGCCGGAGGATGCGGAGCGGGGAGCATGAGCGAGAACGCACAGCAGCGGGATCCGGACCGGACGGGCGATCGACCGAACCGGGGGGACGGGGAGGCGGGGCCCTCGACCCGGGACGGGGAGGCGGAACCCGCCCGCGGGGAGAGGGAGGCCGCTCTCGCCCGGCGGGCCGGGGACGCCGAGCCGGACGTCCTGCTGGACATTCCGGAGGTGTCGGTCGACTCGATCCGGCTCGCGGTGAAGGGGCTGGACGCCGACGTGTCCCTGCGTACCCGGCTGGCCAACATCCTTCAGCTCGACGCCGGGGTGCGGGTGCACCTGGAGGACGTCGAGCTCGACATCACCGGGGTGCACGCCGAAGCGTTGCTCAAGGTGCGGCTCGAGAAGCTGGTGCAGATCCTCGATCGGGCGCTGACCACCATCGACCGCAACCCGCAGGTCATCCAGGCGCTGTCGCGTACGGCGACGGCCTCGCTGGACGACGTGAACCGGGCGACGCAGCAGGTGGCCAACCTGGGCGAGCGGCTCGCCGGCCCGGTGGAGCGGATCGGCGGCGCGACCGACGACCTCGGCCAGCAGGTGGGCGCGATCGGCGCTCTCGCCGACCGGCCGGTACTGGAGCCGGGCGTGCCCGTGCCCGGCGTGGCGGGTCCCGGCCGGCCGGTAGGCCCCGCGCCGGCCCAGGGCGCGCAGGTTTCCCCTCACGAGGCCGCCAGGCCCTCCGCCCCCGGCCCCGGGCACGTCGGGCAGCCCAGCCCCGGCCCGGGGCACGCCGGGCAGCCCAGCCCTGGTCCCGGGCACGCCGGGCAGCCCGGCCCCGGTCAGGGCGGGCAGCCCGGTACCGGGCCGGTCCACCGGGGCGGCGGCCTCGCCAGCGGATCGGGCGGCGGGGGTGAGCAGGGCCAGGCGCAGCGCGCCCGCGAGCAGGAAGCGCGCGAGCAGGCGGGCCGCGAGCAGCGGGGCCGGGGGGACGAGCGCCGGGAGCCCGGCGGCCCGCAGGGGCGGGAGCACGCACAGGACTCGGCGGGGAGCGGCGGCCAGCCCTCCGGCGGTGACGGGCGTGACCGGTCCGGCGGCGAGCGGGGCGGGGAGGAACGCGGGTCCGGGTCCGGCGGCGAGCAGGGCGGGCAGCGCCCGGGCCGGGAGGAACAGCGCGCGCAGCGGCCGGGCGGCGCGAGCGTCGGCGGCCCCGGCGGTGGCACGCCCGAGGGCGCCGGTGAGAGGCGCGACGGCGGGCCGGAGGCGGGACGGCGTGCGCCGTCGGGCGGTCCGGCCGGCGACGAACCGGAGCGGCGTCCCGGAACCTCCGGGGGTGGCGGCGCCGCGCCGAGCGCGGCCCAGCTCGCCGAGCAGGCGGGGGAGACGCTGAAGCAGGCCGGGCGGAGCGTCTGGGAGGCGATCCAGGGCGGCGTGGCCCAGCACCGCCAGCAGCGGCGCTGACGCCCCGGGCCACCCGACGGCCACCTGGACCGGTGGCGGCCGTGCCCCGGACCGCCCGACGAGGAGTACCCGGTCGACGGGTCAGGTGCCGGTCGCCTCGGCCCGGTAGCGTTCGATCCACCGCCGGTTGATCTCGTCGGCCTGGCGTTGGTGCCGGGCGACGACGGCGAATCCGTCCCCGGGCACGTCGATCCCGAGGAAGTGGAGGACTCCGTGCGTGGTGGCGGCCATGTCCGCTGCCAGGTCCTCGTAGCGCACCACGTGCGGCTGGATGCCCCACGAGGCGAACCAGGCCTCCCAGGCCGCGTTGTGCTCCCCGATCTCCCCGATGAAGCGCCCGATGCCCGCCGCGTCGAAGTGGGGCTCCCGCCCGTTGCCGGCGTCGCCGCTGATCTCCCCGCTGCCGCCGACGAACCATCTGCCGGTCTGCTCGGCGCGCAGCCGTGACACCGCCTGGGCCACCACGTCGTCGCGCCGCAGGAAGACGAAGCCGGTGCGGCCGAACGCCCGGTTCAGCAGCGCGGCGTCGTCGCCCTCCAGGTCGGGGTGGATCGCCGCGAGCCTGGCGACCAACTCGTCCAGCGTGCCCCACATGAGTTTCGCGCCGAACACGCCGTTGTCGGTCCGGCCCGCCGCGAGCGCGGCCCGTACGAAGTCCGCGTAGTCGAGGCCGCCGTCGGCCGTGCGGGGGAGCCGCCACCGGTCGGCCCAGCGCAGCTCGTCGGGGGAGCGGAAGAACGCCTGCGGCCGGCCGGCGAGGCCCGTGGACTCCAACAGCCCCAGCAGGAGGGAGCTACCGGTGCGAGGGGTTCCGCAGACGAAGTACGAGTCGACGCGCTCTCTCGCCATGGCGGTAGCCAAGTGCGGCGCGGGCGCGTACGCAATCGAATTCGCCGGCGCGGCTAGCGGTCGGCGCAGCAGCCGTCGGCGCAGCCGGAAGCCTGGCCGGCGTCGACGGCCGGGAGGGGCGCGCAGTCGTCGCAGTGATCGCCGCGCCAGGCCGCGACGCCCTCCCTGACCGCGACTCCGGCGATCACGAACGCGGCGACCGGGTCGGCCCACGACCAGCCCCAGAGGGCGTTGAGGACCAGACCGACGAGGAGCACCACGGAGAGGTAGGTGCACAACAGGGTCTGCGTCGAGTCGGCCAGCACGGTCGCCGAGCCCAGCTCACGGCCGGTGCGCCGCTTGGCCCGCACGAGCAGCGGCATCACGATCAGGGACGCGACGGCGAGACCGATCCCCACCGGACTGGCGTCGGCGTCCCCGCCGGCCAGCAGCGAGCGGCCGGCGTCGAAGGTCACCCAGGCCGCCAGGGCGAAGAACGACACGCCGATCAGCCGCAGCGCCAGTCGCTCCCGGTCCTCGGGCACCCGGGAGCGGAACTGCCAGATCAGCACGGCGGCGCTGGACACCTCGACGAACGAGTCCAGGCCGAATCCGACGAGCGCGGTCGAGGAGGCCGCCGCGCCGGCGGCGATGGCGACCACGCCCTCCAGCAGGTTGTAGCCGGCGGTGGCGTAGGCCAGTTGCAGGCTCCGCCTCGACAGCGCCGCCTGGCGCTGCGGGGTCAGCAGCGACGCGCTCACGCGCCCACCTCCACGCGGGAGGCGGCCGGCGTGCCGTAGGTCGGGCAGAGCACGACCGCCTCGCCCGTGGCGGCGAGGACCTGTTCCGCCGACCGGAGCAGCTCCAGCAGCTCCGGCCGCGTCAGCGCGTAGAACGACTGGCGACCGGACACCCGGTAGTCGACGAGGCCGCAGTCACGCAGGCACGCCAGGTGTTTCGAGACCGTCGACTGCGCCAACCCCAGCTCGCCGGTCAGGTCCACCACCCGGGCCTCCCCGGTCGCGATCCGGCGCAGGATGGCCAGCCGGGTGGGGTCGCCGAGGGACCTGAACAACGCCGCGGCAGGAGCCAGTGCGGGCGCATCACCAATCGCCATCCGGCGATGATAGCGGGTCTGAGGGATCAGTCGGGGCCGGGGCGTAGGTCGGCGGGCCGACGGGGGGCCGTGCGGGGCCCCAGCCTCCCGCGGGCGTCAGGCGCGTCGGCACCGGCGCGGGCGTCGCCGCTTTTGGCGGCGCCTTCCGGAACGGTCGGACCGGGGGAGACGTCGGGCGGCCGGGCGGGGCCCGGACGCAGAAGCGCCGACCCGCGTTCCCGCTGGTCGGCGCTTCAGTAGCCCGGCGAAAGGCTATGTGGCCAGGGGCGGGGTCGAACCGCCGACCTTCCGATTTTCAGTCGGACGCTCGTACCAACTGAGCTACCTGGCCGTGTTGCTCGGTACATGTTACCCGCACGGCGAGTGCTCCGCCGGGAGGGTCGCATGCCCCGATACGCAGAACGCCGCGCATGGCGCGGCGTTCTGCGCTGGCGGTCCTGACGGGACTTGAACCCGCGACCTCCGCCTTGACAGGGCGGCGAGCACTCCAACTGCTCCACAGGACCTAGCTTTGTTGCCTCCGGCCGAAGCCGGATCGTGCCCCCAACGGGATTCGAACCCGTGCTACCGCCTTGAAAGGGCGGCGTCCTGGGCCGCTAGACGATGAGGGCGGCCCCGCCATCATTGCACACTCGCAACTTCAAGCGGACTTGCTCCCATCCGGCCCCGCCGGAGGCTTGGATAGCTTACGTGATGATCGGTCCGTCGACCAAACCGGTATGGCTGTGGCCACAACGGGCCGCAAAACCCCAGGTCAGCGCGGGTTAGCGGAGACGGGCGACGCCGTAGCGGCGCTTCAGGTCGGTGATCAGGTGGGGGCAGGCGGCCAGCGTGGCCGCCCGGTTGCCGCCGCCGTCGTGCAGCAGCACGACCGATCCGGGGCGGGCCGCGGCGCGTACCCGCTTGGCGATCGTCACGGCGGTCGGCTTGCCCCAGTCCCGGGGGTCGACGTTCCAGTGCAGCGACCGCATGCCGAGCTGCCGGGCGACCGTCACCACCTCACGGGTCCAGCGGCCGCCCGGCTGGCGGTAGAACGGCACCTTGGCGCCGGGCACCGCCGCCCGGATGGCGGCGTTGGTGCGGACCAGGTCGCGCCGGATCTCCACGGCCGGCCGACGGGCGAGGTCCAGGTCGTGGTGCCAGCTGTGGTTGCAGAGCTGGTGGCCCTCCCGCACGATCCGCCGGACCAGGTCGGGGTGGCGCCGGACCTGGGTGCCCACCACGCAGAACGTGGCCGTGACCCGGGCCGCCCGCAGGCGGTCGAGGACCTTCGGCGTCCAGACCGGGTCCGGTCCGTCGTCGAAGGTCAACGCCACCGTCCGTACGCCGGTCGAGCGGTACAGCCCCGCCGGCAGCCTGGGCGGCAGCGGGCGGACGGGACGCCGGGGGTCGACGCCGCGGGTCGGCCGTGGGGTGACGGCGGGGGAGGGTTCGGCCGGCAGCGGAGCCGAGGCGACGGGGCCGGGGTCGGCGTCCCTCCGGCCGGTGGCGGTGCCGTCGCCGCAGCCGCCGACAAGCAGGAGCAGGGCCAGACCGGAGGCCAGCACGGCGCGTGGGCGCATCGTTCGCTCCCGGAGGGTCGGGTTCGGCGGACCCCCAGACGCTAGTGGACGGCGCGTCGGCCCGGCACCCCCGGTCAGTCCGCCGTCGCCTGGTCCAGCGAGTCGCGTACGGCCAGCGCCAGCGAGACCGCCTCGGCGAGATCGACCGGTCGCACCACCCCGGCGGGCAGCGAGTCCGCCAACCAGCCCGGCCCGGCGGCGAGCACCAGCAGCGGCCGGCGGGGTGCGGCCAGTACGGCGTTGAGCTGGGCCGGGTCGGCGGTGGGCCGGGTGTGCGACCAGATCACCACGGCGGCCGGCCCGGTCCGGGCGACGGCCTCGGTCAGCGCGGGTGTCGGCACCCGCGCGCCGAGCATCCGGAAGCCGACCCCGGCCTCGGCGAGCGCGGCGGCGAGCGCCTCCAACGGCAGGCTGTGCTGCTCCTCGTCGGCACAGGCGAGCAGGACGCGTGCCGGCCCGGTGGGCCTGCCGGCCCGGATGACCGTCGCGAACGTCTCCGAGACGCAGCGTGACAACAGGTGCTCGACCTCGACGAGGCCGCCGGTGGCGGCGTGCCGCTCCCCGATGCCCACGAGCACCGGTCGCAGCAGCCCGTCCCAGGTGGCGATCACCCCGTGCGCCTCGACGGCCTTGGTGATCGTCTCGTCGATCACCATCGAGTCCAGCCGCATGGCGGCGCGGGCCAGCCCCCGGGCGGCCGGTCCGGCCCGGCCGACCGGGATGGTCTGGCCGCCGCCGTCGCGCCCACCGGCGGCCCGCCGGGGGCGTACGCCGGCGTCGGCGGGCACCGCGTCGGGTGCCCGGCGGGCCCAGCGGGCCGCCTCGGCCGGGGTCACCCCCTGCGCGGTGAGCCGCCGCATGATCTCCAGACGGGCGAGATCGGCCGGCGTGTAGCGCCGGTGGTGCCCGGGGACGTGCTCGCTGGGCCCGAGGCCGTAGCGCTGGTGCCAGGTGCGCAGGGTGGTGACGGCGACGCCCAGCCGTCGGGCGACGGCTCCCGCGCTCAGCGCCTCATCGGCCACCCGACCGCTCCGACGCGTCGTCCGCCGGGAGACCGGGCGGGGTGACGGCCGGGTCCGGCGGGTCGCCCGTCGGCTGCGCGGGGCGCAGCAGCCGGTTCACCACCCCACCCAGCCACGGCGCGTACGCGCGGGGGTCGGTGTCGAGGTCGGCCGTGAGCCCGGCCGGGTCGACCCAGCGCAGCTCGGCCACCTCGTCCGGGTCCGGCAGCAGCGGGCTGCCGGGCCGGAACTCGCCCCGCAGGACGTGGTCGTACTCGAACTCCACCCGGCCGGTGGCCGGGTCCTCGGCGTAGTAGAGGTACACGCCGAGCTCGGTCAGCTCGACCGGTTCGGCGCCGAGCTCCTCGCGGAGCCGGCGGTTGGCGGCCTCGACCAGGGACTCGCCCGGCGCGGGGTGGCCGCAGCACGAGTTGGCCCAGCGCAGCGGGAAGCGGGTCTTCACCGGGGCCCGTCGTTGCAGCAGCACCCGGCCCTCGGGGTCGACGAGCAGCACCGAGAAGGCGCGGTGGAGCCGCCCCGGCGGCTGGTGCGCGGCGGAGACGGTGGTCTCGCCCAGGGGGCGTCCGGCGTCGTCGACGAGTTCGACGAGATGCTCCTCGCGGGTGGTCACGGCAGCCGCCTCCCGGGGCCGAGGGGACGGCCCATCAGGATTTCCCGGTGATGCGGCCGGCCGCGAGCTTGCCGGAGATGAGCACCATGGGCACGCCGACGCCGGGCTGAGTGCCGGAGCCGACGAAGACGACGTTCGACAGCGTCCGGTGCAGGTTCGACGGGCGGAACGGGCCGGTCTGGAAGAGGCTGTGCGCGGCGGCGAACGGGGTGCCGGCGGCCATGCCCTGCTCCGCCCACTCGGCCGGGGTCACGGCCCGCAGCACCTCGACGCCGGCGCCGAAGCCCACGTAGCCGCGTTCCTCCAGGGTCCCGACGAGCTGGTCGGCGTAGCGGCCGGTGAGGTCGCCCCGCCAGTCGAACGGCGCCCGGTCGAGGTTCGGCACCGGGGCCAGCACGTAGTAGGTGTGCCTGCCGGCGGGTGCCACCGACGGGTCGGTGCGGCTCGGGTTGGTGACCAGCAGGGAGGGGTCGCTCATCAGCTCGCCCCGCCGGATGACCTCATCGAAGGTGCCCTTCCAGGACCGTCCGAAGTGGATGTTGTGGTGGGCGATCTTGCCATATCCCTGCCGCGATCCGACGTGCAGGACCACGCAGGACGGCGAGTAGGTGAGCCGACGCGGGCGGCTCGGCGGCAGCAGGTCGCGGTAGGCGACCGGCAGGTCGGGGTTGAGCACGACCACGTCGGCGGGGATCAGCTCGCCGTCGGCCGTCAGCACGCCGGTCGCCCGGCCGTGCGCCGTCTCCACCCGGGTGACGGTGGTGTCGTAGCGGATCTGGACGCCGTGCTTCTCGGCGGCGCCCGCCATGCCGCGGGAGACGGCGTGGACGCCGCCGCGCGGGAAGTAGACCCCGGCGACCGAGTCGAGGTACGCGATGACCGCGTAGATGGCCAGCGCGTCGTGCGGGGCGAGGCCGGCGTACATGGCCTGGAAGGAGAAGATCCGCTGGGTGCGCGGGTCCCGGAAGAACTGGTTGATCTTCGTCTGGAGTCGGCGGAAGGCGCCGCCCGCCAGCAGCTTCACCAGGTTGCCGGTCAGCAGGTCGGTTGGGGCGTCCAGGTTGCGCTCGATGAAGTCGGCGCGCTCCCACTGCCAGAGCCTGCGGGCGTAGTCGACGAAGCGCAGGTAGCCGTCGGCCTCGCGGGGGCCGCAGACCCGGGCGATCTCGGCCGCCATCCGCGTGGTGTCGGTGATGACGTCCAGCGTCGAGCCGTCCGGGTAGTGCGCCCGGTAGGCCGGGTCGAGCGGAGTGAGGTCGAGCCAGTCGTCCAGCTCCTCGCCGACCGCCCCGAGCGCCTCGGCGATCAGGTCCGGCATGGTCAGCACGGTGGGGCCGGTGTCGAACTCGTAGCCGGCCACGCCGAGCCGGCCCGCCCGGCCGCCCGGCACCGGCTCGCGCTCCAGCACGGTCACCTCTCGACCGCTGCCGGCCAGGTGCAGCGCGCAGGCCAACCCGCCCAGCCCGGCACCGACGACGACCACCCGGTCCGTACGTCCCTCGACGGTACGCACACGACCACCTCCCTCTGCGAAGTTGCCCATCATGCCCGCCGGCTGGTGGTGGCGGTGGCGAGGCCCGTGAGCGCGGTGCGCGCGGTCTCGTCGATCGACGCGGTGCCGAGCGCGGCCAGCGCCTCGGCGACCCGGTCGGAGATCATCCGTTCGACCCGGTCGACCGCGCCGGTGTCGGCGACCAGCTCGGCGAGGCGGTCGACCTCCCCGGCGCCGACGTCCGCGCCCACCCGGTCCAGCGCCCGCCGCTGGATCGGCGTGGCGAGCTGCCGGGCCAGCATGAGCAGCACGGTCGGCTTGCCGGTGCGCAGGTCGTCGCCGGTCGGCTTGCCGGTGGTCGCCGGGTCGCCGTAGACGCCGAGCAGGTCGTCGCAGAGCTGGAACGCCTCGCCGACGGCGAGCCCGTAGCGGGCGTACGCGGCGGTCAGCGGGGCGTCGCCCCCGACGCCGGCCAGCCGGGCGCCGAAGAGCAGCGGCCGCTGCACCGTGTAGCTCGCCGTCTTGTAGCGGGCCACCCGCAACGCGCGGTCGACCGACCAGTTGGCCGCGTCGCTCTCGCCCAGCACGTCGAGGTACTGCCCGGCGATCGTCTCCACCCGCATCTGGTCGTAGCAGCGGCGGACGTCGAGCAGGCGCTCCGGCGGCACGTCGGCGTGTGCGAGGAGCCGGTCGGCCCAGACCATGCAGAGATCGCCGATCAGCACCGCGACCGACTCGCCGAACCGGCGTGGATCACCCCGATGGCCGGCCGCCGTGTGCCGGGCGGCCAGCGCCACGTGGGCCGTCGGCCTGCCCCGCCGGGTGGCGGAGGCGTCCATCACGTCGTCGTGTACGAGCGCGAAGGCGTGCAGCAGCTCCAGGGCGCCCAGCGCCGGAAGTACCGGCGGGAGCGGATCCGCGCCGCCCACCGCCCCGCGCCAACCCCAGTAGGCGAAGGTGGGACGGACGCGCTTGCCGCCGGCCAGCACGCAGTCGCGGGCCGTCGCGGCGAAACCACCCATCGCCGCGTCGATCTCGGTCATCGCGTCGACCTCGGTGGACAGGAAGGCCGCGAGAGTGCCCTCCACCGCCGTCACCAGGTCCTTCGTGTACGCGGCCAGGACCGCGCGGACCGGATCGTCCCCGTCGGTCGGCTGCGCCGGTGCCACACGGAGCGCGTTACCCGCAACTGCGTCGTTGGCCATGCGAACGAGCGTACCCTAGGCTTACGAGTTGCGTCGATTTGTGCGTCGATATGTGAGGAGGGCCGGTGGAAACCGATCTCACCGCGGCCTATGACCGCTGCCGTGAGCTGCACAGACATCACGGCCGCACCTACTATCTCGCCACCCGGCTGCTGCCCGCTTGGAAACGGCGACATGTCCACGCCCTGTACGGCTTCACCCGCTACGCCGACGAGATCGTCGACCGGACCGAGGAACTGCCCCCGGCCGAGCGCGCCGCGCGGCTCGACGACTGGGCGGGCCGTTTCGTCGCCGGGCTGCACGGCGAGCCGGTGGACGACCCGCTGCTCCCGGCCGTGCTGCACACGATCGCCGTCTTCGATCTCGACCGGGACGACTTCGCGTCGTTCCTGAAGAGCATGGCGATGGACCTGACGGTCTCCTCGTACCGCACCTACGACCACCTGCTCGACTACATGGAGGGCTCGGCGGCGGTGATCGGCACGATGATGCTGCCGATCCTGGGCAGCTCGGACCCGGCGGCGGCCCGCGAGCCGGCCCGCCAGCTCGGCTTCGCCTTCCAGCTCACCAACTTCATCCGCGACGTGGGCGAGGACCTCGACCGGGGGCGCACCTACCTGCCCGACGAGGACCTGGCCCTCTTCGGCGTCACCCGCGAGGAACTGGACGAGGCGCGCGCGAGGGGCCGCGCCACGCCCCGGATCCGGGAGTTGATCGCGTACGAGGTGACCCGCGCCCAGGCGCACTACGTCGCCGCGGCCCCCGGGATCACCCTGCTGGCGCCCGCCTCGCAGGCCTGCATGCGCACCGCCTACGCGCTGTACGGCGGCATCCTGGACGAGGTGGCCGCGCGGGACTTCGACGTCTTCGCCGATCGGGCCCGGGTGCCGCGGCGCCGCAGGACGGCGGTGGCCGCCCGCGCACTGCTCACCCCGGCCGGTACGCCGGTGGTGATCCCCGGGCCGGCCGTCGGCCCGGTGGCCCGGGAGCCCGCCGGCTCTCCCGGACGCCGACCCTGAGCACGGGCCCCGGCCGGGCGCCGCGCGGTCAGAGGCAGGAGTGCAGGGCGTCCACCAGGGTGTCGACCCGGTCGTGGTCGGCCAGGTGGGACGTGGCGTAGGCGAAGGTGTAGCTGCGACGGGGGTCGGCCCAGGCGGAGCTGCCGCCGATCCCGCCCATGCCCCAGCTCCCGTCCTCCTCGCACTGCATGCCCAGCGTCCATCGGACCCGGCGGCCGAGCAGCAGGTCGTCGCCGTCGTACTGGACGCGGGTCGCCTCCGCCACCAGCTCCCGGCTGAACAGGCGGACGCCGTCGAGGACGCCGCCGGCGAGCAGGCCCGCGTAGAGGCGGGCCAGGGCGCGCGCGGTCGAGTGCAGGTTGACGGCGGGCACCTCGGCGCCGCGCCAGAGCGGGCTGTTCACCACCGACAGGTCCAGGCCGCCCGGCGGGTTGCCCAGCGCCCGCGCCCAGAGCGAACCCGGCTCGCCGGCCACCCGGGCGGGCCAGCCCGGGTCGCCGTACCGCAGCTCGGCACAGCGCCGCTGGTCCGCCCCGCCGAGACCGAAGCCGAGGTCCAGCCGCCACGGCCCGGCGATCTCCTCGGCCAGGAAGCGACCCACCGACCGCCCGTCGACCCGCCGCACCAGCTCCCCCACCAGGTGCCCGTACGTCCAGGCGTGCTCGCCCGCGACGGAGCCCGGCGGCCACTCCGGCTCGGCGGCCGCGAGGTCGGCGCAGAGCAGGTTCCAGTCGGCGACGGCGGCGGCCGGTCGGGGTACCGGGAACGCCGGCAACCCGGCGGTGTGCGACAGCACCTGCCGGACGGTCGCCGGGGCGCGGAAGGCGGGCCAGTGCCCGGCGACCGGGTCGTCCAGGTCGAGCCGGCCGCGGTCGACCAGCGCCAGCAGGCAGAGCGCGGCGACCGGCTTGGCGACGGAGTAGACGTTGACCAGCGTGTCGGTCCGCCACGGCCGCCCGGGCGACCGCTCGCCGCCGACGATGTCGACCACCGGCTCGCCGTCGTACCAGACCGCCAGGCCGGCCCCGGTCTCCCGGCCCTCGGCCAGCAGTTCGGCGAAGCAGTCGTGGACGGCGGAGAAGCGTTCGCGCATCCGGTCACGGTAGGAGGTCGCGGGCGTGACGGCAGCGGTTTTCCGGAGCGCCGCTGGCCCGCCGCCGGGCGGTGCGCGATGCTGGCGGCATGGCTGATCCGGAACTGGTGGACGTGGTCGTGGTCGGGCTCGGGGTCGGCGGCGAGGAGGTGGCGGGGCGGCTCGCCGAGGCGGGGCTGACCGTCGTCGGCGTCGAGCGCGACCTGGTCGGCGGGGAGTGCCCGTACTGGGGGTGCGTGCCGAGCAAGATGATGATCCGGGCGGCCAACGCGATCGCCGAGGCCCGCCGCGTCGACGGGCTCGCCGGCTCGGCCGAGGTCCGGCCCGACTGGGCGCCGGTGGCGCGGCGGATCCGCGAGGAGGCCACGGACACCTGGGACGACACGGTCGCGGTGCGGCGGTTCACCGACAAGGGCGGACGGTTCGTCCGGGGCAGCGCCCGGCTGGACGGGCCCGGCCGGGTCCGGGTGGGCGAGCGGGTCTTCCGGGCCCGGCACGGGATCGTGCTCGGCACCGGCACCCGGCCGTCGGTGCCGCCGGTCGACGGGCTTGCCGACACGCCGTACTGGACCAACCACCAGGCCATCGAGGTCGAGGAGCTGCCGGAGTCGCTGCTGGTGCTGGGCGGCGGGGCGATCGGGCTGGAACTGGCCCAGGTCTTCGCCCGCTTCGGCGTCCGCGTCACCGTGGTCGAGGCGCTGGACCGGGTGCTCGCCGTCGAGGAGCCGGAGGCGTCCGAGGTGGCTGCCGCCGCGCTGCGCGCCGACGGGGTGGAGATCCACACCGGGATCCGGGCGGAGCGGGTGAGCCACGACGGGCGCGGCTTCACCCTGCACGCGGCCGGCGGGACGGCGCTCGCCGCCCAGCAGCTGCTGGTGGTGACCGGTCGCCGGGCCCACCTGGACGAGCTGGGCCTGGAGAGCGTCGGGATGGACGCCGGCCGGCGCTACCTGGCCGTTGACGACCGGCTGCGCGCCGCCGAGGGGATCTGGGCGGTCGGCGACGTCACCGGCGAGGGCGCGTTCACCCACGTCGCGATGTACCAGGCGGGAATCGTCGTGGCCGACCTGCTCGACCGCGCCCGCCGCACCGACGGCGGGGCCGATCCCAGCGGCACCGCGAGCGTGGTGGGCGGCGCGGCCGGCGTGACCAGCGCGCTAGGTGCGACCGGGTCGAGCGGTTCGGCCGGCACGGTGCCGCGCGCCGACTACCGGGCGCTGCCCCGGGTGACCTTCACCGACCCGGAGGTGGGCGCGGTCGGCCTCACCGAGCGGCAGGCCCGCGAGCGGGGCATCAACGTGCAGGTCGGCCTCGCCCGGCTGTCCTCGTCCGCCCGGGGCTGGATCCACAAGAGCGGCAACGAGGGCTTCGTCAAGCTGGTCGCCGACGCCGACCAGGGCGTCCTGATCGGCGCGACCTCGGTGGGGCCGGCCGGGGGCGAGGTGCTCTCCGGGCTGGTGGTGGCGGTGCACGCGGCCGTGCCGCTGGCCCAGCTGCGACACATGATCTACGCGTACCCGACGTTCCACCGGGCGACAGAGGACGCGCTGCGGGATCTGTCCTGACCGCCCGGGCGGATCGTGGCGTCGGGCCACGACGAGGGCGTGAGCGAAGTACAGCAGCGGACGCCATCCGCACGGCAGATGGCTGCTCATTTCTTGCAGCCAGATGACGTACGATTGCGGGCGTGACGAAACGGTTGACCGAAGTTGCCAGAAAGGCGGGCGTCAGCGAGGCCACCGTCAGCCGGGTGCTCAACGGCCGGGACGGGGTCTCCGAGGCGACCCGGACGGCGGTGCTGACCGCGCTGGACGTGCTCGGCTACGAGCGGCCGACCAAGCTGCGCGGCGAGCGTGCCCGGCTGGTCGGGCTGGTGCTGCCCGAGTTGCAGAACCCGATCTTCCCGGCCCTCGCCGAGGTGGTCACCGGTTCCCTGGCCCAACGCGGGTTCACCCCGGCGCTCTGCGCCCGCACCATCGGCGGCGTCTCCGAGATGGACTACGTGGAGATGCTCCTCGACCACCAGGTCTCCGGGGTGATCTTCGCCGGCGGCTCGTACGCGCTCGCCGACGCGCGACACGACCACTACCGCCGGCTGACCGACCGGGGCCTGCCGGTGGTGCTGGTCAACGCGGGCGTGGACGAGCTGGGCTTCCCCCGGGTCTCCACGGACGACGCGGTGGCGGTGGAGCAGGCGTACGGGCACCTGCGCTCGCTCGGGCACGAGCGGATCGGGATGGTGCTCGGCCCGGAGGGGCACGTGCCGTCCCGGCGCAAGCTGAGCGCGATGATCCAGGCCGCCGGCTGGGCCGACGACACGACGTGCGTGGAACGCTCCAGCTTCTCCATGGAGGGCGCGCGGGTGGCCGCGACCAAGTTGGTCGAGCGGGGCGTCACCGGCATCATCTGCGCCAGCGACGTGCTGGCTCTGGGCGCCATCCGGGCGGCCCGGCGGCTGGGCCGTGCGGTGCCGACCGACGTGTCGGTGGTGGGCTTCGACGACTCGGCGTTCATGACCTGCACCGACCCGCCGCTGACCACCGTCCGGCAGCCGATCGAGACGATGGGGCAGGCCGCGGTGGACCTGCTGGTCACCCAGATCGAGGGGGCCGGCGTCCTGCGCGACGAGCTGCTCTTCGAGCCCGAACTCGTGGTGCGCGGCTCCACCGCGCCCGCCCCCGGCCGCTGACGGCCTGACCCCCGCCCCGTCGGCGCGGCGGGGCCCCGCCTGCCGCTGCCCGCCGCCTGCCGTGGTCGGTGACCACGGTGACCACGTGCCGCCCCGTGAACGGACACCCCGGCCGTCGACCGCCTCCCGCGGTCGGCGGCCGCTTCGTCGTTGCCGGCGCCGGCCGGCCCGCGCCCCGGGCGCCGGGCCGCAGCCGCGCCTTAAAGGCGCGATCTCGGCAAATCGGTCTCGTTCTAAGATCCTGTCTGGATCTGTCATCGGTGCGTCGCTTCTTTTCAGCCCCCGATCGATACCTTGCCGGAACAAGTCGGGTTAGCTACAGTGACTCCACTCACACCGGCCCCGACGTACCGAAGGGGCCGGTCGCACGGCGGATGCAGACCTTGACAGGCATCGGCGCGGTGACGACCACCGCGGATCAGCGCAGGTGATAGAGACACCCGTTCCCGAAGGGATGGACAGATGTCCGTACCGCAGTACCGGAAGGCTGCGGCGTTAGCGCTCGTGGCCGGCCTGGGGCTCAGCCTCACGGCGTGCTCCACGAAGAGCGACGACGACTCGGCGGCAGGCGGCAAGGTCACCATCACGGTCGACTGCCAGCCGGTTGGCTCCCAGAAGGAGCTGTTGCAGAACTGGAACGACGACGTCGCCGAGTTCCAGCGGCAGAACCCGAACATCGTCGTCAAGAGCGTCAGCGTCGGCGAGCAGTGCAACAACCCGCCGGACTTCGCCGCCCGGCTGGCCGGCGGCACCGTGACCGACGTCTTCTACGGCTACATGACCGACCTCCAGCAGGTGCTGGACTCCGGGCAGGCCATGGACATCACCGAGTACGCCGACAAGGACACGATCCCGACCTGGGACAGCGTCGACCCGGCGCTCAAGGAGGTCTTCACCGACGGCGGCAAGCTCTACGCCGTACCGGTGAAGAACTACTCGATGGGCCTGGTCTACAACAAGGCGCTGTTCCAGCGGGCGGGGCTCGACGTGAACAGCCCGCCGAAGACCTGGCCTGAGGTCCGGGCGGCGGCCAGGAAGATCTCCGCCCTCGGCAACGGCGTCGCCGGCTACGCGGAGTACAGCGCCGGCAACACCGGGGGCTGGCACTTCACCTCCCTGCTCTACTCGCAGGGCGGCCAGGTGCTGACCCCGGACGGCAAGAAGGCCGACTTCAACAACGCGATGGGCAAGCAGGTCCTGCAGAACCTCAAGGACATGCGGTACGGCGACAACAGCATGGGCAGCCGCCAGCTGCTCCAGTGGGGTGACCTGCTGACCAACGCGGCCGCCGGCAAGGTGGGCATGTTCATCGGCGCGCCGGACACCACCCAGGCGATCGTCAGCCAGTTCCAGGGGAAGTTCCAGGACTGGGCGATGGCCCCGCTGCCCGGCCAGGACGGCGCGGCCAAGGGCACGCTCGGTGGCGGCGAGGGCTACTACTTCAAGAAGGGCCTCTCCCGGGAGCAGGTCGAGGCCGGCCTGAAGTGGATCGCGTACCAGAAGCTGACGCCGGGCAAGGGCCAGTTCGACTACGTCCGGGCCAAGCCGCAGAACTACCCGGTCGGCCTGCCCCAGCCGCTGCTCTTCGCCAACGGCACCGAGGCGCAGAAGCAGGAACTCGAGCTGCGCAAGGCCAACGCGAACGTCGACACCGCGAACTTCGCGCTCTTCGAGGCGAGCCCGGTGCCGATCAAGGGCGAGCCGCGGAACGCGCAGGCGGTCTACGCGGTGCTCGACGCCGCGATGTCGGGAGTGCTGACCAACCCGAACGCGAACATCGACGCGCTGCTCAAGACGGCCGAGAGCAAGGTCAACCAGCTCCTCGCCGCGCAGAGCTGACCGGGCGGGTGGGGGTCGTCCGCCGGCCCCCACCCGGTCCGCCAGAACCCGTCCGGTCACCGACTCACCAGGAGCTTCGTTGGCGATCACCTCCGCCCCGGAGGCCATCACGAGAATGGCCCGCCCCGCGCCGCCGCCCCCGGGGCGCCCACCGCGCACGAGCCTCGGCCGCAAGGTGCGGGACAACGTCACCGGGCACGCGTTCCTGATCGGTGCGGTGCTCTGCTTCGTCGTCTTCTCCTGGTACCCGATGATCCGCGGCATCGTGATGAGCTTCCAGCGCACCCGGCGCGGCGAGACCACCTGGGTGGGCTGGGACAACTACGCCCGGATCATCGACGACCCGAGCTTCTGGACGGCCTGGCGCAACACGGCCTACTTCACCCTGCTCGCGCTGGTCCTCGGCTACGTGGTGCCGTTCCTCGTGGCGGTCGTGCTCAACGAGTTCCGGCACGCCAAGGGGTACCTGCGGATCCTGGTCTACCTGCCGGTGATGCTGCCGCCGGCCTCGGCGCTCTTCCTCTTCAAGTTCTACGCGTACGACCCGAGCGACGCCGGGCTCTTCAACGCCATCCTGAAGGCGCTGCACCTGCCGACCTCGCAGTGGATGCAGTCCCCGGAGATGACGATGCCGGCGATGGTGGTCGCGTCGACCTGGATGAACATGGGCAGCGCGGTGCTGATCTACCTGGCCGCGTTGCAGAACATCCCCGGCGAGCTCTACGAGGCGGCCGAACTCGACGGCGCCGGGATCTGGCGGCGGGTGCGGCACGTGACGATCCCGCAGACCCGGCTGATCCTCGCGCTCCTGGCGATGTTGCAGATCGTCGCCACCATGCAGCTCTTCATCGAGCCGCTGATCCTCGCCAACGGCGCCGGCGCGGAGGACTCGGCGACCTCGGTCGCGTACCTCATCTACCAGCACGGGTTCTTCCAGAACGACCTCAACGGCGCCGCGGCGCTCGGCGTGATCATGCTCGTGGTGCTGGCCGGCTTCTCCGCGGTCTACGTGCGGCTGACCGCGAAACAGGACTAGGACGGGACGACCCATGGCACAGGACTCCGGGACCCGGACCCTCATCTCCCACGCCCAGCTCAGCCGCGGGCGCGGCAGGGTGATCTACTGGGCGCTGCTCACCGCCGTCGTCGTGGTGTTCACGCTCGTCTTCCTCGGCCCGCTCTACTGGATGGTCACCGGCGCGCTCAAGTCCGGTCAGGAGATCGCGCAGACGCCGCCGTCGCTCTTCCCGAAGGACCCCCAGCCGCAGAACTACGTCGACGCGTGGAACAACCTGGATCTCGCCAAGCTGCTGTTCAACACGTTCTACTACGCCACCGGCGCGGTGCTGTTCCAACTCGTCTTCGACACCGCCGCGGCGTACTCACTGTCGAAGCTCCGGCCGGTCTTCGGCAACGTGATCCTCGGCCTGATGCTGGCGACGCTGATGATCCCGGCGATGGTCCTCATCGTCCCGCAGTACGTGACCGTGATCGACCTGCCGATCGTGCACATCAACCTGCTCGACTCGCCGTTCGCGATCTGGCTGCCCCTGGTCGCGAACGCGTTCAACATCTTCCTGCTGAAGCGGTTCTTCGACTCGATCCCGGAGGACCTGATGGCGGCGGCCCTGGTGGACGGGGCGACCCCGCTGCGCACGCTCTGGTCGATCATCCTGCCGATGTCGCGTCCCATCCTCGGCGTGGTCTCGATCTTCGCGGTGACGGCGGTCTGGAAGGACTTCCTCTGGCCGAAGCTGGTCATGCCGTCCCCCGAGACCCGGACGGTCAGCGTCGGCATCTACGCCTTCTCGGGTGGTACGCCCATGAACGTGGTGGTCGCCGCGTCGGTCATCGCCGCGATCCCGACCGTCATCGTCTTCCTGATCTTCCAGCGGAACATCATGGCCGGCCTGACCACGGGCGGCCTCAAGGGATGACCCCGCCGACGCCGGCGCCGGGCCACGCCGCCTCCGGGCGGCTCGACGAGGGGCCGAGCGCGTCGGGACACGACCAGCGCAACCACTCCGGGCGGACAACGACCGTTCGCCCGAGACACATCGAGGTCCGGCGAACCCGCCGACGCACTGACGCAGAAAGCAGGTGCTCGTGACCACAGCGAACAAGGGCCCGTGGTGGCGTGGAGCGGTCATCTACCAGGTGTACCCGCGCAGCTTCGCCGACGGCAACGGCGACGGCATCGGTGACATCGCCGGCATCCGGTCCCGGCTGGACCACCTGTCCGCGCTCGGCGTCGACGCGATCTGGTTCAGCCCCTGGTATCCCTCCCCGATGGCCGACGCCGGCTACGACGTGGCCGACTACCGCGACATCGACCCGGTCTTCGGCACCCTGACCGAGGCGGAGGAGCTGATCGCGGAGGCCCACGCGCTTGGCATCAGGATCATCGTCGACGTGGTGCCGAACCACTGCTCCGACGCGCACCCCTGGTTCCAGGCGGCACTCGCCGGCGGCCCGGGCGCACCCGAGCGGGAACTCTTCTGGTTCCGCCCCGGCCGGGGCCCGAACGGCGACCAGCGGCCCACCGACTGGGTCGGCGAGTTCGGCGGCGAGACCTGGACCCGGACCACCAACCCGGACGGCACTCCCGGCGACTGGTACCTGCACCTCTTCGCGCCCCAGCAGCCCGACTTCAACTGGGACCACCCCCGGGTGCGGGCCGAGTTCGAGGACGTCCTGCGGTTCTGGTTCGACCGGGGGGTCGACGGCATCCGGATCGACTCGGCCGGGCTGCTGGTCAAGGACGCGACGCTGCCCGAGGCCCTGCCCGGCCGGCCGCACCCGTTCCGCGACCTCGACGGAGTGCACGAGATCTACCGCGACTGGCGGCGGATCGCCGACGGCTATCCCGGCGACCGGGCGCTGATCGGCGAGGTGTGGATGCCGGACTGGCAGCGGTTCGCCAACTACCTGCGCCCGGACGAGCTGCACGCCGCGTTCAACTTCGACTTCCTCGGCTGCGCCTGGGAGGCCGCCGCGCTGCGCGCCTGCATCGACGCGACGCTGGCCGCGCACGCCCCCGTCGACGCCCCGGCCACCTGGGTGCTCTCCAACCACGACGTCACCCGGCACGTCACCCGCTACGGCCGGGCGGACACCACCTTCAGCTTCGCCGCCAAGCGCGAGGGCACCCCCACCGACCTGGAGCTGGGCACCCGCCGGGGCCGGGCCGCCGCGCTGCTGTCGCTGTCGCTGCCCGGCGCCGCCTACGTCTACCAGGGCGAGGAGCTGGGCCTCTGGGAGGTCGAGGACATCCCGCGCGAGCTGCGGCAGGACCCGATGTACTTCCGCTCCGGCGGGACCGACCCGGGCCGGGACGGCTGCCGCGTCCCGATCCCCTGGTCGGGCGAGGCGCCGCCGTTCGGCTTCAGCCCCGACGACGCGGCGGCGGCACCGTGGCTGCCCCAGCCGGCGGACTGGAAGGACCGCACCGCCCGGGCGCAGACCGGCGACCCGCACTCGATGCTGGAGCTGTACCGGGCCGCCCTCGCCCTGCGCCGGACCGAGACGGCTCTCGGCGACGGAAAGCTGACCTGGCTGCCCGCCCCCGAGGGGGTGCTCGCGTTCCGACGCGACCCCGGATTCACCTGCCTGGTCAACCTCTCGGACGTGGCGGTGCCGCTGCCGCCGCACGCCGGCCGGCTGCTGGCCAGCGGGCCGCTCGACGACGACCTGCTGCCCCCGGACACCGCCGTCTGGCTGCGTACCGCCGAGGCGACGCCACACCCGGCGGCCGCGACCGCCCCGCGGACCCCGGCCTGAACCCGCCGGTGCCGGCGGCCCGTCCCGGCCGCCGGCACCGCCCACCCCACCCCGCCGGCCCCGCGCCGGCCGACGGAGACAGGGAGGTACGCGCACCACCGCACGCACACGGGGGACCTGGCCACCTGGAAGGAAAGGGAGAGCGCCGCTCATGGCCGACCACACCACCCCGCACCACCCGCGAAGACACCCGATCCGGGCGGGGCTGGCCGCCCTCGCCGGCACCACCCTCGTCGCGGCCTCGATCTCCGTCGTCGCGCTCACCACCACCGCGACCCCCGCCCGCGCGGCCGGACTCTCGCCGTTCGACATCCCGGGCCGGGGAGCCACCGTTCCGTTCATCGAGCAGGAGGCGGAGGAGGTCGCGCACAACGGCACCAGGATCGGCCCCGACCGGCGCTACGGCACGCTGCCGTCCGAGGCGTCCGGCCGGGAGGCGGTCACCCTCGACGCGGTCGGCGAGTACGTCGAGTTCACCCTGACCGCGCCCGCCAACGCGGTGACCTTCCGCTACAGCCTGCCGGACAACGCCGCCGGCACCGGCCGGGACGCCAGCATCGACCTGCGGGCCAACGGCACGCTGGTCAAGGCGGTGCCGGTGACCTCGCGGTACGGCTGGTACTACGGCGGCTACCCGTTCAACAACAACCCGGGCGACACCAACCCGCACCACTTCTACGACGAGACCCGGACGATGTTCGGGACGACCTACCCGGCCGGCACGAGGATCCGCCTCCAGGTCTCCTCGACCGCCCAGTCGCCGACGTTCACCATCGACCTGGCCGACTTCGAGCTGGTGGGCGCGCCGATCGCCAAGCCGGCCGGCGCGCTCGACGTGGTCACCGACTTCGGCGCCGACCCGACGGGCGGCACCGACTCCACCGCGAAGTTCCAGGCGGCGGTGGACGCCGGCCGGGCCCAGGGCCGGGCGGTCTGGATCCCGACCGGCACGTTCACCCTCTGGGACCACGTCGTGGTGGACGGGGTGACCCTGCGCGGCGCGGGTCCGTGGTACTCGGTGCTCGGCGGGCGGCACCCGACCGACCGCAAGCGGGCCGCCGGCATCTACGGCAAGTACGTCCCCGGCGGCGGCTACAGCGGCGGAATCAGGCCGTACGAGGCCGGCGGGCCCAGCCGCAACGTCACGCTGCGGGACTTCGCCATCATCGGCGACATCCGGGAGCGGGTCGACGAGGACCAGGTCAACGCCATCGGCGGGGCCATGTCGAACTCGGTGGTCGACAACGTCTGGATGCAGCACACCAAGGTCGGGGCCTGGATGGACGGCCCGATGGACAACTTCACCATCCGCAACAGCCGGATCCTGGACCAGACCGCGGACGGGGTGAACTTCCACTGGGGCGTCACCAACTCCACGGTGACGAACACGTTCGTGCGCAACACCGGCGACGACGCCCTCGCGATGTGGGCGCAGAGCGTGCCGAACGTCAACAACTCCTTCACCCGCAACACCATCGGCGTGACCATCCTCGCCAACCACCTGGTGACGTACGGCGGGCGGGACATCAAGATCACCGACAACGTGACCGCCGACTCGGTCACCAACGGCGGCGGCATCCACGTCGCCAACCGCTACCCCGGGGTCACCGGCCCCACGGCGGTCTCCGGGACGATCACGGTCGCCCGGAACACCCTGATCCGCAACGGCAACTCGGACTACAACTGGCGCTTCGGCGTCGGCGCGATCTGGTTCTCCGCGCTCAACGAGCCCATCCAGGGCGCGTCGATCAACGTCACCGACACCGACATCCTGGACAGCTCGTACGCGGCGCTGCACTGGATCGAGGGGCAGACCAGCGGCATCAGCTTCGACAACGTACGGATCGACGGCGCGGGCACGTACGCGCTCCAGGTGCAGGCGCCCAGTCAGGTCTCCTTCACGAACGTGCGGGCCACCGGGATCGCCCAGGCCAACCCGATGCACAACTGCGTCGGCAGCGGCTTCCAGATCACCCAGGGCGCCGGCAACTCCGGCTGGTACTCGGCGACGCCGTACTGCGGGCCGTGGCCCG
This sequence comes from Micromonospora sp. CPCC 205561, assembly GCF_036906775.1. Taxonomy (NCBI): domain Bacteria; kingdom Bacillati; phylum Actinomycetota; class Actinomycetes; order Micromonosporales; family Micromonosporaceae; genus Micromonospora; species Micromonospora sp. CPCC 205561. The sequence goes on along the minus strand of NZ_JBAKHV010000005.1, from coordinate 18,853 downwards.
AGCCGCGGTGGGGCGGCGGGCCGACCAGCCCGCCCCCGACGACGACGCCCCCGACGACGACGCCGCCCACCACCCCGCCGCCCACCACCCCGCCCACGACCGGCGGCAACCTGGCGCAGGGCCGGCCGGTGACCGGGACCAGCTCCAACCAGAGCTACGTGCCGGCGAACACGGTTGACGGCAACGCGGCCAGCTACTGGGAGAGCGCCAACAACGCCTTCCCGCAGTCGCTCACCGTCGACCTGGGCGCGGCGCGCTCCGTCGACCGGGTGGTGCTCAAGCTGCCGGCCGGCTGGGAGCGCCGGACCCAGACGCTGTCGGTGCTCGGCTCGACCGACGGCTCCTCGTGGGCCACCCTCGCCGGATCGGCCGGGCGCACCTTCGACCCGGCCGGCGGCAACGCGGTGTCGATCAGCATGCCGGCCGGCGAGCGCCGCTTCGTCCGGGTGACGGTCACCGGCAACACGGGCTGGCCGGCGGCGCAGCTCTCCGAGTTCGAGGTGTACGGCGGCGGCCCCGGCACCCCGCCGCCGACGACCCCGCCGCCGACGACCCCGCCGCCGACGACCCCGCCGCCGACCGGGAACCTGGCGCTCGGCCGGCCGGCCGCGGAGACCAGCCACGCCGACGTGTACGTGGCGGGCAACGCGGTCGACGGCAACGCGGCCAGCTACTGGGAGAGCGCCAACAACGCCTTCCCGCAATCGCTCACGGTGGACCTGGGTGCCAGCCGGTCGGTGTCCCGGGTCGTGCTGAAGCTCCCGCCGTCGTCCGCGTGGCAGACGCGCACCCAGACGCTGTCGGTGCTCGGCTCCGGCAACGGCTCCTCCTTCAGCACGCTGAAGGCGTCCGCCGGCTACACCTTCAACCCGGCCGGCGGCAACACGGTCACCGTGACCTTCGCGGCGACCAGCCAGCGGTACCTGCGGCTGACCTTCACCGGCAACAGCAGCTGGCCCGCCGGCCAGCTCGGCGAGTTCGAGGTCTACTCCAGCTAGTGCGGTGGCCCCGCCCGTGCCGGGCGGGGCCACCCCCCCCGGTCGTGGCGACCCGGCGCAGCGCGGCCCCGGTCCCGCCCGATCCCCCGCACCGTCCCCCACCTGTCGCGGCACGACGGGCGTACCCCTGCGCCCGTCGCCGGGCAACGCACCCGAACACCACCCCCGAAAGAGGTGTAGCGACCCCATGTCCAGACACGGCACCCCGCCCCATCCCGTCCCCCGATCCACCCGCCCGGCCCACCGGCGGCTCCTCGCCGGCGTGCTCGCCGGGCTGCTCCTCACCGCCGTCCCGGCCGTGACCCCGGCGGCCGCCGCGCCGGCGCCGGACCCGGCCGCGACCGCCGACCGCGCCGCCCTGCTCGCCGGGCTCTCCGCCACCATGAGCGCCAGCAGCCACAACCAGAACTACGTGGCGGGCAACGCCAACGACGGCAACGCCGACACCTACTGGGAGAGCGCCAACAACGCGTTTCCGCAGTGGATCCAGGCCGATCTCGGTGCCACCGTCAACGTCGACCGGGTGGTGCTCAAGCTGCCCCCGTCGTCGTCGTGGCAGACCCGCACCCAGACGCTCTCGGTGCTCGGCTCCACCAACGGTTCGTCGTTCAGCACCCTGAAGGCGTCCGGCAACCACACCTTCAACCCGGCCACCGGCAACACCGTCACCGTCGGCTTCACCGCGACCAGCACCCGGTACGTGCGGGTGCAGGTCACCGGCAACACCGGCTGGCCGGCCGCCCAGCTCTCCGAGGTCGAGGTCTACGGTGCCGCCGGCAACCCCGACACCCAGGCCCCCAGCGTCCCCGGGAACCTCGCGTACACCCAGCCCGTCAGCGGGCAGATCCGGCTCACCTGGTCCGCTTCCAGCGACAACGTCGGCGTGACCGGTTACGACGTGTACGCCAACGGCGGGCTGCGCGGCAGCGTCAACGGCTCCACCCTGACGTACACCGACAGCCAGCCGACCAGCGCCACGGTCTCCTACCACGTCCGGGCCCGGGACGCCGCCGGCAACCAGTCGGCGAACAGCAACACCGTGACCCGGACCGGCACCGGCAACCCGCCCGTCGGCACCAACCTGGCGGTCGGCAAGCCGATCACCGCCTCCGGGCACGTGCACACGTTCGTGGCCACCAACGCCAACGACAACAACGTGGCCACCTACTGGGAGGGCAACGGCAACCCGAGCACGCTGACCGTGCAGCTCGGCGCCAACGCCAGCCTCAGCCAGGTCGTGCTGAGGCTGAACCCCGACCCGGCCTGGGGGGCGCGTACCCAGAACATCACCGTGCTCGGCCGGGACCAGGGCTCCTCGACCTTCACCACGCTGGTCGGCGCGGCCAACTACGCCTTCGACCCGGCCAGCGGCAACACCGTGACCATCCCGGTCTCCGGCGCGGCGGCCGACGTGCGGCTCTCCATCGCCTCGAACACCGGCGCCCCGGCCGGGCAGGTCGCCGAGTTCCAGGTCATCGGCACCCCGGCGCCGAACCCCGACCTGACCGTGACCGGCATGTCGTTCAGCCCGTCCGCGCCGGTGGAGACGAGCGCCGTCACGCTCTCGGCCACCGTCCGCAACGCGGGCTCGGCGGCCTCCGGCGCCACCAACGTCAACTTCTACCTCGGCACCAACCGGGTCGGTACCGCGTCGGTCGGCGGCCTGGCGGCGGGCGCCTCGACCACGGTCTCGGCGAACATCGGCACCCGCGACGCGGGCAGCTACCCGCTGAGCGCGAAGGTCGACGAGTCGAACAGCGTCGTCGAGCAGGACGACACCAACAACAGCTTCAGCAACCCGAGCCCGCTGGTGGTCAGCGCGGTCGCCAGCTCCGACCTGGTGGCGTCGGCCGTCGCCTGGTCGCCGGGCACTCCGGCGGCCGGCAACACGGTCACCTTCTCGGTGTCGATCCGCAACGCCGGCAACGTCGCCTCCGCGTCCGGCGCGCACGGCATCACGCTCACCGTGCTCAACGAGGCGGGCACGGCCGTGCGCACCCTGACCGGCTCGTACTCCGGGGTGATCAACGCCGGGGCCACCGTCGGCCCGGTCAACCTGGGCACCTGGACCGCCGCGAACGGCAAGTACACCGTCCGGGTGGTGCTCGCGGCCGACGGCAACGAACTGCCGGTCAAGCAGGCGAACAACACCAGCGAACGCTCGCTCTTCGTGGGGCGCGGCGCCAACATGCCGTACGACATGTACGAGGCCGAGGACGGCGTGGTCGGCGGCGGCGCGAGCGTCGTCGGGCCGAACCGGACCGTCGGCGACCTCGCCGGTGAGGCGTCCGGCCGGCGCGCGGTGACCCTCAACTCGACCGGCAGCTTCGTCGAGTGGACCACCCGGGCCAGCACCAACACGCTCGTCACCCGCTTCTCCATCCCGGACGCGCCGGGCGGCGGCGGGATCAACTCGACGCTGAACGTCTACGTCAACGGCTCGTTCCACAAGGCCATCGACCTGACGTCCCGGTACGCCTGGCTCTACGGCAACGAGGCCAGCCCGGGCAACTCGCCGAGCGCGGGCGGACCGCGGCACATCTACGACGAGGCCAACGTCATGCTCAACTCCACCGTCCCGGCCGGCAGCAGGATCCGCCTCCAGAAGGACCCGGCCAACACCACCACGTACGCCATCGACTTCGTCAACACCGAGCAGGTGGCGCCGATCGCCAACCCGGACCCGGCGCGCTACACCACGCCGGGGGGCTTCACCCACCAGGACGTGCAGAACGCCCTCGACCGGGTGCGGATGGACACCACCGGCAACCTCGTCGGGGTGTACCTGCCGGCCGGCAACTACTCCACCGCGTCGAAGTTCCAGGTCTACGGCAAGGCGGTCAAGGTGACCGGTGCCGGCCCCTGGTACACCAGGTTCAACGCCCCGTCGGGCCAGGACAACACCGACATCGGTTTCCGGGCGGAGAACTCGGCGGCCGGATCGTCCTTCGCGAACTTCGCCTACTTCGGCAACTACACCTCGCGCATCGACGGGCCGGGCAAGGTGTTCGACTTCTCGAACGTGTCGAACATCGTGATCGACAACATCTGGAACGAGCACATGGTGTGCCTCTACTGGGGCGCGAACACCGACTTCATGACGATCAAGAACTCCCGGATCCGGAACATGTTCGCCGACGGCATCAACATGACCAACGGGAGCACCAACAACCTGGTCAGCAACAACGACGCCCGGGCCACCGGCGACGACAGCTTCGCGCTGTTCTCGGCGATCGACGCGGGCGGCGCCGACATGAAGGACAACATCTACGAGAACCTGACCTCGACCCTCACCTGGCGGGCCGCCGGCGTCGCCGTCTACGGCGGCTACGGCAACACGTTCCGCAACATCTACATCGCGGACACGCTGGTCTACTCCGGCATCACGATCAGCTCGCTCGACTTCGGCTACCCGATGAACGGCTTCGGCGCCAACCCGCCCACCCGGTTCGAGAACATCTCGATCGTCCGGGCCGGCGGGCACTTCTGGGGCGCGCAGACCTTCCCGGCGATCTGGGTCTTCTCCGCCTCGAAGGTGTTCCAGGGCATCCGGGTCAGCGACGTCGACATCGTCGACCCGACCTACAGCGGCATCATGTTCCAGACCAACTACGTCGGTGGGCAGCCGCAGTTCCCGATCGCCGACACGGTCTTCACCAACGTCTCGATCAGCGGCGCCCGCAAGAGCGGTGACGCCTACGACGCGAAGTCCGGGTTCGGCATCTGGGCCAACCAGATGCCGGAGGCGGGGCAGGGCCCGGCCGTCGGGTCGGTCACCTTCAACAACCTCCGCCTGAGCAACAACGCGGTGGACATCCAGAACACCACCTCGACGTTCACCATCAACCGCAACTGACCTGACCCGGTCGCCCCGGTGGCGGCCGGTGCACCGGGCGGTGCGGCCACTCGACACGCGGTGGCCGCACCGCCCGGCCCGTCGTACCGCCCGCCCGGTCAGTCGGCCGGGGCGCCGTGCCGGCCCGCGCCGGCCGCGAACCGGGCCGCCCCCGCCGCCGCGTCGGCCGCCAGCGACCCGATGCCGTACGCCAGCTCGCCCGCCAGGGCCTCCGGCTCGGGCCGGCCGGCGCCGGCGAGCAGCGCCGCCCGGTCGTTGCGCAGGCAGGTCTGCGGGTGCCGGGCGATCTCGGCCGCCAGCCGCTCGGCCGCCGCCCGGGCCTCACCGGGCGCGACCAGCCGGTTCACCAGCCCCATGGCGTACGCCTCCTCGGCCGGCACCGGGCGGCCGGTGAGGATCAGGTCCATCGCCCGGCTCTCGCCGATCAGCCGGGGCAGCCGCACCGTGCCGCCGTCGATCAACGGCACTCCCCAGCGGCGGCAGAACACCCCGAGCACCGCGTCCGACTCGGCCACCCGCAGGTCGCACCAGAGCGCCAGTTCCAGCCCGCCGGCCACGGCGTGACCGGAGATCGCGGCGATCACCGGCTTGCTGAGCGCCATCCGGGTCGGACCCATCGGGCCGTCCCCCTGCGCCTCGACCCGGTTGCCGCTCGGGGTGCCGATCGCCTTCAGGTCGGCACCGGCGCAGAACGTGCCGCCGGCGCCCCAGAGCACCGCCACCGCCGCGGCCGGGTCGGCCTCGAAGGCGCGGAACGCGTCGGCCAGCGCCCGGGCCGTCGGCCCGTCGACCGCGTTGCGGGCCGCCGGCCGGTCCAGGATCACCGTGGTCACCGCCGCGGCGCGTTCGACGCGTACCCCCATTCCGACAGCATGCCCCCGGCGGTGCCGGCGGCGCCAGGCGTCAGTGCGGGGCGGACCGGTCCGGACGGATCAGGGTGGCGCCCAGCGCGGCGCCGACCACGCAGGCCACCCCTGCCGCCTGCGGCCAGGCCAGCAGCTCGCCCAGCAGGACCAGCCCGACCAGCGCCCCGATCGCCGGCTCCAGGCTGAGCAGCACCGCGAAGACCCGGGCCGGCATCCGCCGCAGTGCCGCCATCTCCGCCGAGTACGGCAGCACGGACGACAGCAGCGCCACCGCCGCGCCCAGCGCGAGCGTCCACGGGTCGAGCAGCGCCGTGCCGCTGCCGGCGACCCCGAACGGCAGCACGGCCAGCGCGGCGACCGCCATCCCCAGCGCGAGGCCCCGGCTGCCCGGCACCCGGGCGCTGACCGCCTTGCCGAGCAGCACGTAGCCGGCCCAGCCGACCGCGACGGCCACGCAGCACAGCAGCCCCAGCCGGTCCACCCCCGTCCCGCCCAGCCCGCTGATCAGCAGCACCCCGCCGCCGGCCAGCGCCGCCCACGCCACGTCGGCGAGCCGGCGGCTGCCGGCGAGCGACACCAGCAGCGGCCCGGCGAACCCGATGGTGACCGCCACGCCGAGCGGCACCCGTTCCAGGGCCGCGTAGAAGGCGAGGTTCATCAGGGCCAGGGTCAGCCCGAACGCCCCGACCAGGCCCGCGGTGCGCCAGCCCAGACGCAGCCCCGGCCGGGCCAGGACCAGCAGGATCAGGGCGGCGAAGCCGAGCCGCAGCGTGGTCGTACCGCCGGCGCTGGTGCTGCCGAAGAGTTGCTTGGCGACGGCCGCCCCGACCTGGGTGGAGAGCATGCCCAGCAGCATCAGCAGCGGGGGCGGCACGGCCCGGGGCTGTCCCAGCGCGACGGTCAGCCGGTTCGCCGGAGGGGCGGCCGGCAGGGAGCGGGAGGAGAGTGCGTACACCCGGACCACACTGCTCGCGGCCGGCCCGCCCCGCGACCCCATTTTCGCGGCCGCGCCGGGAGCGGTCTGCGGTCGGCCGGGCTGGTCACGTAACGCCGCGAATCCGTCACCGACGCCCGGTTTGGGGTCGCTCCTGCCGGGAAGTCGGTACGGGTGCGAGCGATACTGACGAAGATCGAGCGGGCCTCCGGCCTGGACCGGTTCGGCGACCGGTTGCAACGGGCCGTCCAGGCCACCCTCCGGCCACAGCGGGTCCGTGACGCGCTGCACGGCGTCTGGCTGGGGCACCCGCTGCACCCGGCGATGGTGCAGGTGCCGGTCGGCGCGTGGATCAGCACCGCCGTGCTGGACGTGATGCCGGGGCAGCGCCGGGCCGCTTCCGCCCTCTGCGCCGTGGGTACGGTCAGCGCCCTGCCGGCGGCGGTCGCGGGGCTCAACGACTGGGCGGCCCTCGCCCGCGACCAGCGCCGCGTCGGCCTGGTACACGCCGCCGCCAACAGCGTCGGCCTGGCGTTCTACGCCAGCTCGGTGGCCGCCCGGATGACCGGCCGGCACAACCTCGGCCGTACGCTCAGCTTCCTCGGCCTCGGCGCCGCCGGCATGGGGGCCTACCTCGGCGGGCACCTGGCGTACAAGCAGGGCGCGCAGGTCAACCAGAGCATCTCCGAGCTGCACCGGATGAGCGACGGCTGGCACTCGGTGGCCGACATGTCGGCGCTGCCGCAGCGGAAGCTGGTCACGCGGGAGATCGACGACGTCTCGGTGATCCTCTACCGGCACGGCGACGACGTCACCGTCATGCTGGAGCGGTGCCCGCACCAGAGCGGCCCGCTGGGCGAGGGCGAGGTGCGGGAGATCGACGGGCACGCCTGCGTCGTCTGCCCCTGGCACGGCAGCGCGTTCCGGCTCAACGGCGGCGAGGTCGTGCACGGGCCGTCCGGCAACGACCAGCAGACCCTGCCGACCCGGATCGTCGACGGCGTCCTCGAGGCCCGCCTCCCCTGACGGCGACGCCCGGGGCGCCGGTCACGGGCGCCGGTGGCGTCCGATCGGGATGTCGTCGGGGATCCGGTACCCCGTGCCGCCTCCGGTCCCGGCACTGCCGTGGCGGCCGTTGGACGCGGCCCGCCCCGCGCCGGCCGACACCTGCGCGGGGCGGCGGCGCAGGCCCAGCACCGCGCCGATCTGCGCGCCGACGATGCTCGCCACCGCCAGGACGGCGGAGACCGCGAGCGGCCGGTTCACCCGGTCTGGCTCGCCCGCCCGGGCGGCTCCCACCGTCACCGTCGGCGCGTCGCGCTCGTCCGGCGCCGGCGGCGCTTCGGCCGCGGGCGGGGGCGGGGTGGCCGGCTCCGGCGAGGCCTGCTCCGGCGCCGGCCGCGGGGCGGGCCGGGCGGGCGCGGGCGGGGTCGGCCGGGCGACGAGGCGACCGGTGGCGTGCCGTCGGGTGCCCTGGTCCGCCGCCTCCCCGGGAAGCCGCAGCAGCTGGCCCGGGTGGATCCGGTCGGGGTCGCCGAGCCGGTTCAGCTTCGCCAGCTCACGGTAGTCGCCGAACTCGTCCAGGTAGCGCTGGGCGACGGCGCCGAGGTGGTCACCCCGGGCCACCCGGTAGACCGCCGCGCCGTCCGCGGCGCTCGTGGTCGGGGCGGGTCGGGCGGCCGGGGCGGACCAGGCAGCGGTCTCCAGCCCGGTCGGCGGTGCCGCCGCCACCGGCGCCGCCGGCAGGGCGTACGGGCCGGCGACCGCCGTCGCCGCGCTCGCCGCCGGGCTGGCCGCGAGGATCAGCGCGACCGAGCCGACCAGCGCCGCGGCGGCCCGCTGCTGGCGGCTCATCCCCGGCAGCCGGGGAGCCGGCCGGCGCAGCGCCTGCGCGCAGAGCTCCACCAGCACGGAGCAGGCGAACGTGGCCCAGCCGAACCAGCCCGCCAGGGCCAGCGCCCGCAGGAAGAGTCGCCCGTCGTCGCGGCTGGTCAGCGCCGTGCCCAGCTCCGCGACGGTGGGCAGGTGGTCGGGGAGCGGGTTGCCGGCGAGGGCGAGCAGCGCCACGGGCGCCCCGACCAGCACCGCGCAGAGCACGACGAGCGCGCCGAACCCGGTCAGTATCCGTCCGGCCCGCCGTGCGGCGGAACGCCCCGATGCGGCCATGGCTGCCTTCCCTTCCCCTACGGTGCCCCGGTGAGCGGCCGCGCGGTCGCCTCGCCGGAGACGGTGACGGTGTCGTCGAAGCCGAACAGGCCGAGCATGGATCTGTGGTGGGTGACGGTGACGCGTACCCGGATCCGGGTCTCCCCGTCGACGGCCGGGAACTCGACGGCGTGGCCGGCGGCCCCGGCCGAGGCGAGGTAGTCGGCGACGGCCCGGCGGGCCTGGGGGCGGTCGATCCGGGTGGGCCCGCCCTCGATGGCGGCGGCCCGGTCGATGGCCTGGCCGCCGGCCCGGGCTGCCTCGGCCGCCAGGTTCTCGGCCCGTTGCAGCGTGCGCAGCTGGCCCGCGCCGTCGAAGGCCATGCCGATGACGGCGAGGACGCCGACCATCGCCACGGCGAGGAAGATGCTCACCCGCCCGGCGTCGGGCCCGCCGGACGGGCGCGGCTCGTCCGCCGGGCCGCCGGTCATGCCCGGCTCCGGTAGCGGTCCAGCGACGAGGTGAAGCTCGCCGACACCCGCCCGCCGGCGGGCATGCCCGGCAGGAAGGAGAGGTGCACGTCCCGGTAGGAGACCGTGCAGGCGATTCGGACGGTGACCGAGGCGTCGCGCCCGGCCGGGCTGCGGAACGCCGCGTCGAAGCTGGTCGGGGCGCCGCGTACCGCGCCGCTGAAGGTGACCTCCGGGGCCCCGACGCAGTTCAGCCGGCGCCAGTCGAGCTGCCGGCGGGCCGCGTCCCGGGCCTCGGCGCGGGCCGTGCGGGCGTCCCGGGAGATGGAGGCGGCGCGGGCGGCGTCGTGGGCGGCGGCGTCGATCGCCTCGGCAGCCACGGCGGTACGCCCGGCCACGCCGGCCAGCACGATCAGCGCGATGAAGGCCGGGGCGAGCACCGCCACCTCGATGGAGACCGAGCCCCGCTCGGCGGTACGGCTCACGGCGTGGTCCACCGTTCGACGGTCCCGTGGGCGGTCTGGCGCACCGGGAAGCTGACCCCGGGTACGACCGACAGGGAGCGTCCGCGCACCGTGCAGGTCACCTCGGTCGCGGTGGCCTGGCAGCTCGGGGCGGGGTCCTTCCAGCCGACGAGCCAACCGCCGGCGGCCTGCAGGAACCGGGTGGCGCGGGCCTCGCCCGCGCCGGGCGGCGCCTGGTGCAGCCGCTGCGCGTTGACCGCGCTCTGCGCCGCGTTGAGCGCGGTGGAGCGGGCCACGAACCAGGCCGCGGTCTGGATCGACGCGAAGAGCAGCAGCAGGATCACCGGCATCACCACCGCCAGCTCGACCGGGTTGGCCCCCTGATCGACCCCGCCGGCCGTGAGCCGCCGGGCGGCGGCCGGGACGAGCCGTCGGGCGGCGACCGGAAGGCCGCATCGGGCTGCTGACCGGACGGGGCACCGGGTGGCGGGCACGACGGGACGCCGGGCGGCGGCGGCCATCCGGCGCTCCGGGGCGGGTTCGCTCGGCGCACGGCCCGGTGCTACTTCGGGGCCTTCGGGATGTTGCCCATCCAGTCGTTGGCGGCGCCGAGGGCGGCGGCGGTGACCGCCATCGCGACGGCCACCAGGCCGAAGATGATGACGGCGGTGGGCACGGGGCTGTCGCCCCGTTCGCCGTCCTCGCGCAGTTCGGCCAGGCGCGTCGTCACTGCGACGTGCAGACGGTTGATGACGGACATGACGTGCTCCTTCTCTCGGGCGGATCAGAGGCGGGCGATGAACGGATAGATGGCGAAGCCGAGCAGGACGAAGACGAGCAACGCCCCGGGGATGTCGAGCCGGCTGGTCACCCCCTCGGCCCGGGCCAGGTTGTCGGTGCGGATCTGGTCGCGCAGCGAGTCCGCGCGGCTGCGCAGGGTCTCGTGCACCTGGGCACCCTCGCTACCGGAGGAGCGCATGATCGCCCCGACGTCGCCCAGCTCCGGGATGCCGATGCGCTCGGAGAGATCGCGCAGCTCGTCCCAGGGCGAGTGCATCTGCATCTGGGCGATCCGCAGCGACTCCGAGATGCGGTCGAAGACCCAGCCGTCGCAGACCGCCGCCGCCCGCTCCAGCGACTGCACCGGCCCGTGCGCGGCGGAGAGCTGCAACGCGACCAGGTCCAGGTAGGTGCAGACCGCCTGCCGGAACTCGTCTCGGGCCCGGTCCGCCCGGTCGAGCACCGAGCGGTGCGCGATCAGGGCGCAGAGCAGCGCCAACCCGAGGCTGCCGAGCACGGGTACGACCACCGGCAGCCGGAGCCCGACGGCGAACAGGGTGACGCCGAGCAGCGTCGGAGCGGCGAGCCCGATGAGCGCCGAGAGCAGCATCGACAGGGTGTACTGCTCGGGGCTCCGGTCGATGAGGGCGAGCTGCCGGTGCGGGGGCCGCAGCCAGCGGGACAGCTCGCTGAGCCACTCCAGCCGCCGGTCCGCGGGGCCGGCGAGCTGCCCGCTCCCCGGCGGCTGGTGCAACCGGCGCAGCGCGGGCCCGAGCGCGGGCATGGCGGGTACCAGCTCGCGGACCACCAGGAACGCGCCCAGCCCGACCGCCGCGCCACCGCAGACGGCGACCGCGAGCTGCCAGTTGAGGATCACCGGCCCGACCCTCCGTTCGCGGGCGCGGGGCTCGCGGGCTCGCTCCTCGCGCTCATGTCAGCACCTCCTGCGGGTCCGGGGCCGGCAGGAACCGCGCCGGCCGGCGGGGCTGGCTCATGGACCGGACCCAGGCCAGCAGGCCGACGAAGGCCGCGCCGAGCGTCGCCATCACGAGCTGCCCGAAGGGCGTGCCGTACGGGCTGATGTACTCGGTGTTCAGCAGCCCGTACGCGACGGTGGCCAGCGTCATGCCGGTGAGGAAGCGGACCGCGAAGCGGGGCTGGGTGCGCTTCGCCTCGATCTCCCGGCGGGTGGCCACCTCGGCCGCCGCCGCCCCGGCGATCGAGCCGAGCACGTCGCCGAGGCGCTCGCCGCGGTCGGTCACGTGCAGGATCAGCGCGGCCACCACCTGGTCGCAGACCGGGTCGCCGATGTCGTCGGCGAAGGCCAGCAGCGCGGAACGGGCCAGCCAGCCGGCCTGGAGGCGGGCGGCGAGCAGCCGTACCTCCTCCTGGATCTCGTCGGGGGCGGTGGCGACCGTCCCGACGATCGTCTGCTGGAGCCCTTGGCCGGTGGCGGAGACGTCCTTGAGGCGGCGGGTCCACTCGCCGACCGCCTCGATCCGGGCGATGGCCCGCTGCTCGGCCTTGCCGACGGAGAAGAGCCACGGCGCGCCGGGCACGGCCACCGCGACCAGCAGGCCGACCACCGGCAGGCCGGTGACCAGGAACGCGAGCGCGCCCGCGACCAGGGCGGTGACCAGCAGGGCCTGGTGGGCCCGCTGCTCGCGCGGGGTGGTGCCCCGGCCCTTCCACAGCCGGTCGAGCCCCCGGCCCGCGCCGGGCCCACGGCCGGAGGGCCGGCGGGTGCCGACCAGCGCGACGACCGCCAGCAGCAGCCCGGCCACGCAGGCGGCACCGGAGGCCACCGCGACGAGTTCGACGTTGTCCAGCACCGGCGTCACCGCCGCCCGAGCCGGGTCTGCCGGGGGCGCCGCCAGGCCCCCGTGCCGGCCTCGATCCAGCGGCTGAGCAGCCGGGCGTCGTAGCCCACGCGGAGGAGCTGGGCGCGGATCCGCTCGGGCAGGTGCCGGGGTACGGCCCGCCCGTCCGGCCCGGGCCCGAAGACCTGGGTGGTGGTGATCCGGTTGCCGTCGCCGACCCCGATGACCTCCTCGACGTGCGAGACGAAGCGGTGCTTGCGCCCGCCGATCGCGGTCTCGTCCTCGACGGTGACGTAGACGATCAGGTCGAGGGCGTTGCCGGCCATCCGGCGGGCCTGGTCGACGGTCATCTCCCGGCCGTGCGCGAGCGCCAGCTCGATGATCCGCTCGCTCACCCCGGCGGGCGTACGCGCGTGGATGGTGCACATCGAGCCGCGACTGGTCGTCATGGCCTGGAGCATCGGGACGATCTCCCGGGACCGGACCTCGCCCACGATGATCCGCAGCACGCCCATCCGCAGCGAGACGGGGATCAGGTCGGCGATGCTCACCTCGCCGGCGGGGCGGCCGTCCGCCCCGCGTTCGCCGTGCCCCTCGCGGGCCTCGAAGCTCATCACCGCGCGGTGCTTGAGCCGGCGGCGGGCCGGCAGCAGCTCGCGGCTCTCCTCCAGCAGCACGTACGGCTCGTCGGCCGGGATCTCGTCCATCAGCGCCCGGATGACGGTGGTCTTCCCGGCCCCGGCGAGGCCGGCCACCATGATGTTCAGCCCGGCCCGCATGGAGGCGCGGAGGAAGTCGCGCACCAGCGGGTCGATCATCTCGTCCAGGTCGCCCCGGCCGCCGGCGAGGTCGTCGAGGCTCACGTCGAGCGTGTTGTGCTTGCGGATCACCGCGTACGGGCGGTGGGTCACCAGGAACACCGCCGCGAGCCGGCTGCCGTCGGGCAGTTGCAGGTCGAGCGTCGGCTTGGAGGTCGAGAGCGAGCGCTCGGTGGCCCCCGCCCGGCGGGCCGCCGCCTGGAGGATCTCCACCAGCTCGTCGTCGCTGTCGGCGATCGGTTCCACCCAGTCGACCCCGCCGCCGTGCCGGGTGACCCGCACCTGGTCGCAGCCGAGGATGTGCACCTCCTCGATGGTGTCGTCGACCAGCAGCGTCTGGAGCCGGCCGAGCCCGGCCAGCTCGGCGGTCACCTGGTCGAGCAGGAGCCGCTCCTCACCGGCGGCCATCGGGGTGCCGGCGCGGCGCACCGCGTCGGCGTACTCGGAGACCACCGCCACCGCGAGCCGGGCGCGCTCCGTGTCCTCCTCGTCGACGGTGAACTCCCGGCCGCGCTGCCACAGGGCGAGCCGTTCGCTGAGCTGCCGGCGCAGCTCGCGGACCACCTGGAAATCGACCCGGGGGCGGGGCGGCGGCTCCGGGCGCGGCACGGCGGCGACCGGCACCGGTACCGGCACCGGATGGTGGTGGTGCCGGCCGTCGGTCGGGGCCAGCGGCGGCGCGGTGGAGGTGGCGGCGGGCGGCTGCCGGCGCGGGTCGGTGGAGACCGGCTCAAACCGCATCCGGCACCCCCTGCCGCACGGGCCAGGCCAGCCGGGCGCGCCGACGTTCCAGCAGCGCCCCGACCGGCACCTCCAGGGCCCCGGCCGCGCGCATCAGGGGCCGACCGGCCCGCACGTTGCCGCCCAGGCCGAGCACGTCCGCCGTACGCGGGTCGTGCGGCAACCGGGCGATCACCGGCAGCCGCAGCGCCTTGCTGATCTCTCCGTTGCCGTGCCCGTCGCCCACCAGCAGCAGCCGCAGGGTGCCCGGTGGCACCCGGTGCTCGGCGAAGTCCCGCTCGATCGCCCTGGCCACCGCGCGGGCCCCGGAGAGGTCGGGCAGCCGGGCCCGGCTGACCAGCAGCACGACCGAGGCGGCGCGCAGGACCGGCCACGGCGGACCGACGACGTGCAGCCGCCCGCAGTCCACCAGCACGTCGTAGGGCGGGTCGCCGCCCTCCAGGCTGCCGAAGAAGTCGGCGAAGCGCTGCCAGAGCGGGGTGACGCTGCCGGTCTGGGCGGGGTCGACCACGCCCGGCAGCAGCAGCCGTTCCCGCTTCGGCGCGTCCAGGTCGACCAGCTGCGACCAGAACGCCGACTCCAGGCTGCCGTCGCGCAACTCGCCGACCGCCAGCTCGCCGATCCCCCGGGGCCCGTCGAGCGCGCCGCCCAGGTAGCCGGCGAGGATCGAGCCACCCGCCGGATCGCACTCGGCGAGCACCAGCCGCCGGTGCCAGGTCAGGGCGCAGGCCAGGGCGGAGGTGGTGACGCCCGGGGAGCCCTTCGCCGACACCAGCGCGATGATCGGCATGCTCAGGCCGCCCTGGTCAGTACGACGGCGATCCGCTCCTGACTGGAGAGCGCCACCACGGCCGGCACGTCGCGGATCGCGAGTGCCACGTAGACCACCACCTCGTCGTCGTTCTCCGGGGTGACGGTGTCGATGACCAACGCCTCGAACCGGGCGGCGGCACCCGCCGGGCGGTCGTCGTCGCCGTCGGGCGTGCTCACCAGCAGGACCTTGTCCCCCGGGTGCAGCCTGCGGGCGGGCACCTCGGCCGGACCCAGGCCCAGCGCCACCTGTTGCTGGCCGGGGCCGAGCAGCGGATCGTCGGTGAGCTGGGCCATCGTCAGCAGCGTGCCGGGGGTCAGCGACACGAGGGCCCGCTTGCCGACCACCTCGTCGAGCCGGCCGGCGGGCACCGGCGACAGCCCCTGGCCGCCGGCCACCTGCACCGTCACCAGGTCGTCGGCACTGACCTGCCGACCGACCTCGACCGGTCGGGCCACCGCCAGGTAGCTGCCGGTCGCGCGTACCGAGGTGATCGCGAACGCCGCCCCCAGGCCGCCGAGGGCGATCAGCAGCACGGCCAGGCCGAGCAGTCCGGGTCGCGTCCGGCGCTGCCGCACCACTCTGGGCGGGGTGACCGGCGCGTCCACCGGCCCGGCTCCGTTCCGGGTCGCCACACTCACTGGCTCGTCTCCGTTCGCGACCGCGGGGCCTGCGGGTCCGGCTCGCTCCTCGCGCTCACTGCGTCACCACCTGTAGTTCGTTGATGCGGACCGGGACCGTTCCCGTCGTCCGGTTGACCTCGATGACGCCGCTCTGGCCGCCGCCCTGCCAGGTCACCGTCCAGTGCGTCGTGGCCCGCACCAGGTAGTCGCCGGCCTTCGGGTAGCCGGTGTCGTAGCCGCAGTCGGGGGAGGGCTTGCCGGCGAGCCGGCCGTTGGCCTTGTAGGGGGTGCCGGCGCCGCCGCAGGTGACCCGGCGGCCGTTGCCCATGTCGTAGACGATCCGTTCGAACTTCGCCGTGAGGCTGACGGTCAGGCCCCGATCGCTCTCCGACTCGTGCTGTTCCGGCCCGAAGTACTTGGGCTTCTCGCCGGGAGCGTCCCTGCTGCCCCACATCCAGACCGGCAGCCCGACGAGTCCGGGACCGTTGCTGCGGCGGGGCGCGACCGCGATCCGGGGGGCCGCGATGGTGATCCTGGCCAGTGCCCGCCGGGCGAGTTCCTCCGGGTCGGGCGGCGCGCCGAAGCCGGGCGGCGGGCTGTCCAGCAGGACCGTGGTCTGGGTACCGGTGTCACCACCGTTGCAGGTACGCACGTACCACTGCTGCCCCTCGGGGGCCTCCTGCTGCGGTTGGGCGAGCTTGTAGTAGCAGCCGTCGCCGTTGTTGAACCAGCCGAGGAACTCGTCGTAGCACTTGACCGTGCGGCCGTTCCACTGGCACTTGCCGCCGCCGCCCCCGCCGCCCGGGTCGCCGCCGCCGCCGTCATCCCCGCCACCACCGGGGTCGCCCGGGTTGCCCGGGTCGTCGTCCCAGACGCTGCAGTCGCTCTGCCCCGGTGGGCACTCCGCGCCGGGGTCCGCGCGTCCGGCGGCGACGGCGGGCACCGCCGCCCCGAGCGCCAGCAGCAGGACCAGGCCGGCTCCCGCCAGCGCCCGGCGGGCCGCCCTGGTCCCGGCCGGCGCGCCGGCCGCTCCGGGTGTACGGGTGCCCGCACCCGCTGGCGCGACGGTCGCTTCGGCCTGCGGCGGAACCGCCCCGGTGACCGGCCCCGGCGACCCGGGCCGGCGGGACCGGGTCGACGTGGCCCGTCCCGACGGGGTCAGCACGGCAGGTCCTCGTGGGCGGCGCCGGAGCTGATCAGCCAGCGGCCGTCCGGGTAGCGGGTGGCGGTGGCGGTGGCCAGGTGCCGTGTCCCGCCGGTGCCGGGCACGATCCGCTTGTCCTTGGCGTAGACGAGCCGGTAGTCGGTGGCGTCCAGACAGTCCTGGATCTCCACGGTCGGCGGGCTCGAATCCAGGCTCACCGACGTGACGGTGGGATCGGAGAGCAATGTGCCGGTACGCATCGCGCCGTGCTCCTTCGCCTCGCGGATGGAGAGCCGGACCCGGGTCAGCAGAGGGTCGGCGAGGAACCGGGACAGCTCCGGATGGTGGGGATCGCTGCGCCTGCTCGCCGTGCGGGACGCGGCGAGATACCCGGCGTACGCGCTCAGCGCCGCCTTCTTCGCCGCCTGCTCGTCAGCGGGCCGGTGGGTGGGGGTCGGCGCGGCGCCGGCGCTCGCGGACCGGGTGTTCGCCGCGGGTTCGGCGCCGCAGGCCGTGGTCGAGCCGACCGCCGCGATGGCGAGCAGGCAGGTCGCCCATCGGCGGAACCGCCTTTCGCGCACGTCGTGCCTCCTCGGTGGCCGCCCGGAGAGCGGCGTGGCAGCCTCCGGGCATGCGGCGGCGCGGCCGGATGAGCCCATCCGGGCCTTTCGGGAAGTGCCGCTGCATTTACCGTGGCTGATCTAGAAGTGCAATGTCCGGTGTGGTCCTGTCGTTTCGTCGCGGGGGTTGCACCGTACCCAAGGGGCGAGCATAGGCTGACGATCGCCGATGCGACAGGGGCAATTCGTTCGAGCACTCTGTGTGATGAAGGGTGGTGGCGGCGGGGTGGTGGCGGCTGGTGGGGGTGAGCCGGGCGGCGTGGGCCCGCCGCGCGGGGCGAAAGTCGGGGCCAGGGGAGGGGCGTCGGGCGGCCGGGTGGAAGTGTCGGCCCCCTGCGCGTGTCCCGGACGTGGTGACTGGTCCGATCCGTCCCTCGAATTTGTGCGCAACTATTTCATTCAAATGGGATTCCCGCCTATTCGGTACCGCCATTCCCGGGCGGCGCGTCGCCATTTCGGCGGGAGGGGCGCCGACCCTTCCGGTCGTTACCGGCGGGCGCACGGGACGCTACCCTCCGTGTCCGGCCCCGTGCCCGCGTCCGCCTCCGCCGCTGCCGTGAGGGTCGGCCGGATCGGCCGGCTCGGTCGGGTCGGCCGGATCGGTCGGGTCGGCCGGCTCGGCGGGCTCGGTCGGCTCGGTCGGGTCGGCGGGGCCGGCGGGGCTGGCGGGCTCGGCCGGGTCGGCGAGGTCGGCGGGGCCGGCCGGGTCGGCGGGCGCGCATGGCGCTGACCGGGCCGCCGCTCGTGGCGGAGCCGCCCGTGCCGCCGGTCGCCTCGCCGGGGGCGCGGCTGCTGGCCGTTCTCGCGCTCGCCCCGGTCCTCCGGCTCGCCGTGGTCCGGCACGCCGTACCGCCGGGGCGGGCGACCCGGACCGGGTGCGGGGCGTGCGGCGCCCCGATCGGGCTGGCGCGGCCCTGGCCGGCGCTGGGCCCGGCGGCCCGGTGCGGGCGGTGCCGGGCACGCGTCGGCCCGCCGCCCGGCGCGGTGGAGTTCGCCGTCGCGGCGGCGCTCGGGACGCTGCTGCTGGTCGGGCCGCCCGTCGTCGTGCTGGCGGCCACCGCCTGGTGGCTGGGCTGGGCGATCCCGCTGGTGTTCGTCGACGCGGCGGTGCACCGGCTGCCGGACCGGCTCACCTGGCCCGCCGCGGCCGGGACCTGGCTGCTGCTCGGGACGGCCGGGCTCGCCGGGGCAGGCCCGGGGCCCTGGCTGCGCGCGACCGTCGCGGGCGTCGTCCTGGCGCTCCTCTTCGCCACCAGCACGCTGCTGCTCGGCCGGCGCGGATTCGGCCTCGGCGACGCCAAGTTGGCGCTCGGCGTCGGCGTGCTGCTGGGCTGGTACGGCTGGACCGTCCCGGTGGCGGGCCTGGTGCTCGCCCTGCTGCTCTCCGGGCTGGTCGGCGTCGCGCTCCTGGCCACCCGGCGCGTCGGCTGGCGCAGCCACCTCCCCTTCGGCCCCTTCCTCGTCCTGGGCACCCTCGCGACCCTGCTGACCACCCCCCTCCCCTGACCCCCCCCCGCGCCTCCCCGCCCCGCCCCGCCCCGCCCCGCCCCGCCCCGCCCCCGCCCTGCCCCCGCCCCGCCCTGACCCGGCTCGCGATCTTGCACTTGTGGCCCCACGGCCGCCCGATTCGCACCCTTCGCCGGGGCGCAAACCGCAAGATCGCGCGACGGGGCGGGGGAGAGGGCGGGGCGCCGGGGGGTGGGGGCCTAGTGGGGGGTGGGGGTGGCGCGGGGTGGGGTGGGGTGGTCGGTGCGGCGGTGGCG